>JANXZJ010000104.1 GCA_025355585.1 Mariniphaga sp. | reverse complement strand
TCATTTCAGAATAAGGCAAACAGCATTTCTGTTGTTCCTGCTAATCTTAGAATTATTTTGCGCTGGCTATAGTCTGAAAGCACAACCCTTTCAGGACGTCACGCATTATAGTCATGTTTTTGGCAAACAGAAAACATACAGGCTCTATCTGCCAGATAATTATAAGATTTCCGGTAAAAAATATCCCGTTATTTATTTTTTCCATGGCTGGGGAGGAAGGTATTACAAAGATGACAGCGCTAAACTTGCATACGATAAACTTGGCGAACTGGTAAATAAATACCATGTCATCCTTGTGATGTGGGATGGAAATATGGATGAGTCGGAACCTCGACCTTATAACATTGGCAATCACAACGATGTAAAGTTCAATATCCAGATGAAAGATTATTTTCCGGAACTGGTTACCCACATTGACTCGACCTACAGGACATTTACTGACAGGAATCACCGTGGAATCGTAGGCTTTAGTATGGGTGGAATTATGTCTTTCTATATTGCAGGAAAATATCCTGACAGGATATCTGCAGCGGTTAACATGGTAGGTAGTCCTGAATTTTTTATAGGCCTTCCTGAAAACCATACACTTTACCAGGTCCGATATACATTTGATAACCTGCGTGATGTCGGACTCCTTTTCCATAACCGCGATTCTTGTCAGATGACCGGACTCAATGATGAAGTAAACCAGGGCGCTATCTGGAGCGGTTTGAAAAATTACGAATACCATAAATTAAAAGGTGGTCACAAAGTTGATGATCCGGGTGAAACGAAAGTATTTGAATCGGCCATCCGATTTGTAACCAACCAGTTTGAGAAACCTGTACCCTTAAATCCAAACTGGTCGCATTATGACCTTTGCCCTGATTTCTCGCTTTGGGGTTATTCCGTAAAGAGCAATAAAGCCGAACCGGGATTCTTGTTCCTTCGGAATGTGGATGCGAATGGGTTCGGATTTTATTCTAAAAAGTGGCTTCCAGATGGCCCAGCAATTAAAAACATCAAGGCTGATATCTCAACTGCACCGGTTTACGAACCAAATGTTCTTTATCAGATTCGCATTTACAATCAAAAAGATAAGCAATTCGCGAAATTCGAAACTTCTGCGGATCAAAACGGGAGATTACATCTGCAGTTTACGGGTGAAGGTTTTGAAATCGGGATTTCTAAAAAAGGAGAACAACCCAGTTTTTCAGTGACAGGCAATCAACTTCCTCAAAAACAGAAATTTATCAGGGCAAAAGAACAAAGTGAATTATCACTAAACATTTTTAAACGGGGTGGAACAATCAATGCTAATAGTAAATTAAGTGTAACACTTTCCTGTGCAGACAGTTCAGTGACAATTTCAACTCCGAAACAGGAAATCAGTTTACAGAAAGGTGTAGATATATTCCAAACCAAACCGTTTAAAATTTATACTTCCAAAACTCCACCTTCCGACGGTTCGCCCGAAATGTTACGGATTCAGGTTGACATGGATTATAACACACTTCATTTCAATGATTCTTTCCTGCTTCCTGTTTTCTACGACGTCCCGTATTTCACAAATATCCAGGTTGATGATGGCCGCCAGATTGCAAAAAAGGGAATTGGAAAAGATGCTAACCGCACCGTTACAGATTCGATTTTCGGAACACGAAATGGTGACGGAAGTGTTTCTGCCGGGGAGCAGATCATGCTTTACGAAAACGGTCATCGCCTTCGGTTATATACTGACGATCCATATGTCATTGCCGGTGATGAAAAGTTGGTTGATGAAATTATACCGGCTGTCTGGCCCGATGGTTATACCCTCAGTTCGGTTGTGAAAATTGCTGAAAATTGTCCGGCAGGCCACGAGATAACGTTTATGGCTCATTATGAGACCAAAACATACATGCCGATTCACCGAATCGTAAAATGGGGGAAAGTAAAAATAAATGTCAACCGTTGATTCAAATAATGAAATTAATCAATTTAGGATTTAGACACCTTTAGTTCAAACGGTTGCATAGATATTTAAACTGACAATCGGAAATAACTGCTAATCGAATGCGCACTTAAATTTCATTTTTAGTAATAAAACACTATTTTTTTATATTTTTATTGTATTACATTACAATTTTATTTGCATATATTTGTACTGAATTACGTAATTATTGTAGTTTTATAAGTGAATTAAAATGATTCAAGACATTATCAATTATAGCAACAGACTTATAAACAATACGAAATCTATTTTTGTACGATATCTGGATCGTCGAATTAATTGGGAAAGTCGGTTAATTGAAGTTTATGGAGCAAGGGGAGTTGGAAAAACTACTCTTTTACTTCAGCGTGCGCATACTTTGAATGAAATGATTCCAAATCAGGCTGTGTTCCTTTCTTTGGACGATCTGCTATTTTTTAGTCATTCGATTGTTGAAGTTGCAGAATCACTGAAACAATACGGGGTAAATTACTTGTTTTTAGATGAAGTCCATAAATACCCTTCGAAATACCCTGATTACGATTGGTCGGCAGAGATAAAAAATTGCTACGATCGTCTTCCCGATCTTTCTATTGTTTACTCCGGTTCCTCAGTTCTGAAATTAAATCAAGGACAGGGTGATCTAAGTCGTCGTAAAAGTTCTTATTTGTTATCCGGACTATCATTCAGAGAATATCTGACATACAATAAAATTGCCAATTATGAGCCTTTTCCTCTGGAAGAAATACTTGTCAATCATGAAAAAATATCCGGAGATATTACTAAATCTCTGAAAATTATCCCGTTGTTCAAAGAGTATCTCAAAACCGGATATTACCCCTTTTATAACGAAGATCCACCGCGCTATTTTGATCGTATAAATAGCATTCTGAATGTTATCATCGAAAACGATATTCCGGCAGTTACTGAAATTCCATTCGAGACTTCGCAAAAAATTAAGAAACTATTGGCTGCAATTGCATCGTCAGTTCCATATGTTCCTAATCTTGTGAAATTGCGTAGCGAATTGCGGATATCCGATCAGCGAACATTGCTGAAGTATTTAGACTATTTGGAAAAAGCTGAGGTTTTATTTAGCTTAAGCCAGAAAGTTATGGGAAATAAGATTCTGCAGAAACCTGATAAGTTATACCTGGGAAATCCTAATTATTTCTATAGTCTAAATCTAAACAATGCGGAAATTGGAAGCATAAGGGAATCCTTTTTTGCCTCACAACTTTCAGTGAACCATGAACTCCGGTTACCTAAAAAGGGTGATTTCCTGATTGACAACAAATATATTTTTGAAATTGGCGGAAAAAATAAAAATTCCAATCAGTTAACCGGAGAATCAGAAGCCTGGTTTGCACTAGACGACTTGGAAATTGGCTTTAAACAAATTATACCTTTGTGGTTATTTGGTTTCATATATTAACACCCGAGAATTGAATTTCAGTTCAACCCAAAACAGAAAGATTAAAGCTTAATTTTGTTGTAATTATTGCCTATTTTGTCGAATTCACTCTGCAAAAACAGTTTAAAATTGACAGATGCATCTGACAGTTTTATACTGTTAAAATTTTTTGTCTACTTTTTCAATTCGAATTGCGCCCTCTCCTGTTGCAACCTATTAATCAAACCTCTATTTTCAACCAAAATATTTTAATGCCCTGATATATTGCATTTAAATATTTGCTATTATTGCATAGTACTACCCAGAGGATTGCAAATGCGAAAAACAATTGATATTCAGTTTGAAGACAATCTTCCGATTCCCAAATACCGGCAGATTATTGACGCGATTCAGCAAAAGATCAAGGCCGGGGACTTGAAAAAGGGCGATAAAATCCCGTCGCTTAACCAACTTTGCAAACAATTTGGGCTATCGCAGGACACGGTTCTGATGGCTTACAACGAATTGAAATCCAAAGGAATCATTACCTCCCAGGTTGGAAAAGGATACTATATTCAAAATGAAAATACCGATTTCAAGCACAAGGTTTTGCTTGTTTTCGACCGGTTAACTACCTATAAGGAAGAGCTGTACGATTCGTTTAAGGAAGCGCTGAAAAAAGATGGCAATGAACAAATCTTTTTTCACCACAATAACCCGAAAATGTTTCAGACCATTATTGAAGGTGCAGTTGGTGAGTATTCCGAATATGTGATCATGCCCATCGATCACCCGGATGCTGTTGGTATAATTGACAAACTGCCTTCGAACAAGATTTTCATCCTCGATCAGGGACGAAAGCAGTATAAAGAGCTTTATCCATATGTTTGTCAGGATTTTGAGCGCGACATTTATCGGATTTTGAAAATGAATGCCTTGTTGGTCGACAAATATCAAAGGATGGTACTTGTAATCCGTCACCTGAAATCTCACTATAAAGATATTGCCACAGGATTCCGTGATTACTGCAAACAGCATCCCATTGACTCTGAAGTGGTCACCGATATTAAATCATTCGAAATAAAACCGGGCGATGCATTTGTGGTAGTCGACGATCGCGATCTGGAGTTTCTGGTTCGCTATTCGATTGAAGAACACCTGGTTTTTGGGTCTGAAATGGGAATTGTTTCCTACAATGAAGCTCCGCTGAAAGGAATTGTTGCTTCAGGAATAACGACCATTTCTACCGATTTTGCCCAGATGGGAAAAAGTATGGCCGAAATGATCCTCAACCATCAGAAGTTGAAAATTGATAATCCCTTCTTACTAAATAAAAGAGCCTCTTTCTAAAACAGCTGCACTATGAAACGAATTCTTTTTCTTGCGCTCGTTTGCATTCCGTTCCTGGCAATTTCTGCCGACGATGGGGCGCGTACAGTGATCAATTTGAATGGTGCATGGCAATTTGATCAGACAATCAACGCTTTTCCGCCCGTGAAATTTACCCGAACCATCCCGGTTCCGGGACTTGTGCATTTGGCCGTCCCTAAAATTGAGGATTACGACAAGTTCTTTAAACGTGCAGATAAAGTTGAAGCCAAAGATCAGCATAATCTATACAACATTGATTATACACCCCGCTACAGCTGGTACCGGAAGTCAGTTCTTATTCCCAAAAATCCGGAAGGCAAAGAGGCAATGATCACGATCAAAAAAAGCCAGTATGTGACTCAGGTATATGTGAATGGCATTGATATGGGAACGTCGGTGGCTTGCTATACACCGGTTGAATTTCCAATTACAAATGCTTTAAAGTTTGGTGAAGAAAACGAAATCCTGATAAAAGTTGGCGACCGTATCTGGCTGCCGAGTGAAGCTGCCGGTGGAACAGACAAGGAAAAAGAGCACTATCTTCCGGGAATCTGGGACGATGTTTTGATCTCATTCACTGGAAAAGTGCGGGTAAACCGTTTATTGGTGTTGCCATCCGTTGCCGGAAAAAAAGTTACTGTTAAGGCACAGCTCAGAAATTTAAGTCCGGCGCAGATTTTTTACGGCGACGCGATGAGTGATTCAGTGACGCTGGATATTTCGATTGTTGAAAAACTAACCGGCAAAGTAGTTGCCTGTAAAAGTGGTCGGTTCGCTTCCAAACGTGATAATTTATCCGAAGCAATTCTGGAAATTCCAATAAAAGAGTTTACTAATTGGTCGCCCGATAAACCGTTCCTTTATATGGCCAAGGCAACGTTGAAAACAGACAAAGGCGTTTCAGACGAATTAAGTAAGCAGTTTGGAATGCGCGATTTTACCAGGAAAGGGAAGTTCTTTTACCTGAACGGCGAAAAAATCATCTTGCGGGGGACCAATGTTACACTTCAGCGCTTCTTCGAAGATCCCGACTGCGGCAACCTGGTTTGGGATAAAGAATGGGTAAAGAAATTGCTGGTTGATTATCCTAAGAAGCTCAACTGGAATATGATGCGCATTTGTGTAGGAATTGTACCTGATTTTTGGTACGATATTGCCGATGAATATGGGTTGATGTTTCAGAATGAATGGCTTTACTGGCAGAACCATGGCTGGGACGATCAGATCAGAAAGGAGTATACCGACTGGGTTTGGACCGACGGTAATCATCCGAGCATTGCCATTTGGGATGCCATCAATGAAAACTGGGATGATTACATTGGCAACTCGCTGATTCCTGAATTGAAAAAGCTGGATCCGACGCGCGTTTGGGATGCCGGTTACATGACGGGCGACAAAATGGCGATGGACGAAATGGACGAACCTCATCCTTATCAGGGACCAATGCCCTGGACAAATGTCACTGAATTCAATAAAAACCCATATCCGCTTGGAAATCTTGATTATAAACCAGCGTTGATTCAAAACCTCGACGAGGCGGGTACTACACAATTAATCAATGAATACGGATGGGTTTGGCTGTGGCGAAATGGTACACCCAGTAAACTGACCGTTGATTTCTACAAATATTATTTAGGACCAAACTCAAAACCTGAACAGAACCGTGATTTTCAAGCCTATTGGATGCAGCTGGAAACTGAATGGCTGCGAAGTAATCCTAACGTAGCCGGAGTTCTGGCATTTTGTTACCTGGCTAATAATTACGGATATACAGGTGACTGGTTCATCGACAATATCAAAGATCTGAAACCCTCCCCTACGCTTGATTGGTTTCAGCATGCTTTTGCACCTGTGGCCACTTTTATAAACCTGACTGACGAACGTTACACCAAATTTATTGAACCTCACAAGCCAGGATCAACATTGCTGTTTAATCTTGCTGGAATTAATAATCTTGGATCATCCGTTTCGGGAAGCGTAAAAGTCAGGCTTATTGACAATACCGGGAAATACGTTGCAGAACAAACTCTTCCTGTAAAGTTGCAATCCTTCCTGCGAACTGACATTCCTGTTTCGTTGAAATTGCCTTCCCAGGCAGGGGGATATGTTTTAGTCGCTGAATTTACACATGAAAACGGAAAACCCGTTATCAGCCGCAGGTTTCTGAAGGTAGGAAAGGCTGCCAGCTATTTGTATTTCAATCTAAATCCGAAAATACAATGAAACATCTAAAAATACAAAGGTCTCCGGTTGAGTTAGATTTGAAGGACTTTAGCCTAAAAGGTGAGCCAATTACTTATCAGCACAGGATTTTAAAAGATATTGCTTCCGTTTTTCTCGACCAGGAAGCTGCGAAATCGATCCCGCCTGAAACGATTGTTTATCATGTACAATCATGGTTGCCGGTTGATGAAGGCACTCCGGGAGGACTTTCCTTTGGTACTTCGACCATACTGTCCGGACAAGTTGGCAACGAATATTTTATGACAAAAGGCCATTTTCATTCACTATCAGATCGGGCCGAATTTTACTGGGGTGTTCAGGGAAAAGGGATGCTGATTCTGATGGATCGAGAACGGAATACGCGGGCAGAAGAAGTATATCCTGGTAGTCTTCATTACATCGGTGGAGAAATCGCACACCGTTTGGCCAACACCGGTTCTGAAAACCTTGTAGTTGGTGCTTGCTGGCCTTCGGATGCAGGGCATGATTATGAGGAGATTGCAGTGAACGGTTTCTCAGCCCGATTACTTGAGATCGATGGTAATCCGGTACTTATAGATTGTAAGAAATAACCATTGAACTGCATGGAGGTGCGGTCTAAATAAAAATCGAAAATTATCCTTAAAAACAAATTATTAACCAATGAAAAACAAACGATTTAGTTTACTGACAATCAGCTTCATATTAGCAATATGGCTGACAACATCTATTTCGGTGGCTCAGAAGCCATCAAATCAAAACCTTGAAATTACCGGAATTAAGGCTTTGCCATTTCTTCTGGAGAAAAAAAGCGCGGAATTCCAGCCGATTCTCGTAAAAGCTAAATACTCAGGAGATTCATGCGTTGCTGTCGCATATATTGATGGTAACGAACCATTTACACTTCGCCTTAAAAAAGGGGAAAACAGTATTGAGATTCCAGTAAAAGCGGTTGCCACTGAACAGAATATTTCGTTGAAAATTGAGTCCAAAGGGTTGCCTGCCTATCAAACCAAAGTTATTTTGCGACCTGTGAAAAAACTGGTATGCTATCTTTTGAATCATTCGCATACCGATATCGGCTACACCGAAATTCAAACAGCAATCGAGGACAAGCAGGTGCAAAATCTTATAAAAGGGATGGAGATTGCCAAACGAACTGCGCAATATCCGGTGGGATCCCGTTTTGTCTGGAACGTGGAAGTTGGCTGGGCTGCTGATTTATACCTTAAACGAATGAATGAAACTCAGAAGAAAGAGTTTCTGGAAGCAGTAACACGGGGTGAAGTTGCTTTAAACGGCATGTACCTGAATGTTTTAACAGGATTGTGCCGCCCTGAGGAACTATCAAGGTTATTTAAATTCTCCACAGAACTGGCAAAGAAATGTAAAGTACCGATCACTGCTGCGATGACAAGCGATATTCCCGGTCAAACCTGGGGAACAGTAACTGCCATGTCACAAGCCGGCATCAAATATTTTTCAACGGCTCCCAACTATTTCGATCGTATTGGCGACATCCTTGTTAAATGGGAAAACAAACCATTCTATTGGGTTTCGCCATCCGGTAATGAAAAAGTATTGGTTTGGGTACCATTAAAAGGATACGCCTTATCGCACATGATCAAAAAACTTTCACCCGAATTTGTGGAGAAATTTGCCAATCAATTGGATAGCACTAACTATCCGTACGAGATTGCTCACCTTCGCTGGAGCGGTCATGGCGACAATGCAGAACCAGATCCAGCAATACCCGAATTTGTAAAAGGTTGGAATTCAAAATACACCTACCCCAGGTTTATTATATCTTCAACGAGTGAAGCATTTGAAGCTTTCGAAAATAAGTTTGGAAGTCAGTTACAAAGTGTAAAAGGCGATTGGACACCTTATTGGGAAGATGGCGCTGGTTCATCTGCCCTCGAAACAGGCATGAACAGGGCCAGCTCCGACCGCCTGTCGCAAGCCGAGGCGTTATGGGCAATGAAAGATCAGTCAAGCTATCCTGTTGGGGAATTTGAGGAAGCGTGGAAAAAAGTGCTGCTTTACTCCGAGCATACCTGGGGAGCATGGTGCAGCCTCACTGACCCTGAAAATAAAATGACAAAAGAACAGTGGGATATCAAACAATCGTATGCGCTTGACGCCGATAAACAATCGCATCTCTTACTTGATAAAGCATTGGTCTTAAATGATAAAACCAGTTTAATCACGACTATCGATGTGTACAACACAAGTTCATGGCCACGCACAGAAGTTGTGTTGATTCCTGTCACTTTATCGAATACCGGCGACCGTGTTATGAATTCTGACAAAAAGCCGGTTCCGTCGCAGCGACTTTCGACAGGAGAATTGGCGATTCTGGTAAAATCACTCCCTCCCTATTCCACAAAAAGGTTTGTGATTTCCAAAGGAAAAGCCTTTGCCGAAGGCGCTGTAAAAATTCAGGGTACAACGATCGATAACGGTCTCGTTTCGCTGCGAATTGATCCTCAAACAGGAGCTATCGCTGAATTAAAATCAGTAGCTACCAAAAACGTTAACTTTGTAAATACCTCATCTGGATATGGTTTGAACGACTATGCTTTTCTTGAATCGGATAAAATAAATGACATTCAGAGAGTAAATAAGGTTCAGATATCTGTCAAAGAAAAAGGGCCACTCGTTGCCTCACTTTTGATTGAATCAGGAGCACCGGCTTGCTACAAACTTGTCCGTGAGGTGCGTTTACTGGAAGGTCAGGAACAGGTTGAACTCGTAAATATTTTAGATAAAAAACGGGCCCAGATCAACCCAAAACCAGGTGACTGGAAATTTGCTCAAACAGGAGGAAAAGAAAGTGTGAACTTCGCATTTCCGTTCCAGGTTCCTAATGGTATTGTGAAACTGGATGTTCCTTATGGTGTGATGCAACCCGAAAAAGATCAGATACCGAGTGCCTGTAAAAACTGGCTGACTGCAAATCGATGGGCTGACGTGTCCAACCAGGAAAATGGCATTGCGCTGATTACTTTGGATGCACCTCTTTTCGAAGTAGGTGGAATTACGGCAGTTATGCTTGGATCGCAAACCAATCCGGACATTTGGAGAAAGCACATCGAACCAACTCAGACACTGTTTTCATGGGCCCTAAATAATCATTGGGGAACCAACTACAGGGCTTATCAGGAAGGGCTAATTACATTCCGCTATGCGCTTTGGCCGCACAAACAGTTCAGCGCCAGCGAAAACTCGCAGTATGCCATTGGATTAAGCCAGCCATTGCTTGTCAAAAAGGCTTCAGAAAACATCCCTGCAACTTCAGGTATTTATCCCGATCAGTCACAGGTAATCGTAACCGCCTTCAAACCTTGCGACAACGGAAAAGGACGCATGTTAACCCTCTTCAATTCATCCGAATCGACTGTTAAAACAAACCTGATTTCAGAAAATAAACCAATTCAACACATTTGGCTGACGAACTCGGGTGAAAATAAAACCGAGGAAATAAATAGTAGTATTGAGATACCGGCATGGGGAGTTGTAATGATCAGGGTGGAATAAAAGATAGCGACAAAATTTATTGGCAAAAGGAGAGACGCAAGGCTTTGCGTCTCTCCATAAAGAATTAAAACATGAAACATACAATTGCAATCGATTTAGGTGGAACGGTCATAAAAATAGGTTTGTTAAAAAACGGTCAATTAATCGACCGGACAGAAATCAAAGCACAATCGGCTTCCGGATTGAAACCGCAGCTTCCGGAGTTAGAAAAAACGATTGATAAAATGCTTCAAACCAATCAACTGTCGGCATTGGAGGTGCTGGGTATCGGATTTTCTTTTGCCGGGCTGGTCGACTCATCGAAGAACCGGATTCTCTCGACCAATCAAAAGTACGATGATGGTCCTGATACAGATCTGGTTGGCTGGGCTTTGGAAAAATGGAACTGGCCGCTTTTTGCTGAGAACGATGCCCGGATGGCTTTGTTGGGCGAATGGCAGTTCGGAGCAGGGAAAGATTGTCGCGATCTGGTGATGATGACCATCGGAACAGGAATTGGCACAGGTGTCCTCATCAACGGACAATTGTTGAAAGGCAAACATTTTCAGGCCGGGAACCTGGGTGGACATTTTACAGTGAACCACGAAGGATCTCCCTGCACATGTGGAGGCAAAGGGTGTGTCGAAGCCGAAGCATCCACCTGGCGTTTACCATCGTTGTTGAAAGAGCATCCGAAATTTGACAATAGCGCTATAAAAACTGAGGAAGTGCTTGATTTTAAAGCGCTTTTTCATCATGTGGGAAACAACGACCTGGTAGCTAAAGAGGTACTCGATCATTGCTTGTCGGTCTGGTCGGCAGGAATCATAACAATGATTCATGCTTTCGATCCGGAAATAATTATTCTGAGTGGTGGCATTATGAAAAGTGCATCAGTATTTTTACCAGTTCTTCAGGAGAATGTGAACAAATTTGCCTGGACACCATGGGGGAAAGTAAAACTCGTCGAAGCCAGATTCCCGGATTCCGCAGCTCTTTATGGTGCTGACTATTTGGTACGATCGTCTGCAGAAAAGTGTAAAATGAATAGCTACATAGAAAACGTAATAAAACCACAATTGTGAACGATGTGCCTGTTCGTAAATATAAATTAATTGAAAATGAGATATTTAAAAAAGACTTCAAAATTCAATAATCTCCCCGTTGTTGAAGTCAAAAACGATCAATACAAGGTCGTAAACGGTTGGGAAGCCATTTGTACCCGTTTAAACAAGGAGATATCTTCTGTTGGTGGAAAGAAAAAAATCGTGGTTATTGAAACTTACCAGGGTGTGATCCACGAAGAATTGATTGCCAATCTGAAGAATGGTTTGAATCATTCCCGTTTTATGCTGGCAAAAGATTTTATGCTGCCCGAAGAAGAGATAAAAAAGCTTGTGCTTCAGGATGTAACCAACGATCGCATTTTTGGTTTCCTAACCAGATTGACGATGGATCCCTACTTTGATACGGATAAAGTTACGGCTATTCAGGCCGAAATTGATTCGACAGAAGAAGGTGTGATCGTAATTTATGGTTGCGGAGCGGCACTCCTTTGTCCAAAACCTGATTTGCTCATATATGCCGACATGGCCCGATGGGAAATTCAGTTGCGGATGCGCCAACATCTGGTCGACAACCTGGGTGTAAAAAACCGCGACACCACCGATTGGATGCTGCTCTATAAACAAGGATATTTTGTGGACTGGCGTGTTTGCGACCAACTGAAAAAGACGCTGTTTGAAAAATGGGATTTTCTGCTCGACACGAATAAGATTGGACTGCCCAAAATGGTTGAAGGAAAGGCGATCCTCGAAGGGATGGAAATCGCGATCAATCGTCCGTTCAGTGTGGTTCCCTTTTTCGATCCGGGGCCCTGGGGTGGTCAGTGGATGAAAGAAGTTTGCAATCTTGATACCTCGGCTCCCAATTACGCATGGTGTTTTAACTGTGTGCCCGAAGAAAACAGCCTTTTGATGAAATTTGGTGAAGATGTCATCGAAATTCCATCCATCAACTTGATATTCAGACATCCGAGCGAATTGCTGGGCGATCCTGTTCATGGACGTTTTGGCGATGAATTCCCGATCCGGTTCGATTTTCTGGACACGATGGAAGGTGGCCATTTGAGTTTGCAGGTTCATCCGCTCACTGAATATATCCAGGAAAAATTCGGGATGCACTACACGCAGGATGAGAGCTATTACATGATGGATACCGAAGAGGATGCGATTGTATACATTGGTTTGCGTGAAGATGTAAATCCGGAAGCAATGCTGGCCGATTTGGAAGAAGCCCAGGCGGGCGGAAAACCGTTCGATGCCGAAAAACATGTGCAAACCTGGCCAATGAAAAAGCACGATCATGTGTTGATTCCAGCAGGAACAGTACATTGCTCTGGTAAAAACAGTATGGTCCTCGAAATCAGTGCCACACCCTATATTTTCACCTTCAAACTCTGGGACTGGGGACGATTGGGGATGGATGGAAAACCGCGACCTATCAATATCGAGCACGGCAAATCCAATATTCAATGGGACCGGACTACGCAGTGGACGAAAGAGAATCTCATTAACCATGTTCAGGTTGTCGCAGAAGGCGATGGCTGGGTAGAAGAAAGCACCGGGTTGCACGAACGCGAGTTTATCGAAACACGCCGCCATTGGTTTACTAAGAAGGTCGAACATCATACCAACGGCGGTGTTCATGTCATTTGCCTTGTTGAAGGCGATGAAGTGATCATCGAAAGTCCGTTGAATGCTTTTGAACCGTTTGTCGTCAATTATGCCGAAGTATTTATTGTTCCCGCGAAGGTTGGAGCATACACCATTCGCCCATTCGGAACCAGCGAAGGACAAAAGTGCGGCACATTAAAAGGATATGTGAGGTTCTAATGAAATATGAGGCCATACGGTTGTATAAATTAAAGCGATAAAATGGAATTCTATCCCGGATTTGATATCAGACCAACTACCCAACCTATGGGTTTCAAATACGGGCCAAATGTTTTTGGTCTTGCTGTCGAAAACCGCACGCTCGATTCAATTCGTAAAAGCTTGCGCGACCCAGAATGTTCAGGTCCCGATCCGGTTTATGCCATTGCTATGGATATTGGCAAATCTGAGCATCTTCCCATTCTTAAAAAACTTCATTTATTATATGGAGCTGTGACCTACGCTGCAGGCAGGTTGGGTGACGAACCTGTTCGGAGTCAGGGACATATTCACAAAATCTCCCATCTTTCAGGCTGGTCGACGCCCGAAGTCTACGAGATCTGGTCGGGGAAAGCGATCATTTACATGCAGGAAACAGCTGAAGATCAACCTGGAAGATGCTTCGCAATTATTACCCATCCTGGTGATGTCGTGATTGTTCCTCCGAATTGGGCACATGCCACCATCAGCGCTGATCCGGAGCAGCCATTGACTTTTGGCGCCTGGTGTGACCGCGAATATGGATTTGAATATGAAGCAGTTCGCAGGCACAAAGGTTTGGCATGGTTTCCGGTTATTTCGGAGAATGGGGCCATTGAATGGCATAAAAATCTGAATTATCTTGATTGTGAATTGGTTGTCAAAAGGCCTGAATTATACTATCAGTTTGACATTGAACATGGGAAGTCAATCTACTCGCAGTTTGAGGAAAATCCATTAAGGTTTGAATTTGTACCTCAACCACAAACCGTTGCAGAAAAATGGAAAGGATTTACGCCTTAATGATCACAATCACTGATATCTGATTATCATTTAATATATTTACAATGGTTATTGAATCATATTAAAAACTGCAAACAAATTAATTATGAAGAAGGTATTTCTTTTTTCGTCGATCTTTATTTGTTTCTCGCTTTTGGCTTCGGCCCAAGTAAGTAAAGTATCAGACAACCTCTCACTCCCCAGTAAAATTCTGAAAAGCGACCGGAAATATGCCATTTATCTGCCAGCCGGTTACGAAACATCGCAACGAAGTTACCCCGTGCTCTATTTATTGCATGGAGCTACTGACAATCATACCGGCTGGGTACAATTCGGAGAGGTACAACGAATTGCAGATAAAGCCATTCAGGATGGAACAGCTACTGCAATGATCATTGTAATGCCCGATGCTGATACAGGTAGAATGGGTTATTTCAACAGTATAGGAGGCGACTGGAATTACGAAGACTTCTTTTTCCAGGAGTTTCTACCCACAATTGAAAAAACCTACCGGATAAAAGCTGAAAAACGCTATCGTGCAATTGCCGGTCTGTCAATGGGCGGAGGAGGTACTTTTATGTATGCACTGCATCATCCCGATTTGTTTTCATCAGCCTGTCCGTTAAGTGCCTATATAGGTCCATTGAGTATTGAAGAGGCCAAGACCCGCATGAGTAAAAGTGATCCTGGAATTACGGATGAAGCGCAGATAAAAACCTATTACGAAAAGTACAATGCATTAACACTGATCAGCCAGATACCTGAAGATCAAAAGAAAGCGGTACGATGGTACATCGACTGCGGCGATGATGATTTTCTTTACGAAGGAAATTCGCTGGTTCATATAGCCATGCGCAAAAAGGAAATTCCCCACGAATTTCGGGTTCGCGACGGCGCACATAACTGGACTTACTGGCGCGAAGCCTTGCCCACTGTTTTGGGATTTGTATCGGAGACTTTTCACCAAAAATAGAACATAATTTACAAATCACAATAAAAGAATGGCTGGCATCGAATCGATACCAGCCATTCTTTTATTGCCAAATAGGAGGGTGCCTTAAAAAAACTTCACGACTTTCATTTTGCGGCACTCTTTAATAAGTCCCTTATTTCAATCAATAGTTTTTCTTCATTCGAAGGCTCAGCGAGAGGTGCAGGTGCAGGAACCTCCTTTTTATTCATCGAATTCATCAGTTTAATCATCATGAAAATTGAAAAAGCGATGATCAAAAAATCGATGGTGACCTGAATAAAATTGCCGTAATTAAGCGTAACAGCTTGCGCCACTACCTTATCAGCTTCCATCACCTTGTCCTTAAGAATAATCTTAAGTCCGGTAAAATCTGTCCCTCCCAACAGCGCCCCAATCGGAGGCATTAACACATCTGCTACAAAAGAGGATACAATTTTTCCAAAAGCGCCGCCAATGATTACACCGACTGCCAAATCAACTACGTTCCCACGCATGGCAAATTGCCTGAACTCGCTTAACATTCCCATTTGATTACGTTTTAAGGTTTATATACAACACTTATAACTAATTGACTAAAAAAAAGTTTCAGTTGATGGCAAAAAAATGAAATAATATTTTGAACTCACATTTCTCAGTCGTCAATTTGAATAAAAAAAGATTGTCCACTGCTATAATATTGTCCATGTCAAATCCGAAAATCGCTCTTAAACCATCAATCCAAAGTGCGCCACCAAAGACCATCCTCAAATAAAGAATGGCATATTTTCAATTACACCCCTGCTCAAAATACCCCACTTCCAATATGTAAGCATATATTCATTCTAAATACCCTTTCTTCAACATGACAAATGTCAATTTTTATACTTTTGCAAAACACAATCAAAAAAACTAAACATACGATTCAATGATAGACAAAGGGGTTACAACATTTATGGTATTAGCAACCAGTCTTGTCATGCTGATGACACCAGGACTGGCATTTTTCTATGGAGGATTGGGTAACAAAAAGAACATCCTGAATATCATGATGCAGAGTTTTGTTTCGCTGGGATTGACGACTGTTCTGTGGTTCAGTTTTGGTTATTCACTTTGTTTTAGTGGCACTTTAGCGAATGGCACTGACCTTTGGGGTATCATAGGAAACCTCGACAAAGCGTTTCTGCATGGTATTACACCCAAGACCATCATGCCCGGAAAAGCCTTTCCAGAATATGTTTTCTTCGCATATCAGATGATGTTTGCCATAATTACCCCGGCATTGATCACAGGAGCATTCATCAATCGTGTCACCTTTAAATCGTATGTTATCTTTCTAATTTTCTGGCAGATACTTGTTTATTATCCGTTTGTTCACATGGTATGGGGTGGTGGAATTCTTCAACAATGGGGAGTCCTTGATTTTGCAGGAGGGATTGTTGTCCACGCTACAGCAGGATTTGCAGCTTTGGTGGCCACAATATATGTCGGAAAAAGAAAAGGGAGTGAACATGAGCCCAATAATATCCCGCTTGTAGCCATCGGAACGACCTTACTTTGGTTTGGCTGGTATGGATTTAACGCAGGCAGCGAGCTCGATATGAATGATATTACAGTCGCAGCTTTTATAAACACCGATATATCAGCTTCATTTGCAGCAATTACCTGGTTGATGATTGATTGGAATCGGGGAAAAAAGAAACCAACATTAATCGGACTGATGACTGGAGCTGTAGCTGGTCTTGCGACGATCACTCCTGCAGCTGGCTATGTTACAGTAAGTTCTGCGGCATTAATCGGGACGATGTCAGGGATGGTTTGTTACATGGCAGTTTCTTTTAAGAACCGTATGAAATGGGACGATGCGCTTGATGTTTGGGGTGTACACGGAGTCGGTGGCGTTTTCGGAACCGTACTGCTGGGATTATTTGCTTCTAACATTATAAATCCCGGTACGCCTAACGGACTGCTTTATGGTGGCGGATTCGAACTGATATTTAAAGAACTGGTTGCACTGTTGATCGCCATTGTCTGGGCAAGCTCATTCACTTGGGGAATGCTTCATGTCATCAACCGATATGTTCCGGTAAAAGTAACCGATGCAGTTCAGAAAAGTGGGTTGGATTATCACATCCATGGCGAAGTTGCACGGGTAATATAGGGAGGTTCTAAAAATTCCTTTTTTTTAATATTCTTCAGTCAAATTCTTGTGACCAAACCGTAATTTGATCCTTCTGCATTCTTGGCTATCTTCAGACAGCAATGAAACGGCCCATTTTTTGGTCTTTCATGAAGAAAAATTATCTGATTCTTTCAATTTTCGTTTGCTTATATATTTTTTTACAGTTGTTAAGCAGTTCTTCTGATCAATTGTTCGTATCTGAA
>JANXZJ010000066.1 GCA_025355585.1 Mariniphaga sp. | reverse complement strand
TTTTATTGATGGCTGGTTTGCTGTCCGGAAAATCAAAGGGCGCCATCTACTCAAAAATAAGGATCAGAAAGGTCCGGACGAAAATAATTAGCTTTATTCAACGTGAGGGCTTGACTTTTTCAGGTCATGTACAAGTCAAGCTCTCACTGTAATTCGACAGTGACCGGTTGAGTGTTTTTGATTTGAACACTTGCCCGGTCATTTTTATTTTTTGCGGACCATTGAATTAAAAGGAGATCGATTAGGTTCTAAGTGACGGTAGTGAAAATCGTTAAGAGATGGTCAAAAACATTGTGAAAGGTGAAGATTTGTGCGCCTTATTTTCTTTTAATCAGTTCTAATCCAACAATTCGCTCAAAATGCTTGATATTGAGAGTTGCTAATCTTAAATTATTGGCAATTGCAGTTCCGGCTATCATTATGTCGGGCTTATCTATCAACCTGTTCTTTTGCCTTAAGTCGCGTTCAATTCTTGTTGTAACACGATTCGCTTCGGAATTATATGGCAAAGAAATTATTTTATTGAAAAAATCATCCCAGTATAAATCCTGATCGATGTTGCTGCCATAATATATTTAAAACTCTGTAATAGCTGACACAGCAAACAAATCATATTCCTTCGTAAGTTCATAGAAAAATGATTTTGACTTGTTTACTTTACGAAAGTAGTCAATCAGCACGGAAGTGTCCAGACAAATTATTTGGTTCTCCATTGATTGAAAGTTTTTCTATTTTCTTTAAAGGCTGAATACTGATCATCAGACATTACAGGGCCTTTTAAAAGAAATTCCTGAAAATTTATTTTTTCTGTTTCAGCATTATTTACGGCAACAGCATGTTCCAAATCTGACTTTATCTTCGCAAGTTGGTTTGCTGGTAAATGTCTGATAATATTAATCAATTGTTCGTATGGGATATCTACTGTAAGTTGCATAACCTTTTTTGCAAATTTAAGCAAAATATTCAAACTAAATTTTATCACGAACGACCGAAAGAGCGCAGTTCGCTCGATCAAGGAAGTGATTGCAGAAGTACGCATTCTGCTCGACAAACAGGACGATGGCTTCGAAGGGATGATCGATGACGATACTTTTATTGATGGCTGGTTTGCTGTCCGGAAAATCAAAGGGCGCAATCTGCCCAATGTTAAAAACGATAAAGGTACCGACGAAAAATAATAGCTTTACTTAAAGTGAGGGTTTGACTGTTGATGTCATGTACATGTCAAGCCCTCACTGTTATGCGACAGTGACCGGCCCGGTATTGCGCAACACCACTTCTTTTCTCAACGCCGCTTCACGGGTTTGCAACCTCCTGAAGGGCTGCTGTAAATCCGTGTAATCCGCTTTAATTAACTTCGCTGATCTTCGATTCGTGTAATCTGTTATCAATTAACCAGTCCCGGACTCAATAAAGAATCCGGGACTGGTTTAAGTTGGCGGCGGCCTACTCTCCCACTGATGTGCAGTACCATCGGCGCTGTCGGGCTTAACTTCTCTGTTTTACTTCAAAGTAAAATAGCGCAATTCACCCTCTCGGACTTGTGAATCCGGTATTCATTTTATCTTTTTGATAACAGGAAGGATCGGATTATTATTTTTCGGAGTTTTCGGGCAACTCTTTACTCTTTGAATTCAATGGTGAAACAATGCTTTTACCGATATTTGCTTCAATCGCTTTGCGGGTATTACCAACAATCGAACCGTCGCGAGTTGGTACGCGCCTGCTATTTCAAACCGTTACAAATCTTAACGGCTTGATTGATGCTTTTACTTAATGCCATATTAAAAGATGGCTGTTAATTGCTGCTTCATCCCAAAGCATTGTGATGCGAGCAAATGAATCTTATACTTTTAGGTAATAAGATAATTGGAGATAAAACTCAACTTTTTATTACTGCACCCGAAATTACAGCTTTAACAAGAACTATTTTGCCATGAACAGTATAGACAATGATTAATTTTTTAAACACGATACTTCCGGCGTTTATACCGTATTTCAAAATGTCAGATTTAGTAGAAATCCGGATGGATTTGGCACTGTTTTCCAACGAAAATATTGCGTCGTATAATCCGATTAAAATTTCCCGGCAGTTAAAGGAGCTTTGTATATAGTTGAAATATGATCAATTACCTGATAAATATCGTTTTGTGCCGCCTTCGTAATACGAACAGCATACCTCTTCATCGGGTATATTTATTATTGAATTTATGATCATATTTTTCTCCTAATCTGTCAAATGCCAGTTTGGCTGAATCATTCGCAGATAGGCTTTCAATATCCATTCCATTGTCATCAGTTGGATAAGGGTATTCAAGTTTTACAATTTGAGGATGGGATTCTAATTTATGGATGAGTTTTTTACCCGTTTCAGTATTTGAATTAATTAATAAATGATTTCTGACCTCGTCAAAACCATCTTTAACCGGAACATATCCTTCAGGGATTGGTTCCGAAACCTGGTCAGGTTCAACAAAGCGAACGATATCAGGATAGCGGCGAAGTTCAGCAATTAATTTCAGACCAGCCGCCGTGTTTGTTGCAATTTGAACTGTAACGGTCATCTTGTTAATGAATTATTAGGAATAAGCATTACAAATATACAACCATTTTTTTCATTGTAGTTCGGTGTTAGTAATTGAATACACGTGCATACTTCTCTTTCAGAACCGGAATTTCTTTAATTTCCCCCTAAAACAACCTACCAATCTCCTTTTTCAATTCATTCATCGCAATTACAATTGCCTCGTTTTCGTCATCAATATAGATCTCGATGATTTTTTTACTGAGCGAAAGGGCAGGGGCATCACCGCCAACGAGCTCTGCCGATTTGTTAATAATCCCGATCAGATTTTCACGGGCTCCACGAATGGTTTCCCAAAGCATTGGAGAGACATAAATTTGTTGCGACAAATTATGCTCGAATTCCTGACGGATATGCGAAAGCAATTGCTGATGATACTCGGAGGTATTCATTTCGTGTGGCGATACGCGCATCAAAAGCGATTGCGGCGAGATACGTTCCAGTACCAGCGCCAGACGCTCGTAAGCCTGCAACCGGACGGGTGTTACCTGTCCGCTATTTTTCACCCTGAACTCAAACTCACGTTGTTTCTGCGCGTTTTCGAGCATATCCCTGAAAAGGAAATAGGCCGTAAGAAAGACGATGAGTGCAGGGAGAACTATTTTCAGAATGTCCCATAAAACGTTGATATCACTTCCCATAATGCTTATTTGCAATTAATTACTTTTATTGTTTCTGCTCTGTCGGAGCGACTGTATTGATCTTTATTTCCTTGCTTTCAGATGCCTGCAAATAGAGAAAGAAGGTGAGGGTAAAATACAATAGTGTAAGTACCGCCAGAAGCGCATACCGCTTCCTTTTGAATTGAAGCATCAACAGCGATGCAACCGCAAGAATTCCTCCGGCTGCAGTTTGCCATCCCGTTGAAATGATGGGTAACGCCATTGCATTCGTTTCGGCCAAAATCTCCAATCCACCAAAAATGTTAAAATAAAGCGCTGTCAGGCTGGTCGCAATCAGAACGATCCATCCAAGACGTGTCCAAAGACTTTTTTTATCTACGTATCCCACGGTAATTAAAATAATACCTGCAAATATTCCCCACTGAGGCAGGACTGTCGGAAGATACAACTGAGCGTTGGTCATTTTTCAGATCTTAATTTTCTGATGCAAAATAACGAATTTCTTCTTAACAATTTGATAAAACTGTTGTCAGCTTTTATATCCTTATTTTTGAGGAATAAATATTGTACAATTCATGATAAAAGAATTAACAAAAAATCCGCGTGCAAAGGGATTGATCTTCGATATAGACGGAACGATTTGCGATACGATGCCGGTTCATTACATTGCATGGCGTGAGACTGCCGCAGAACAAGGCATCGAATTTACAACTGAACTTTTCCTCGAAGTGACCGGAATACCCGCATTACAAACCAGTGAATACCTGAAGGATAAATTTAAAGGCGATTTTGATGTGGTCGAATTTACGCGTTTAAAAGAGGAACGTTTCGAACAAAATATGCACAAAGCCAAACCTATTGAACCTGTCATCAAAATTATCAGGGAGAATAAAGGGAAGCTTCCGATGGCGTGCGGAACTGGCGGATCGCAGTACCTTGCCTGGAAAACGCTTGAGATTGCAGGGGTTAAGGATTGCTTCGAACACGTGGTTGCCGCTGAAGATGTGATTAATCACAAACCTTTTCCGGATACATTTTTAAAAGCAGCAGAATTAATTGGCGTTCAGCCTTCCGATTGCGAGGTTTTTGAAGATGGCGAGCTCGGATTGCAGGCTGCCACCAGTGCCGGTATGATGTGTGTGGATGTAAAGCCTTACTATGAAGTTACAATCGGGCAGGAGTTGTAAGAGATTGACCCGACCCTTGAAGCGGTTGCAAACCCTTCTAGGGGTTTTATGAAGCGAAGGAGAGAAAGGGAGCGAGTGAGAGAAAAGGTGACTATTAGACTCGTTGTCAGCGTTTTTATAATTTATAATTTATAATTTGGAATTATTCACGACACTTAAGGTGTCGAATGTCAATAACCCCGGGTAAGGAGGTACGACGCAACCCCGGGTGATCAATGACAAAGTAGAAATGGCGCATCTGGAAAGGTGAATAAGAATTGAATTACTATATGCGCCGTAAATTGATTCTCCTGTTAAGAATAGCGCTATTTATTACTAATTTAGTCATTCGGTTAAGCATTAGCGATTATGGATTTTAAAATAGTATCAGATTATCAGCCTACAGGAGATCAGCCTGAGGCAATTGATCAGCTTGTAGATGGTCTTGTTACAGGTGTTCCATACCAAACTTTACTGGGTGTGACCGGCTCGGGCAAAACTTTCACGATGGCGAATGTTATTGAGAAGGTTCAGCGGCCAACGTTGATTTTAAGTCATAACAAGACGTTGGCGGCCCAGTTGTATGGCGAAATGAAGCAATTTTTTCCCGAAAATGCGGTGCAGTATTTCGTTTCCTACTACGATTATTACCAGCCTGAAGCCTATATTCCGTCGTCCGACACTTTTATTGAGAAGGATTTGTCGATCAACAAGGAGATTGAAAAGCTTCGTCTGAGCACCACTTCTGCTTTGCTTTCAGGAAGGAGAGACGTTGTTGTGGTTTCCTCCGTTTCTTGCTTATATGGAATTGGGAATCCGCAGGATTTTCACGCAAATGTGATTTCGCTCAAAGTAGGCGAAGTCGTAAGCCGTAATGTATTCCTTCGTAAATTGGTTGATTCAATGTATTCACGCAGTGAAATTCTGTTTCAACGGGGTAATTTCAGGGTGAAAGGTGATACAGTTGACATCTTCCCGGCCTATGCAGATGAGGGTATAAGGATTGTGTTCTTTGGAGATGAGGTTGAAGAGATATGTATCTTCAGTCCGGACAGTGGTTACGCAATAGAATCGGTGAATAATTGCACAATTTACCCTGCCACCATATTTGTAACAACAAAGGACAGCATTCAACTGGCCATCCGGAAAATACAGGATGATCTGGTACAACACGTCGATTTTTTCAAGAAAACAGGGAAATTTGTTGAAGCAAAACGGATTGAAGATCGTGTAACCTACGATCTCGAAATGATCCGGGAGCTTGGATATTGTCCTGGTATTGAAAATTATTCGCGATATTTCGACAGACGGGAACCTGGCTCACGGCCGTTCTGTTTGCTCGATTATTTTCCGGAAGATTACCTGATGGTGATCGACGAAAGTCATGTCACAATGCCACAGATTCATGCAATGTATGGCGGCGACCGGTCGCGGAAAGTGACACTCGTTGATTATGGCTTCAGGCTTCCTGCGGCTATTGACAACCGGCCGTTGAAATTTGAAGAATTCGAGGATGTTGCCCGGCAGATTGTCTTTGTAAGTGCCACACCGGCTGATTATGAATTGCAAAAAAGTGAAGGCGTGGTAGTTGAGCAAATTATCCGGCCGACAGGTTTGCTCGATCCTCAAATAGAAGTACGGCCCCGGATTAATCAGATTGATGATCTTATGGAAGAAATTCACATACGGGTCAGTAAGGACGAACGGGTGCTGGTAACAACGCTGACCAAAAGGATGGCGGAGGAGTTGTCGAAATATTTTGACCGGATGAACATCAAATGCCGGTATATTCATTCGGATGTTGATACGATGGAGCGTGTCGAGATCATGGAGGATTTAAGAAAAGGCGTTTTTGATGTCTTGGTTGGAATTAACCTTTTACGAGAAGGGCTTGATTTGCCGGAGGTTTCGCTCGTTGCCATATTGGATGCCGATAAGGAAGGTTTCCTGCGTTCAGAACGGTCGCTGACGCAAACCGCAGGACGTGCTGCAAGGAATCTGAACGGTCTTGTCATCATGTATGCTGACAAAATTACCGATTCAATGCAGCGGACAATCGATGCTGCCAATTACAGAAGGATCAAACAAAATGACTACAACCTGGCGAACGGAATAACGCCGACACAAATTATTAAACCGACGCGCGAAATTATTGGTTTGGAATATCGTGCGGATAAATCCGCAATGGGGCGGGCCTATGTTCCACCCGAACGGACCGATGTGGCAGCCGATCCTGTTGTACAATATATGAGTATGGAGGCTTTGGAAAAAACGATACTTAAAACGAAAAAGGAGATGGAAAAGGCCGCAAAAGAGCTCGATTTCATTGAAGCTGCCCGTTTGCGTGATGAAATGTACCGCTTAAAAGAACTTATGGCACAAAGACAAAATGGATAATAAAATCGCAAAAGTTGCATTGGCCATGATGCAGAAAAATTGTGGCGATATCAGAAGAATTGAGCATTCGCTTAAAGTTTTTGCATATGCACAATTACTCGGATCTGCTGAATCACTGGATGATAATACACTTGAAATCCTTGAGCTAACGGCATTGCTTCATGATATTGGCATACATGTGGCTGAAAAGAAATATGGCAAATCAACAAGTCACTATCAGGAAACAGAAGGTCCACCCGTAGCGCGCGAAATACTGACTGATTTGGATTTTAATCCTGAGGTTGTAGAACGGGTTTGTTTTATTATCAGCCGGCATCATACTTTCACATCTGTTGATCGGATTGATTTTCAATTGCTTGTCGAGGCTGATTTTCTGGTGAATTCGACAGAGGATCATATGACTGACCACCAGATCCTTCATTTTGCAAAGAATATCTTCAAGTCCGAAAGTGGGCTGATGTACCTGAAGTTGCTATTCCCGCACCTTGAGATAGAATAGGAATTTCATTCAAAAAATAAGCCCTTCTCTCCGAAAAGAAAAGGGCTCATTTATTAAAGATGTCATTACTTGACTATCCCAAATAAGTTTTGAGGAGTTTGCTCCTTGATGTGTGACGTAAACGCCTGATTGCTTTTTCTTTAATCTGCCGTACGCGTTCACGTGTTAAACCGAAACGTTCGCCGATCTCTTCAAGTGTCATTTCCTGACAAGCGATTCCGAAAAACATCCTGATAATATCTGCTTCGCGCTCTGTTAATGTCGTTAATGAACGATCGATCTCACGTGACAGCGATTCGTCGATAAGAACCCTGTCAGCACTTGGTGAATCGTTATTGATCAAAACGTCAAGCAAACTGTTGTCTTCACCATCTACGAAAGGAGCATCAACAGAAACGTGTCTTCCTGAGACACGCAACGTATCTGCAACTTTATCAGCTGGCAGTTCAAGCTGTTCTGCGAGTTCTTCAGGTGACGGTCTTCTTTCGTGTTCCTGCTCGAATTTTGAATAAGCTTTGTTGATTTTGTTTAAAGAACCAACCTGATTCAGCGGAAGGCGCACGATTCTGGATTGTTCTGCCAAAGCCTGAAGAATTGACTGGCGAATCCACCACACAGCGTAAGAAATGAACTTAAAACCACGCGTTTCATCAAATTTTTCGGCAGCTTTTATAAGTCCAAGGTTACCTTCATTAATTAAGTCTGGCAAGCTAAGACCTTGATTTTGATACTGTTTTGCAACAGATACGACAAACCGTAAGTTCGCTCTCGTAAGTTTTTCAAGCGCTGCCTGATCACCTTTTTTGATGCGTTGTGCTAATTCAACTTCTTCCTCAACAGTAATCAATTCTTCTTTACCGATTTCCTGAAGGTATTTGTCAAGCGATGCACTCTCGCGGTTCGTAATAGATTTTGTAATCTTTAATTGTCTCATGCTCTCCGATTAAAAGTCTGCAAAGTTACAAACATTTGTGGTTTTGTACAATACCGAAATGGCGGTATTTCCTTTTTTATTCACCTTTTATTTCACCGAAAGTTATTCTTCCAGTTTGAAAACATAATATGTCCATTCACCCCCGGGATAAACCCCTTCTACCAATATTGGCTTTTTATTGCTGGATTGTGAAAGTACTCTCTTAATCTCCTCAACACTTGAAACTGAACTTTTGTTTATATCGGTGATAA
Source organism: Mariniphaga sp. (assembly GCA_025355585.1). Classification (GTDB taxonomy): domain Bacteria; phylum Bacteroidota; class Bacteroidia; order Bacteroidales; family Prolixibacteraceae; genus JAAFHB01. The sequence continues at coordinate 37,935 of JANXZJ010000066.1, read as the reverse complement.
TAAATCCGATTTTTACACCAGCTTCTTTCAATTTTCCATTCGATAAATTTACTACCTGAATGCCCTGGTCAATTTTGAGGCGTTCCTTATCTTTTCCGGTAATAGGCGCAAATTCTGCTCCCAGAATTGAGAAGGATTCCTTCACGATGGAAGTATCACCTTTTGTATTTCGTAATACAACATTAAATAGTTTCAATTCTCCATTTCTCTTAACAGTAATAGCAACTTTATCCCCCGGCCTGTATTTACCGATCTGCTCCTGCAATTGTTGAGGCGCATCCACTTGATTTCCATTAACGGCTGTTATAACATCACCTGCTTTTATTCCAGCCTGTCGTGCAGCACCTTCATCTGTAATTCTTACAACATATACACCTTCAATTTTGCCCAGATTTTTCTCTTTGGCAAGGTCGTCATCGACGGGTTTCATTTCAACTCCTAAAAGTGCTCTTTGAACACCGCCAAATTGCTTCAGATCGTCTACCACTTTGTGGGCAATTGAGGACGGAACTGCAAATGAATATCCTGAATAGGAGCCTGTTCTCGACGCAATGGCGGCGTTGATTCCTACAAGTTCGCCACTGGCATTAACAAGAGCTCCGCCACTATTCCCGGGATTCACTGCAGCATCGGTCTGAATAAACGATTCGAGTGGCATCATTTGTCCGCTGATAATTCCAATATTGCGTGATTTGGCACTGACAATCCCGGCGGTTACAGTAGAGGTAAGATTAAAAGGATTGCCAACTGCAAGGACCCATTCACCCAATTTGAGAGCATCCGAATTTCCCCAAACAAGGAAGGGGAGTTCTTTCGCTTCGATCTTTACCAGGGCGATGTCGGTATTAGGGTCACGTCCGATTATTTTAGCGGTAAATTTTCTGCTATCGTTCAGAATGACCTCAATATTATCAGCATCTTCAATCACATGGTTATTTGTTACAATATACCCTTCTGAATTGATGATTACTCCGGAACCAGCCCCCATGTTGTACTCGGGTTCCTGATTGTTGCCTCTTGGCTGTTGACTGTTACCTCTGGGGCCGAAGAAAAAGTCATAAAGTGGATTATCCATGCCACCGTATGATTGTGCTTTTATTTTGGTAGTAATGTGAACTACTGCGTGAACACTCTTTTCGGCAGCCTGAGTAAGGTCCGGCAATTGCGCCTGAGGACTTGCCGGAGCAACATAACTTGTTAATTGTACCGGTGAAGTTCTCAGCACCGATGCCTCTCCGGGATGATTAATAATTTTCGAATATAAAAAGATAGCTACGATGGCTCCGGCAAAAGCAATTGCCAGCGATGATGCAATTTTTTTAACGACGTCCATAACTCAATTTTTTTAAAATTATTATCTATAAATGCTACAATTTGCGTACCATTTTCATGCAAAAGTATCGATTAGACGTTTAAAAGCACCCATTAGTTTCACTTGATTAACATACTTTAACTTCACTTCGTCTTTGTTGCAGTGCCATTTGATAGCGCAGCACTAAAAGAAAACTTCACTCTTGAACAGGCAATAAATATTACATATTATTGAAAAGGAGGAAAAATAGTTGCATGCGGGTAGTGATCAATCATGAAATTTTTTGATGAAAGTATTACTCAAAAAAACAGGGAAATAATTTCCCCTGTTTTTAATGATATTTTTTATTGTTTTTAGATTCGTTTGAAGAACCTACCTGCCTCTCCAATCCAAAGTACGAATGATGTGGATCCAACAATTAACCCCCAGTCCTTTAAAGAGAGCGGAACCGTGCGGAAAACTTCACCGCCAAATTCTACAATAAGAATCTGTCCTACAAGAATTAGCGCTGCAACTATCACAAATCCGATGCTCTGTCCCATATTGCTAAATGCTGATTTGCCGGTAGCAAAAGCCTTTGCGTTAAACATATTCCAGAATTGAAGCAAAACGAAAATGGTAAAAAAGCGGGACAAATCGTATCTGCTAATTTCTCCTGCCTCATTTGTAAAAAAGAACAATAACCCCATTAATAGCGCCACAAAGGCAAATCCGACAAACAATATTGTTGATCGCATTGAGGGTGTGATGATAAAGTCGGTTGACTTGCGTGGTTTATTTTTCATTACCTTTTCGTTCGGAGGAAGTGAAGCGAGGGCTCCGGCGGCAAAGGTATCCATAATCAGATTCACCCAAAGCATTTGCGTAACAGTCAACGGTAACTGATGCCCTATTATTGAACCTAATAATACGATGACCAACGCGGCTACATTGATGGTCAACTGGAAGAGTATAAACCGCTGAATATTCTGGTACAAAGATCGTCCCCACATCACTGCTGTTGCAATACTGTTAAAGGAGTCGTCGAGTAAAGTGATATCGCTTGCCTCCTTGGCGACTGACGTTCCAGATCCCATCGATAAACCGACATGGGCAAAGTTTAATGCTGGCGCATCATTAGTACCATCACCCGTAACAGCTACAACCGATCCGGTTTTCTGAAGCAATTGAACCAATCGCTGCTTGTCTGTAGGTCTGGCACGGCACATAATTTTCAGGTGCTGCACCCTGTTTGCAGCCTCATCATCACTCAACGCTTCGAATTCGGTTCCTGTAATAATGTTGTGTAATTTATCGCTTTCGTTCCAGATCCCGATTTGACGACCAATTTCCCTGGCTGTTCCAGGAGTGTCACCTGTAACGATTTTTACATCAATACCTGCATTCAGACATTTTTGAACGGCTTCAGGTACATCTTCACGAACCGGATCCGAAATGGCGACAACACCGAGATAGGTTAAGTTTGTATTTGCAAGATTGCCATTTGCAAATCGTGCTTTTTCATCATCAATGATTTCGTAGGCAAATCCCAATGTACGCATGGCCTGGTTCTGGTATTGAAGCAGGAGTTCTTCAATTGCAGCCTTGACCGCAACGACTTGTTTATGCTCACCTTCGTATAGAACATCATTACACTTTGAAAGAACAATTTCCGGAGCACCTTTTACGTATAGTACTTTTTTGTTGAGCAATGGCGAATCTACAATCGTGGCCATGAATTTCCGCTCGGTCGAAAAGGTAAGTTGCTCCGTAATGACTGCATCTTCACGCAATTCCAAATAATTGATTTGGCTCGCGTTTAGCCACAATAACAAAGCCGCTTCAGTTGGATTTCCTAAAGTTTTAATTGTGATATTATCCGAAAAATCAAGATAGGCAGTTGAGTTTACGGCAATTCCTTCCTTGATAAGATTACTCAATTCATCATTAACCATTAATTGATTTTTCAAACCGAAAAAATTGGTATTTGCTACCTGCATCCGGTTTTGGGTTAAAGTTCCTGTTTTATCGGTACAGATTACGGTTGTCGCACCAATGGTTTCACAGGCATGCATTTTCCGGACCAGGTTATTAGCATGTAACATTTTACGCATACTTAATGCCAAACTTAGTGTGACACTCATTGGTAATCCTTCAGGGACAGCAACAACAATCAGCGTTACCGCAACCATAAAGTACTGAAGAATTCTACCTGCAACCTCAATACTTACCCACGATGCATTATTCAATGGATCGATACCAAATGCATAACCTAACAATGCCAGGAGGATAAATGTAAGCAAACCAAAACCGAACCATTTGAACCATCCACCTTCTTCGACACTTTTGGGAAGTTCTTTTTTGATTCCAACTAATTCATATCCATCATAAATTATTGGCATCCAGACTTTCGCGAGAGCGACCATTGCCGCGACAATAACAATGCCTACGGATCCGAGCTGTGCAAGGGTATAGGGTGTGTTTCCAAGAAAAAGATCCTTTATAAACAAAGCACTGAAGGTTAGTACAGCTAATCCGAAACCGACTACGCCAATAAATTTGGCTAACCCGTCAAGTTGTTTATTCAGCGGCGTTTCTTCACCCGACATTTCTGTAGACTTCTCTGCTACTTTGCCATATTCTGTGGCATCTCCTACAAATTTTATTGACATAACAGCATGGCCATCCATTACTTTGGTGCCACGCATCGCCCAGTTTGACGCGTATGTCGATTCTTTATCGAATTCATCCGGATTCGTTGTTTTATCGATGATTGGTTCGCCTGTCAGGCAAGATTCGTCGATTTGCAATGAAATAGCTTCCATAAGTTCGCCATCGGCAGGAATTTCTTCCCCGGTTCCAAGTAAAACAATATCTCCAACTACAATATCTTTCTTAGGTATTTCGCTTACATTTCCGTTCCTAACGACTTTAATAAGGGTGTCGTCATTTACCTGATTCAGAATGTCAAACTTCTTATTGGCATCCATTTCGAACCAGAATGCGACGCCAGTTGCCAGGAAGATCGCACAGAAAATACCGATTGTTTCGGCAAATTCATTATGGACAAAGGCAATGCCCAACGAGAGAAAGGCTGCTATTAAAAGAATCCGGATAATCGGATCTTCAAATTTTTCGAGGAAAAGCTTCCACAATGACTCACGTTTAGGTGGAGTAAGTAGATTACTACCATATTTTTTCCGGCTTTCAATTACTTGCTCATTTGTGAGTCCTTCGTAATGTTTTTTGTGTTCCATCTAGTTATTCTTCTGATTTAAAATGCAAAAAAAATCGAGCCTAAAGATACTCAATTCTGAATATTAGGCTCATGAATGATTTATAAACTAATTAAAAGTTGAACTACTTGTCTTTAGGCGGTTGCCAAATCAAGCTGGGGAACCTTGGAATTAAATGGCAATTCTGTGGAATACGAATTTGAAATATAAAGTCGGCGCCAGAAAAAAAATCAGAAATTTGATTGATTTGTTCTTCATCGAAAAAATCGACATCCGGAGATGAATTGTTCTCCCCAAAGTTATCCACAGCAGGATGCTCTACGATGGTTGTCCTGATATTACAATTTGAATAGGCATCAATACCAAGGCAGAAGAGAACTGTCAGCAAAATAATAAATCTAAGTAATGTTTTACTTTCTCTATTCATGATTCATCCTTATTCTGATACCATCGCCTCAATTGTCTGCAGATTGGCAGTGTACTCGGGGAATTTATAGTATTCGTTTCCTAATGCCTTGTAAAATAATTCATTGATGAATGCTTTGCTTTGTTTTTGAAGAAACAAACGGCAAGCTTCAGGATTGCTGTTCAGAATATACTTGACAATCCGAGTATTAAATTTAAAATCTTCCTGATGAACAATGGAATAAAGATCAGAAATTGACTTCACAAAGAAATGATTCAGATAGTTCTCCGTTTTGGGGCATATTGCCGGATCGGTCAATTCGGCGAAATAAAGCATGTAGCAATGATTCTGGATGCCAAAATCATCTAACATCTTGATAATAATCCGTTCATGTGTTCCGGTTATTTTTATATCGTCCAGAAAAATCAAGATTTTGTTTTTGAGGAGCGCTTCGTCAATGTTGAATTTGTCTCCTTTGATCAGATTGTAACGTTCCTCGGCAGTCATCTCGCCATAGTCTTCACGATAGGTGATGCTTCTGCCGATTTTTCCGGTTTCAACGGGTGAAAATTCATTTTCGTAAAGGAACTGATTGAGTTTATCTATAAAATGAATTGTCATAAAGTAGGAGGCTGTCGGAATATGCGAATAGGCACTTGGCAATACAACGATAGGTTTTCCCAAATAGCTGAATTTAAACAATTGATTGATAAAACGATCTGCCAAGGTATAGCCAAATTCGCGGGCTATATTGGTCGATCCGAATTTGAATTTCGAATACTTTTCGGCTGGAAAATCAAAATTTTTAGGATCTGAAACCTGGAAGGCACTAAACTTCTCTATTGTTCGCTTGTAAGTGTCTTTTAATATCATTAATTGTATATTGTTGATTATTAATATAAAATGCTTTAAATCCGAATTTCAGTGCACCTTCATAATCTGCTTTAAAATTATCGCCGACATGAAGCACTTCCCCCTTTTCAAAACCAGTTTGATCAAAGACTTTTTCGAAAAAAACTCGTGATGGTTTCGAATGTCCGATTTCATCGGAGAAAATACAGTATTCAAAATATTCAAAGATGTTTAAATTTTTTAAGGTGGCAACTATGATTGTCCCTTCTATGTAACCAGTATTGCTGCTAATGTTTAAGCTGTAGCCTTCTTCTTTTAGGGAATGTAGCATTGGCTGAACTGATTCATTCAAAAATAGCGGTGGATATTTCATAAACAAATCGTTGACTTTTCTTTTGATTTCGGTGTACACATCATCTGTGACACAACCCGGATCGTATCCGAGTTTTAGTAAAATCCGACGGTACATGCATTCTGTTGCAACTTTTTTACCGCTGATTTCATTCAACCTGTCGCTAACTTTGTCAACAGACTGAACTATTTCCATGATTTTTTTCGCCGAATAGCCAAATGGATTAAACTCTTTTCTAAGGAATTTTGCACGTCGCTCCTTAAATTCAGGATGCGATTTTATCAAAGTGAGCCAGAGATCAAAAGAGATATGCTTAATCAAATTGTTTGTCTTATAAATTTGTTTATCCTGTAACTAACTGAACGATAATCAATCTGCCACCTTCTTCCTTTGAAAGGAGAATTTGTTTCCCATCCGTTAGTTCGACAGCCTGATTGATTGGAATTAATTTGCCCTCGCTTTTATCTTCCAAATCATTGAGGCGCTGATTGATCAACAACCATTTATTGTTGTGAAAAACGAAATAGCCAACCGGTTTTTTTTGTTCTTCGGTAAGTCGTTCATTTGGAGAGATATTCCGGTTCACATGCCATTGGTAAAGATATTGGTTATTGTAAACCATTAGCCTGTAGTTGTCAGGTGTAAAGGTTCCAGCCCGGCGTGAAGAGTAGAGATTGAGTACCGGCAACTGACCTTTGTAAACTGTACCACAGAAAGGACATTTGGGTTGTTTTGTATTGTCGAAGATAAACCACTTGTGCCAGCAAGCCTGATTTTGACAAGGTTGCATCAAGTCAACCGTTTTTAAAAGGGCATCTTCCCATTCATTGGCGGTTGGTCGTGCAGACGGATTATGAAGGCCTTCGATAAATGCTTTGTCAAACAGTATTTTAAGATAGGGACCACAAACTGTATAAGGGGTTTTATTTGGATCTCCCTGTGGCAGTTGACTTGGATTCAATTGGTTGACCTTAACCTGGTTGCTTTTGTCCGTTGGATGCTCGATGAACAATGCTTTCGACCCCATCGAGTACTCTTCGTCTTTGGCACAGTCGAGGTCGTTTACCTTTCCACCTCTAAGCGGGTGACGGTAAAGGAGGTACATATAAATCATCACAGCAAGTGCGTGACGGTCGGTTGCAATGCTGGGAACCTTACGTGCAGGATCTGTAATTTTTAGGTGCTGTGTTTCTATTACTTCCGGAGCGATAAAATCCGGAGTTCCCAAAACATCGGGCGGATATTTCCCGGGAACTACCAACCCGTCTATATCAATAATTGCAGCCCTTCCTGTTGCAGGATCGACCAATACATTTTTATACGAAAGATCGGAATGAGCAAGTCCTGCAGCATGTAAGCGCTTCACAGCCCTACTTATGCGAATGCAGATCTGGAAATATTTAAACCAGTCGCCTTTCTCTTCAGGGGCAAGAAATTTATTTTGGTTCTTCGCCGAAGCAAACCATTTTCCCTCTTTCTCTTTTCCCTTGATCCCTAAAAAGTCGTTGTTGACTGATCCTTTCGAAAAAAAGAAGTGTTTTTGATAGGTCGGACAGACGAGTCCTAACTTTCCATTGTACTCCACAATCTTTGTAGGCCAGCAATAGAGATCCTGCCAGTAGTCACCACCTTGCTGGTTAAAAATACGATCGCGGTAAACTCCCGTAATATTCTGCAGACGGTCTTTGGCATTAAAATCCTGCTTGTCGCGGAAAAAGGCTACGACATAACTTTTGTCAGGACTGAAATAGACATCTTTCATTCCACCGGAGCCGATCATTTCGTCCACAAATTCGATGGGAGCGCCGTCGGTCGCGTTGATTTTAATAGTTTTGGCCATAATCAGAATAGAATTGCAATCGTTCGGTCATCGTGATTTCCTGGCGACCAGAAGTCTAACCATTTCAGGAGTTGTTCGGCCGATTTTTCGTTATTATCTTTAAATTCAACTTCTTTCGAAAGGTCTTTCCATAATTCATCCCACTTTTCAATCTTTAGCAGATTGGCATCGGTTTCGAATTTTGGATCGGTAATGCCATCCGTCATTAAGATCAAAGCCGTGAACTCATCCACAATATCGAATCTCAACCGGCGATAAAGCTCTGCAGGTTGTGTGATTTCGGGCATTGTAAGAAAGCGGGTTTGCCCGGCGAATTCTCCACCATCGGACTCTCCGAGCACTTTTAAGAATTTAGTATCCTTATTATAAATCCCGATTCCACCATCGCCTACCCAAAAGGCACCTACGAACCAGCCAAATTTGAATTTTTTGCAGATAGAAACTATCAATGTTGTTGAAAAATCTTTTACTGCTCTTCCTGATTTAGTGGCCTCTTCTTCAATGTTTTTGTAAGCTTTAAAGACAGCTGTTCCTACAATTCCGTAAAGAGCGTCGCCCATTTTTTTACGGTTTACATCGGACCGGTCTTTACTTAATTCCTTGATGAGATGTTCAAAATCTTTGTGCTGACTTTCGAGTTGTGTTTTGCATACATTCACAACTGTCTGGCAGGCAATCTGCGAGCCTTTTCTGGATGCTTTGCAGGATCCTGCGCCATCAGCAACAGTGATGATGTACCAGTTTGTATTTTTATCGTAATCCATGCCGAAATCATCATCCCTGAAAATTCCTTCATGAGCGTGTGAACGTCCTCTTCGACTGGCTGCAACAACGTCTTTTCGCTCTGTTTTTAAGAGTAGTCCGGTCGATTCTACTTTCAGAAATTGAGACGCACTATCCGGTTTCCAATATGGATCGCTTTTGTCTGAGAGCTTGTCTTGCCATAGAGAACGAGGATCCGGATTGACTGTAAGGGTGAGTTTCCGTTCGAAAACCGGTTTGCCCTCTGTCCACCCTTTTCGTTTCAAAAATAGCTGAATTGATTGTTCTCCGGCTACTGTTGGAGTTCCGGTGATGGCATCGGTTACCGTATCGAAAGTAAGTCCGATTTGATCAAGTCCGGTGAACCAAAAGTCTTCAATATCGGTGAGCCCAATCTTTTCAGTGCTAAATACGAAATTGTAAGGCTGTCCTACTTTTCCGTTTGGCAAGGTGATGAACTTATTTTTGATTAGCAATGCAAGTTCCTCGTTTTGAACCTTTTCCTTTAAATCTTCTTTTGGAGCATTATCTGGATTTATGTTTGCATTGATTGTCATAGCCTCTGTATCTGGTGGTTTTACTTCTGTTATTCCGTCATTCTCTTCAACGGACAAGAATGGTGCCTTTGGGGTTATCGGATCTGTATTTTGAGCAATATCTGCAGGTTCTGGCTGAGATTCGGGTAGAGACGCAGGATTCTGTAGAGACGCACGGCCGTGCGTCTCTACACCGGCATTCGCATTTTCAGTTATAATGAATTCATCCCAAAGTTTTAGAATGTTATCATTCATTTCCATTCCTTTTGATGCCAGGAAAGCTTTTAACTGGATTTCGTCAGCCGCCGGTAATTCTATATTTGATAAGTATTTCGTAATATCCATTATGCAAATTTTAATACAACCAAAAGTATGACCAACAGAATAATCTGTGACATATCAACCGCAATTCCGTTTCCCACCTGTGCAGGGCGGGCCATCGGTCGAAAAATTGCAAGGATTGGATTAAATATCTTGTCGAAAAAATTAAATGTCTTCAGGTAATTACCGGTGAGCCGGTCCTTGTAAGGAGTCAGTTTGGAATACAGAAATAATCCGACGATCAGAACGTTCACGAAGATATAAAGTAATAATCTCATTTTGTGTAAGTTTAATTATTGAATAATAAAGCTTTAATTGAAATACAAATTTTATAACCGGTGATTATTGATTACTTCAGGGCGTGCGCAGATTGACAGAATTGATATAAACGATTCCGGGACCCGCAATTTCAACAAGTGAAAAACCTTCGCCTGAGAAGAGGTTTGAGGCTGACATGGAGGATTGAATCTTTCCTTCGAGACTAAGACTCGTGCAGATTAAGCTTCCTTCATCAACCTGGATGATTTGTCCGTATTGCAGATCAATCCTGGTTGGTGAACCGATTGAATCGAGAAAAACAGTACCGTTTCCGGTGATTTTCTGTAAAACCAATCCTAATCCGCTGAAAAGACTTCCTAAAGAAATTTTAAAGTCAACTTCTACCTGTTGGCTTGAAGCTACGTAATACCCTTTTTTGCAGAGGATTCCGCCCTCCATTTCTGTCAGATTGACAGAGAGCATTCCACCTTTACCCGCAACGACCATCTTTTTTGAATCGCGACTTGTATTTTTATAAACCACAAGGATAATGCTTTCGCCTGAAACGCCCCTTTTGAGCATTCCCCAGACACCGTTTTGAAGCACTCTCATCTCTCTTTCGATTCCCTTTTCGAGGTAAATAAGGGAACCTCTTTCAGCGAAAAATTCTTCCCCGGTGTTAAGAACGACTTCAAGACATTTAAGGTCGTATCCTATAAATTTACAGTTCATAATTTTTAAATTACGGTATGTACTTCAGGTGGCGGTGGCGGTAGCTGCAATTCAGCTGTCGCGCCGATGCTCCGGTTTCCCATACTAACTGATGCGGAGACCCATTTGAAAAATTGCCGGAAGGTGGCGCTATCTGTTGTATCAAGGCTTACAACGTTGTCTGTAAGTTCTTTTAATTTAGCAGTATCAGCTTTCGATCCGGCAGCACACGCTATAATGCTACCAAAGTGCCGGCGTTTTACTTCCGGAATCATCTGCATATACAGTTGATTGTCGGATGGCTTTCCGTTAGTCATGATAAACAGAAGTGGCATCCAGTCCCCTTTAATTTCTGCAGTGGTCAGTTGGATTTCCTGATCGACCCTTTCGCAAAGGAACCTCAGCGCTTCGCCAAGATGTGTCCCTCCCGATTCAGGAAGTATAATCTCCGGCAATTGTAAACTTTCCAACTCAGTGAGCGGTAAAATTTGCTCAGCGATACGGTTAAAAGTGATCAGGCTGATATGGACTGACTCCAACGCAAATGGATCCTGGCGCAAACTGGCAACCATTGATTCCAGACCAACTTTAATCGATTCAATTGGTTCGCCATGCATCGCACCGGAAGTCTGAATCAGTATATAAACAGGTAATCTTCTCATTTGTAAGATTCTATTATATTTATTTTAGCACAATTCCTGGAATTTCTTCCTGAATTCGAGTGGTTTCCTGATGTTGACAAAAACTTCTCTCGTTCCGCCTATCCCAATAATTGAAATACTACCGAACCCAAAGATTCTTCCCATAACAGTCTGATCCACGTTAACACTTTCTATTTTGTTCAAATTCAATTCAACAGTTTTCCGTCTGATTAACCCTATTTTAATAACTACCCGTTTGTTGGTGATCGTAAATTCATCCGTGTACCGGTCGATCAAAGGAGCAATAAACAACGTGAACAATGCCCTTAAAGTAAGGAAAATTACCCAATGATAAGTCGTTTTGTATTCAATCGTTTCACCCGAAATAAGATTATTTTCAACATAATTGCTCATGGGAATTGTTTTTAGATCCTGTGAAATATAAAGTTGATAAGGACTCCGAATCTTTTAAGAAGCTTTGATTTTTCAACTGGCAACTTACTGCCAACAGCCGGAAACTAGTTGTCAGTTGCCGAATGCTTTGAAATTTCTCACTTCTTTATAGTTAAAAACGAGCAGTGCTTAATTGCACCACCCGTTTTTTTATAAGAAATAAATTGTACTGTAATATTAGACAACAATATTGACTTCAGGTGGGGGAGGAGGCAGTTCGTTAAGACCTGTGACCTCTTTGCCACTTGCTTCGATTTTCTGACTACCTGAGCTAACAGAAGCTGATACCCATTTAAAGAAAGCTTTTATTGTTGCAGAATCGGCTGTATCAAGCTGAACAACCACGTCTGTAATTTGCTTCAAAACAGAAGTATTGGCTCCTGAACCTGCGGCGCAGGCTACAACCATACCGAATTTGCGTTTCTTAAATTCTGCCAGTCCTTTCTGCCAGTTATCCGTAGGTTCGCCATCAGTCATCAGGAAGACCAAAGGTTTCCAGTCACCTTTTTGTTCGAGTGTTGTCTTGGAGACTTCGTTGTCGGATCTTGAGGCCAGCAAAGATAAAGCATCACCTAAGGCTGTTGTTCCGTTTGCCTGGATATCGGGCATTTGAAACATCGAAAGTTCGGTAAGCTGAACCAATTGCCGTGCAGAACTATCAAAAGTGATCACACTTAAGAAAGCTGTTTCGAGAGCATAAGGATCCTGCCGTAAGGTAGATACCAGAACCTGAACGCCATTCTTAACAGCTTCAATCGGTTCGCCGGTCATTGAGCCGGATGTATCCAGAACTAAATAGACTGGTAATCTTCTCATCTTATAAATACTTGGTAACTACACTATTCAATGTACCCTTCAAATCTTTGTCTGCAGTTGGTTCGCCAATGGCATTGAATTTCCATTCGCCATTCTTTTTGTAGAAAACACCCATGACCATTGAAACATGACCGGCAAAGTTGGGCCCGTTGGCAATATCGTAGGTTGCAAAAACCTCGTTGACATGCGTAGCAGTACCTTCATAAATCCGGATGGAGGCAAAAGGGATCGTTTTGAAATCCTGTCCGCGAAAGCTGTTCAGTACAAATGCAATTTTAGTAACAGAGGAATCGAGTTTACTCAAATCGACCGAAATTACTTCATTATCAAGACCGTCATCACCACCTGTATCACCAACTACATCATCACCACTGTGACGGATTGAGCCGCTTTTTGATTTGAGGTTTCCGAAATAAATCACTTCCAAACCATTATTGTTATCATCGAAAGTCGCGCAACTGGCATCCAAATCGACTGCTTCCATTTTCTTTCCACCAAAAAAACCTTTTTTCTCGATGGCTCCCCAGTTTACACCTACGCAGATGTTTACTAATTTACTACCGTTGCTTTTTTCGAGATTAATCCTTTGACCTTTTTCTAATTTAATTGCCATTACTTTAGTTTTAATTGTATTTGCTTAAATAATCTTCGAGACCACCTTTTAGACCAACGCCAACGGCTTCGAATTTCCATTCGCCGCCACGTTTGTAAAGCCGACCGAATTCAACAGCCGTTTCAATCGAAAAGTCTTCATCCAAATCGTATTTCAGAATTTCTTCGTTGGTATCCTGGTTGTAAATTCTTACAAATGCGTTGCGCACCTGACCGAAATTTTGTTTTCTGGCAGCCGCATCATGGATCGTAACCACAAAACACAATTCAGTTGCAGCAGCGTTGATTTTCGACAGATCAACTTTGACACTTTCGTCATCGCCTTCGCCTTCGCCTGTCAGATTGTCACCTGTATGTTCTACAGCTGCATCAGGCGATTTGAGATTGTTATAAAAAACAAAATATTCGTCAGTCAGAATTTTTTTGTTCTCACCAAGGATGAAAACCGAAGCATCGAGATCGAAATCTGCTCCACTGGCAGAATTGGCATCCCAGCCTAAACCGACTGTAAATTTGGGTAAAGTTACATTTACTCTTTGTCCTTTTTCTAAACTAATAGCCATAATTAATTGATTTTTAGTTGTTGATATACTTCTTCAATATTTCTACAAAATTATCGGTTGCCTGTGGTTCTCCAAGTGCTCTGAACTTCCAGGTTCCCTCACGCCGATACACCTCGGCAAAGATCATTCCACAAACGCCATTTAGCGACGCATCGCCGGAAAGGTTGAATTTGGCAATTTCCTTACCCCTGGCATCAACTGCCCGGATAAAAGCATTTTCTACCATGCCAAAGTGTTGATTTTTAGTTTTTCCCTGATAGATAGTGACAAGGAAGATGATTTTCTGATATTTCTGATCAAGTGAATCAAGCCTGACAATAATTTGTTCGTCGTCGCCCTCGCCAGCTCCGGTGCGGTTGTCACCTGTTAACCAAATCTGACCTGATGGATGTCTTTGACTATTAAAGTAGATGACATCGCCTTCGTAAAGGTTGATCTCTTTTCCATTGGGCATCTTAGCTTTACGACCCAGATTAACCACTTTGCCATTGGCATCGAGTAAGAAAGCAATAGCATCCAAATCGTAATCCTCTTCTTTGTCGCCACCTAATAAACCACTCAGGAATCCACCTTTTTTCTTGCGGATATCCCATCCTAATCCGACAGTTACCTGCGATAAGTCGAAAGTGTCGCCTTTGTCATTTTTTCGAAGATCAATTGTTTGACCTTTTTGTAAATTTATTGCCATAAAATTCAATTTTACTATTAAAAAGCTTTTTGAGCTAAATTATCAATCAAATTTAACAAGGGTAAAAATACGAATTTATAAATCGAAAGGCAAACATTTGGATGCCGCAAAACATAAATTTAAAAGATAATGTTTTGTAGAGACGTTGCATGCAACGTCTCTACAAATGGGATTACAAATTTTTAGAGAAATAATAAAAAAGAAAAACATCACAAATCTATTCCTCGAAAAGGAGTGTTATGCCGTTGAACAGGAAAGCAATCTTCCTTTAAAAAAGACAGAATTTGCGAATGTTGAAAGGATTAATCTTCAGTAAGTTCGTCTTCATTCAATTCTGGCAAGATAAGTTTACTATCTACTGATTCGAGTACTTCAACACTCTTCAGTTTGCGCTGAATGGCACGGGTTCGTTTTCCCAATACGTCATCGAGTTGATTAAGACCTGTCTGAATATTGCCTTGTGCCTTTTCTACAAGTCCGCCGAATAGTTCAAACTCTTTTTTGACCGCTCCAAGAATTTTCCAGACTTCGCCGCTTCGTTGCTGGATAGCAAGTGTTTTAAAGCCCATTTGGAGACTGTTTAGAATGGCAGCCAGTGTTGTCGGACCAGTAACCACAATTTTATAGGTTCGTTGTAATTCGTCCAGTAGCGAGGCTCTTCGCACAACTTCAGCATAGATACCCTCAAACGGAAGAAACATAATTCCGAAGTCAGTTGTATTTGGAGGATCTATGTATTTGTCATGGATATCTTTGGCCATTTTTTTGATTGTTTGCTCCAGCAGTTTCTGGGCAACATCAATTTTCAGCAGATCACCAGTGTCGTGTGCAGCCTGCAGTTGCTCATAAATATCTTTGGGGAATTTGGCATCGACAGGCAGCCAGACGACCGAATTGTTTTCATCGCGACCAGGTAACTTAATAGCAAACTCTACCACTTCAGAACTTCCTGCCTTTGTTTTTACATTGGCTTCGTACTGACCAGGTGCCAGAATCTGTTCGAGCAACATTGCCAGCTGTACTTCGCCGATGCTGCCGCGCATCTTCACATTGCTGAGGACACGTTTCAATCCACCAACATCCTGTGCGAGGGTTTGCATTTCACCCAATCCTTTCTGTACATTCTCCAATTGTCTTACAACGAGTTCAAATGATTGTCCCAGCCTTTCGTTCAGGGTTTTCTGTAGCTTTTCATCAACGGTAATCCTGATCTCCTCAAGCCGTTTTTCGGTACTGTCGACCATCCTTTTCTGTTCCTCACCAAGAAAGGCAAACTTTTCGCGCTGCAATTGATTGAATGATTCAACATTTTTATCAAATGTCTCCTGAAATCCTTTAAATGAGTTGATTAATGTATCGCGTTGTAATACGCTGTCACTTCTCGATTGGTTGGTAATCTCTTTCAACGTAACTGCAAGCTCTCTTTGAAAATCTTTAAGTGTAGCGTTCAGTTCTGCTCTGTTTTCTTTCGCGATATTTGAATTTTCCTCACGATTGATCCTGAAATCTTCCCGAAGTCCGGCCTCAATTTTCAGGAGACTTTTATCCAGTGAATCAATGCGATTCGATAGCTCCGGGTTTTTCTTATTTCTTTGGAATAACAGGAAAATGGTGACCAATAGATTGATGACAATCAAGCCAGTTAATAGCTGAGTTTCCATTGTTTCTGAACATTTTAAGTTAGGATGATTCCCAAATGACTTAAGTCAAATATATACGACCGTAATGCCCTTGCTAATAACCTGATGTGCATAATCAATCACTTATTCTTCCCGTTTTCTTGTAAATATCAGTTTGATCACGTTGTAAAAGAAAGGAATAAGCGTAACGATAATTAATCCAAGGAAAATAACCAGGTAGTTTTCTTTCACCCAGACATTTTCGCCGATAAAATAACCGGTCAGCGAGAAGAACGGCACCCAAAGTGCTGATCCTATGATTGTGTAAACAAAGAATACATGGTATTTGAATCCTGATAGCCCGGCAAAAAATGGGATATAGGTCCTGATCACAGGGAAAAAACGGCCGATCACAATTGATTTGGCACCATGTTTATCGTAGAAATGACGCGTTTGAATGATATATTTCATCAGGTATTTCTGCACGAAACGATTCTGACTCTTTTCAAGGTTTTTTCCAAAGAAGGATCCCACAAAATAGTTGGACAGATTTCCCAGTACTGCAGCTAAAATGAGTATGGGGACCAGCCATACAATATTAAGTGCTGTTGAAGCTGTGATGACTCCGGCAGAAAACAGTAATCCATCACCAGGAAGAAATGGAAAAAAAACCGTGCCGGTTTCGAGGAAAACAATCACGAAAAGAAACACATATGCTTCTGTCACATTGTTGGCTACAATCCGCATCAAGGCGTCGTCGGTGTGTATTACTATCTCAAATAATTCATTCATTCAAAAGAAATTTTTCAAAAATCAATTATTCACAATTAACAACGACGACCACTCATCGGTTTTCGCAAACATACACCAAATAACGTAAGAAGGGTTAATATTTGATATAAAAGAACAAATATTATTTTAGGTGATGTTAACCTGTTTTTTTTCCTGTTGGAGCAATTTATCAGCCATCGCATCGGCCATTTCGATGCACATCCTGAACTTATCAGCTTTCAACGATCCTTTCTCTTCAATAGGTTCATAAACCATTTCCCATTTAACCATCTCGGCGAATTTATTAAGGTTGTTGACGCCTCCGCCATTCCACAGGAAATTACCAAATATACCGAGATAATGGTTTTTAGGCGCCATATGCTCAATGGTCGCAAGTAATGTTTCAACATTGGGGAACAAGGCATTGTTGTAAGCACAACTACCTACGATAAAGCCCTTGTATTTAAAAATATCGTTGATGATATAAGATGAATGTGTCTTTGAAGAATCGTAAACCCTGATGTTTTTAATGCCACGCACGCTCAGTTGGCGGGCGATAACCTCAGCCATTTTCTGCGTGTTGCCATACATGGAACCATAAACAATTACTACGCCTTGCTCCATGTCGTAAGTACTCCATTTGGTATACCTGCTTAGCACCCAGTTTAAATCGCTTCGCCATATTGGTCCATGGGTCGATGCGATCATTTTAATATCGAGAACGGAGAGCTTTTTCATTGCCCGCTGCGTATGCGGACAATATTTACCAACAATATTGGTGAAATAACGCATCACATCCACTTCGTAAAAATCGAGGTTGATCTCATCATCAAAAACACCACCGTCGAGGGTTCCGTAACTGCCGAAAGCGTCACCGGTAAAGGCAATTTTGTGGGTTTCGTCGTAAGTAACCATGGTCTCGGGCCAGTGAACCATTGGGATGGTCTGAAACTGAAGGTTTGTTTTCCCAAGTGAAAGGACATCATTGTCATTAACAAGCAGCACCTTACCCGGATCGATGCTGAAACTTTCAACCAGGCCAAAAGTCTTTTTATTTCCTACCAACGTAATTTCGGGATACCGGGCCCTGATTGCTTTTAAGGCACCTGAATGATCAGGTTCCATATGATTGATGATCAGGTAGTCGATATTCCTGGCTCCAATGATGGTCTCAATTTTGTCAAGGTAATCTTCGATGAACTGTCTTTCAACGGTATCAATCAATGCAACCTTTTCATCGTCGATTAAATACGAATTATACGAAATGCCGTTTGGAATTGGCCAGATGTTCTCAAAAAGTTGCGTCCGGCGGTCGTTGAATCCAAGAAAATATATGTTGTCTGCGAGCTTAATCTGATGCATAGGGTCAATTTCTAATCAATGTTCATTAAATATATTTGGTCACAAAAATACAAATAAAAGAAACATGACTTATGTCGGATCCTCTTCTGCGGGGCACCGATTCGATATTTTTGGTCTATTTTTAGTAACTTCGTGCCGGTTTTAAAATGCCTATTATTAAGAATCAAATAAATCGTGAATGAGTTTAAATAATAGTAACAGGTTGATGGCTTTCCCCAAAGCAGGAAGGTGGTTCGTTATAGGTGTAATCATTGGGGTGTTGGCCGCAGCAGTTTGGGGCTATCGGATTTACAATAATCTGTTTCAGGATAATACGCAGAAGACGTTAATGCTTTATATTCCTACCGGTGCTGTTTTTCAGCAGGTTGTTGATTCATTGAAGCACCACGAATACCTGACAAATGTCTCTTCTTTTCAATGGGTTGCAAACCACAAGAAATATCCTGAGAATATAAGGCCAGGCGCCTATAAGTTAAATGAAGGGTGGAGTAATAACAAGGTGATCGACCTTTTGCGATCAGGTATTCAAACGCCTGTAAAAGTTACTTTTAATAATATCAGGTTCAGGGAAGACCTGGCTGCACGACTGGCTTATTACCTTGAACCCGATTCTGCCACTTTTTTAAGTGCTTTAAAAAACGACAAGATTGCATCAGGTTACGGATTAACGCATGAATCATTTCCGATACTCATTATTCCAAATACTTATGAATTTTATTGGAATACATCACCCGAAAAATTTATTGAAAGAATGAAGTCGGAATATGATCATTTCTGGAATGATGAGCGGAAAAAAAAGGCGGCTGATCTGGAACTGACGCCCCTTCAGGTTGTGACAATTGCCTCCATCCTCCAGGAAGAGACCAATAAGAATGATGAGAAATCTCGCATGGCAGGCGTTTACATCAACCGGGTGAAGAAAGGATGGTTACTTCAGGCGGATCCAACCATAAAATACGCGATGGGCAATTTTCAGATTAAAAGGGTATTGAAAGAATATTTATCGGTTGAATCACCGTATAACACGTATAAAAACGCAGGCCTTCCGCCTGGTCCAATCAACTTTCCCGATATTGTAAGTGTTGATGCCGTTTTGAATGCGGAACACAATAATTACATGTATTTCTGTGCAAAAGAGGATTTCTCAGGTTATCACAACTTTGCATTGACACTTGCCGAGCATAACCGAAATGCGGCAAGATATCAGCATGCTTTGAACAAGAGCGAGATCTGGAAATAGTTTTGATTTCTTTCTCTGGATTATAATTTCAAATCACTCTCTTCGGGTATCAGCGCCTTGTATGCCAATACCACAGCTCCGGATGTCAATATTGTGGCTCCGGTATTCAATACTACAGCTCCGGATGTCAATACTGTGGCTCCGGTATTCAATACTACAGCTCCGGATGTCAATATTGTGGCTCCGGTATTCAATACTACAGCTCCGGATGTCAATATTGTGGCTCCGGTATTCAATACTACAGCTCCGGATGTCAATATTGTGGCTCTGGTATTCAATACTACAGCTCCGTATTCCAATCTCAAGGCGCTGCATTCCCTTGTTAAAGACTTTTGTATTCGTGCTTTATTGAGAAGTAATTCAGGCGTTTATAATCAGTATTGTCCTTTAGCTGTCCTATTGTAATTCGCCTGCTTTATCCGCTGTGGATGGCTTCTGACATGGTTTGTCGACGATGGATAATTCTGGTGAACCGCTAATTTCCAATCACCAGCACTTCGCGCTCAAGCTCAATATTAAATTTTTGTAAAACATCATTTACGATCTTCTCCGAAAGCTCAAAGATCTCTTTACCCGAAGCGCCACCCTTGTTGATTATCACAAGCGCCTGTTTGTCATGAACCGCCGCATTTCCAAATGATCGTCCTTTCCAACCGGCTTTTTCGATCAGCCAACCCGCTGCAAGCTTTTCAAGGCCTTCACCGGCGGGATAGACCGGCATGTCGGGATATGACTTTTTCAGATCGGTAGCGATTGGTTCCGAAACGATGGGATTTTTGAAAAAACTTCCGGCATTTCCGACCTTCGCAGGATCGGGAAGTTTTGATTCACGGATGGAAATGACTGCATTCCGGATGTTCTGAAGGTTTATTTCTCCTAACCTGCAGACTTCTGCTTTCAAAGCGCCATATTCAAGCTGAAATTCAGTTTGTTTCGTAAGATGAAAAATCACGGAGGTCACCATAAACCGCTCTTTTAGTTCAACTTTAAACAGGCTGGTACGATACCCAAACTGACATTCGCTGTGATTAAAAGATTTAATTTCAAGTGTGTCCAGGTTAATTCCTATCACTTCGGCAATGACTGATTCTGCTTCGGTGCCATAGGCCCCTATATTTTGAACAGGAACTGCACCGACATTTCCGGGGATTAATGACAGGTTTTCGACTCCGCCAAACCCTCTTTCGACGCACCATTCCACAAACTGATCCCAAACAACCCCTGCACCAGCTTCAACCACTGCTACATCCGGATTTTCGGAGATCAGATGAATCCCATCTATCTCCGGATGAATAACGATACCATCGAAGTTATTAATGAAGAGCAGGTTGCTTCCGGCACCCAGAAATAATCTTTTTTCATTCTTTCCCGGGTTGTTTTCTTTGAAGAACCGGATCAGATCATCAGGTGAATCCACCGTTAAATAGTGTTTTGCATTTGCCGATATCCCAAAGGTATTATTACTTTTGAGCGGGAAGTCATGTTGAAGGTGATACATTTAAACGTATTTTCGTCAAAGATACACAACTGACTCTTTCGGCGGCAGAACTTTGAGATTGTTTAAATTTTTCTTGCCGATTTCCGGATAAGATTCTTAATTTTTCTGAATATGAGACAACTCGTTATTTGTTTTGCTATTCTTTTAATGTCTTCATTACTATGGGCTCAGCCTAAGGTAAAATATGCAATGGTTATTCATGGCGGAGCAGGTGTAATGGATCAGAAAAGTATGACTCCCGAATTGCAGGAAGAATACATTGCTGTACTGAACAGGGTTCTCTTTGTCGGAGATTCGGTTCTGGCAAACGGAGGAACCTGCATGGATGCAGTTGAAAAATCGATCGTGATCATGGAAGATTCGCCGCTTTTTAACGCAGGGAAAGGAGCTGTTTTCACGCATGAGGGGATTGTTGAACTGGATGCATCGGTCATGGATGGTAAATCGTTAAAAGCCGGGGCAATTGCGGCTGTCCGGGATATAAAGAATCCGGTTCGTGTTGCACGAGCTGTGATGGAAAAATCTGAACATGTGATGCTGAGTGGATTGGGCGCTTCGCAGTTTGCCAAAGAGAAAGGTTTTATACCAGTTGACAATGCTTATTTTTACACCAAAAAGCGGTTTCAGTCACTCCAGGAATTACTGAAAGAAGAAAGAGAGGCAACGGTGAATGACAAACACGGCACCGTAGGTTGCGTGGCACTTGACATGTCAGGAAATATTGCTGCCGGAACTTCAACGGGAGGGATGACCAACAAAAAATATGGTCGTATTGGCGATTCACCTATTATTGGCGCAGGAACTTATGCCAATAATGAAACCGGTGGTTTTTCGTGTACAGGTCACGGCGAATTTTACATCCGGCTTGGTTTTTCGAGAGATATTTCAGCGTTAATGGAATATAAGAAACTATCGGTCGCGGAGGCATGTCGGGAAGAGATCCGAAAACTGACACAATTGGGAGGAACCGGAGGTGTGATAGGGTTGGATAAAATGGGTAATATTGCCATGGAATTCAATACGTCGGGTATGTTTCGGGGGTTTGTGAAGTCAAATGGCGATAAACAGGTCGCTATTTTTAAATAGAATTACTAATTCGTTTTAGCGTTTTGAAGAAGATTTTACTTGCAGTCACCAATGATTTAATTACCGATTACAGGGTACATCGGACCGCTACAACTTTACTGGCGATGGGATTTGATGTCACGCTGGTTGGCAGCATTTTCAGGGATAAATCTGAATTAAAGCGACCTTATCACATTCACCGGTTGGAGATGTTCTTCCGTAACGGGAGACTTTTTTACTTTGAATTCAATACAAGGTTATTTTTATTCGCCATAAAAGGCAGATTCGATGTATTTGCGGCCGATGGTTTAGGTGCGCTTCCCGGAATTGGTTTTTCAGCCTTATGTAAAAGAAAACCATTTGTTTACGATAGTTCTGATCTGGCCACTGAAAGTGCGGAGATGATTGGAAAACCTTTTGGCCGCTGGTTTTGGCAATCCATTGAAAGATTTCTGATACGAAAAGCCCGTCGTGTTTACACAATCAGCGAATCAATAGCAACATTTCTTGGGTCGAAATATAAAATCACGGTTGATTTGGTGCGGAATACACCTGAATTTCAGTCAATCAAAAATTATCCTCCCGAATACCGGCTGGTTCACGAAGGACTCAAAGTATTGATCTACCAGGGAGCTGTAAACCGTGGCCGGGGTCTTGAAATGATTATCAATGCAATGAAATTTCTTCCGGAAGCTATGTTGTTCATTGTAGGAGAAGGGGAGGAGGAGAAGGAACTGGAGAAACTTGTTTTGAAAACATCGCTTTACAATCGTGTTATTTTTTATGGCAGGGTGCCATTTGAAGAACTAAAATTTCTTACCATGCAAGCTGATCTTGGTTTGTCGGCCGAAGAGGATATTTGCCTGAATTATCGTTACTCGCTGCCCAACAAGTTGTTCGATTATATCCATGCAGGCATTCCCGTTCTTGTTTCAGGGATGCCGGAAATGGAGAAAATAGTTTTGGAGCGACAGATTGGCAAGATTATTTCAGATCGTACACCGGAAAAACTGGCTGCTAAAATTAGGGCAATGCTTTCGGATGAGGAATCGGTGAAACTTTGGCGTTCAAACGCAATTACAACCTCCAAGGAGTTTAACTGGTGCAATGAAAAGAAAAGGGTGATAGAGATTTACAAGGAATTTTTGTGATGAAACGCCTGTATTCGACTTGTTACTGAAGTTTATACCGTTGGCAAATCCTCAAGTAAAGACTCAAAATCAATGATATCTGTATCATCAGCCAGCTCTCTGATCCCATCCGCTTCACAGATGATCTTACGCGCCGGAAATCTTTGGATGATCGGATAATCATGAGTTGCCATTATAATCGTTTTCCCTTCGGCGTTAATCTCCATAAATACACGTAACAATGCGTCAGAAGTATCCGGATCAAGATTTCCGGTTGGTTCATCAGCAAGAATGATTTCAGGGTTATTCAGTAAGGCCCTGGCAATCACGATCCGCTGTTGTTCGCCGCCTGAAAGCTGATGAGGCATACGAGGACCGGCATGACCCATTTCAACAATTGCAAGCACTTCATTTATGCGGTCTTTAATGGTCTTGTCGTTTTTCCAGCCGGTTGCTTTTAAAACAAATTCAAAATTTTTGTAAACGGTGCGGTCTGTCAACAGCTGAAAATCCTGAAAGACAATCCCAAGTTTACGCCGGAGAAACGGGACATCTTTGGTCCGGATTTTCTCAAGTTGATACCCGCAAACGGTGCCATTACCAACGATTAAAGGTAATTCATTGTAAAAAGTTTTCAACAAACTTGATTTGCCGCTTCCTACCTTTCCAATGATATAGAGGAATTCTCCTTTATTTACAGATAAGTTGATGTTCTTTAAAACCAACGTCTCACGTTGATAAATGTCTGCATTCTTTAGTTCAATGATTGGCTCCACGATTCGGAATGTTTTTTTAATAGTCTATATTTGTAAAACCACGTTAGCACAAAACTAATGTTTTTTAACGATTTTTATTAAGAGTACAGATGGTTTAACAGTGATTTTGTGGAATATTTACTTAATTGTAAGTTCAAATAATTGGATTTGATTTTATGAAAATGAAAATTAAAAGTCAGATAATTAAGGTGTTCGTTATTTTGTTCTTTTATACTTTTCCTTTGTATGCGCAGCCAGTGGCTGCACCGGAAAACTGTAAAGAGACGTTCAGAACGGCAATGGAGTTGTTCAATGCCGAAAAATACGGGTCGGCTGTGCATGAATTTCAGAAACTTCGCGAAATAGCTGCGCCGGGTTCTGTTTTTGTGGATGAGGCAGATTACTATATTCCTGTATGCTATCTTGAAATGGGAAATCAAAACGGGCGTGGTATGCTGGAATCGTTTATCCGGAAATCTCCTGAATCGCCAAGAATCAACAATGCCTATTTCAGATTAGGAAGTGCCGATTTTAACAAGAAGAAATATAAACAGGCGCTTGTTTCCTTTAAAAGAATTGAAGGAAATTCACTGTCCGGAAAAGAGTTGGAGGAATACCAATTTAAATCTGGCTTTTGTAATTTACAGGAGGGCAATAACAGTATAGCGAAAGTATTCTTTGCCGGATTGAAAGATAAGCCAGGTACTTTTTCGGATGCTTCAAAATACTACTGGGCACATATTAATTACCTTGAGGGTAAATATGATCTTGCACTCCAGGAGTTTGAGAAAATTGAGAAGACACCTCAGTATGCTGCGATTATCCCTTTCTACAAGGTTCAAATTTATTTTGCCCAGGAAAAATATGATCTGGTTGTCGAAATGGCTCCTTCACTAATGGACCGTGCAACCGATGAAAGAAAAACCGAGTTGTCAAAGGTACTCGGAGTATCTTATTACCAATTGAAAAGATACAAAGAGGCACTTCCCTATATTGAGAACTACCTTAAAAGTAAGGATGTAACACCTCAGCAATACTATGTGGCCGGTTTCTGTTTTGGAAAAGAAGGTCAGACTGATAAGGCGATTCAAAATATGGAAAAGGCCGCAAAGGGAAAGGATGCTTTTGCGCAAAACGCTTATTACGAACTGGCTGGCCTTTACATTAAAAAAGGGGATAAGAAACGGGCGATGGTTGCATTTCAGAATGCTTCGAGCCTGAACTTTGATCCGAAGATCAGGGAGGATGCGCTTTTTCAATATGCCAAAATCACCTACGAACTTGATTATTCTCCGTTCAATGAAGCGATTAAAGCATTTGACAGGTATATTTCGGAATATCCGAATTCTGAGAAAAACGATGTTGCTTACGACTACCTGGTTAAGGTGTTTATGACCACCCGCAACTATAAAGACGCACTTGTCTCGCTCGATAAGATTAAGGTGAAGAGTCCGTCGATTAAAAAGGCTTATCAACGAGTCGCATTGAACCGAGGGATAGAGTTTTTCAGGGATTTGAAATTTGCAGAGGCCATTCAACTCTTTAATAAATCGCTTGAATATGGCGATCAAAGCAATGAATTGAAAGCATTGGCATATTACTGGCGCGGTGATGCTAATTTCCGTTTGGGAAAGAGTGACCTGGCTGTGGCCGATTATAAAAAATTCCAAAGTGTACCAGGTGCTGCAAAACTCAGGGAGTATCCGATTTCAAATTACAACATCGGGTACAATTTTTTCAATAAAGAGCAATACGAGCTTGCAATTACCTGGTTTTTAAAATATTTCGAAGGAAGAACCGATAAAAACTCTCCGCTCTATGCCGATGCTTACAACCGTCTTGGGGATTGTGATTTTGCCAATACAAGGTATAGTGAGGCTGTTATCAATTATCAGAAAGCCTACGAAGCGGGTTCTTTAGATGCCGATTATGCCTTGTTTCAAAAAGCCTTCTGTCATGGATTGATGAATGACAATAAACTTAAAATTAGCGAACTGGATAAATTGCAGACACAGTTTCCGCAATCTAATTACAGGGATGAAGCATTGTTTGAAACTGGTAAATCGTGGGAACGGCTCCAGGATGAAGCCAAGGCCGAATCAAGTTACTTGACACTAATATCGAAATTCCCGGCAAGTCCTTATAAACCTAAAGCCTTGGTGCAATTGGGATTATTGGCATATAACAGAAATGATTACAATGCATCTGTAGCTTATTACAAACAAGTAGCCGAAAACTACCCGAACAGTCCTGAAGCAAAAGGAGCAATGGCCGGAATTCGGAACAACGCTGTCGAAAACAACAATGTAAGTGAATATATTTCCTATACAAAGAAACTTGGAAATTCGGCGACACCGTCAGAGAATGAGCAGGATTCGCTTACCTATTACGCTGCCGAAAAACTTTATATGGCCAAAGATCCCCGGGCAAAAGAGGAACTCCGGAAATACCTTGAGAACTTTCCTTCCGGTGGTTTTGCACTGAATGTTCATTTTTATAAAGCAGAGACTGAGTTTCTCGACAACGAACCTGAAGCAGCTTTAACGAGCTACGATTTTATTCTAGCTCAACCAGATAATATTTTCACTGAGAATGCTTTACTGAGGGCATCCGAAATGGCTTATAAATCCGGCGATTTCAAAAAAGCACTGGGTTACTACGAGCGGCTTGAATCTGTATCGAAAAACAATAACAATGCCTTACTGTCACTTGCCGGTCGTATGCGCTGTCATTACGAATTGAAGGAGTTTGATGAAGTTGCGAAGATTGGCTGGAAGATCAGGAGCATGGACAAGATACCTCCTGAATTAGATCGTGAAGCCTCCTTTAAATCAGCAAAAGCATACGTCGAACTGAACGATCCGGCGAAGGCACTTCCACTGTGGCGGAAGCTTTCAGCTGATTCGAAATCGCTTGAAGGTGCCGAAGCCAAATACCGGGTCTGTGAATACTATTACACAAACAACAAATTGAAAGATGCTGAAAATGAGGTAATGAATTTTATTGAAAAGAACACCCCGCATCAGTTTTGGCTGGCAAAGAGTTTTATTTTGCTGGCTCATGTGTACGAAAAACAAAACGATCTTTTTCAGGCTACAAATACATTGAAAAGTATCATCGAAAACTATGAGCAAAAAGGGGATGGTATATTGGATGAGGCCAATCAATATCTTCAGACATTGGAATCGAAGGAAACCCCGGGATCAGGAACACCCGACGTGAAAACACAGCCATCGGGTACAGGATCGAAAAAAAATAAATAAGAAAGAATTATGAAATTATATCGTTTAATATCGGTTTTTCTTTTAATTATTGCCTTTTCAGCAGTAACTGCCAATGCGCAAAAAGATTCGACCAAACTTAATCAGTCAGTAGAGGTAATGAAGGCTTACCGGCCGAGCATCTCTAACGCCAATAAGGTGAATCTGATGCCGGCGATCGATGATACTACCCGTTTTACCCCAGAGTTTAAATACTCGATCGATAGTCATCCTGTTAAAACAGGGTTTACAGCTTCTCCAATCGGTGCTGCCGATGTGAATGGAATGCCAACAAAAGATTTAGGGTTGGGCTTCCTGAAGCTGGGAGCGGGAACGTATAGCACGCTTTACGGTGAATTTTTCATGAATCTTCCCAAATCAAAAATTTCCACTTTCGGGCTCCACATTCGTCATCTCTCATCAGACGGTACGATAAAACTTAGGGGAGGTGACCTTGTAGATGCTCCTTACAGTCAGAACAACGCAGCAATTTTTGGATCTTTAAACCTGGGTGGCACAATTCTTTCAGCTGATATTTCGTACGATCGGGATGCAATGAGGTATTATGGTTATCCTGAGGCATTACCTGTAAATGTTCCTGTTCAGTTTGGATTAAAGCAGGCTTATCAGAATGGGAATATAAAGATTGCCTTAAATAGTGATGAAGAATTACAAAGTGATTTAAAGTTTAGCGGAGGTTTTAACCTGGGTTTTTTCGATGCGAAAACGGGCCAGCAGCAAACCAGCGCAGGATTATTCGGTAAATTCGACTACAACTTCGGAAGTTTATTCGGCGTATTGGATGTCTCGTATGATCATTTCAAAACCGACAGTATACACCTTGAAAGGCAGACACTTCCGGGTACCAAAACGGAGGGCTGGGTGAAGGTTGCACCATCGGTTCGTTTGGAAGGCGATAACTGGTCAGTACGGGGTGGCGTCAAATTTGTGGCTGTTCAGGACAAAAGTTTCCTGAACGTTACAAAGCTATACCCCGATTTTGAAGCAAACTTCAGGCCTGTAGAGGGAATGCTTACCCTTTATGCCGGGTTTAAAGGTGACTTGAAAAACAATCGTTATGGTGATATTGCCTACGAAAACTATTGGACAGATCCACGTCACAATGTTCACAATACAGATTACTCCTTCATTTTGTCAGGCGGGTTGAAAGGTAAAATCACACGCGAAATATCTTATAACATTGGGTTGAATTACAGTAAGGTGAAGGATCTGTATTTTTATGTGATGAATTCTTTCTCCGAACCGGTTTCCAGTACTTTTCCTCCACCGGTGATTTACAATAATGCTTTCGACCTTGTATATGATAATGCCAGCATATTCAACTTGTCCACGGAATTATCATACGTCTCGGGTAAAGATCTTTCAGTTGTGCTGAAAGGAAACTATTACGGTTATAATCTTGAAACTTTGCCTTTTGCTTTTCAAAAGCCAAAATTTGATATTACCGCATCAGCCGGATTCAGAATCATCGACAGACTGACTGGTTTTGGCGACCTTGCGTTCGTTGGAAACCGGCAGGCTATGACCTATTATTTTAGTCCGCTTTCTACGACTCCCCCTGAAACGAAAGTGTTTTCAATCGATCCTACCATCCGGTTAAACCTTGGTGCAACCTACGATCTTACCGGCAATTTAAAGCTGTTCGGGCGTGCGGACAACCTCCTGAACCGCAAAAATGAGCAATGGCTTGGTTATGCATCGCAAGGATTAAGATTGATGGCCGGAGCGACCTTTTCGTTCTGACAAAATGGTTCGGATGATTGAAAAGCCTTTCAAATAATTGAGAGGCTTTTTTATTGATATTCAATAAGATAAAAAGAAACAAAAAATTGAGATTTCACAATATTTGACATTATTTTTTTTCGTCGGTAAGGTATTTTTAGTTATATTTGCAGACCTCTAAAAATGGGGCAGCTTTTTCTGAAAAGAGAAAGGTGCAACGGTTAAATCCAGGTTTCTGATGGCATGATTGATTGTTATTTCTGAAATCAGGAAGGGCTGTTTTATTGTTTTAAATAAAATTATTTATAGAATGAGCGATTTAGAAAATAAACCATCCAATGGATCTGCAAGTTACGGTGCTGACAGCATTCAGGTTCTGGAAGGACTCGAAGCAGTACGCATGCGTCCTGCAATGTACATTGGCGATATTAATATTAAAGGTTTGCATCATCTTGTTTATGAGGTGATTGATAATTCCATTGATGAAGCACTTGGCGGTTTCTGTCAAAACATCGATTTATCCATCAACACCGATGGGTCTGTAACAGTGGTCGATGATGGCCGGGGAATTCCAACGGAATTGCATACCGGAGAGAATAAATCAGCTCTTGAAGTGGTTCTGACCGTTTTACACGCCGGTGGAAAATTCAATAAAGACAGTTACAAAGTTTCCGGTGGATTGCATGGAGTTGGTGTTTCGTGTGTAAATGCGCTGGCATCTTACCTGCGTGCGGAAATTCATCGTGATGGTAAAATCTGGGAACAGGAGTATTTAAAAGGATTTCCACAAGGAGATGTTAAAATAATAGGTGAATCGGATAAAACCGGTACGATTATCACCTTTATTCCTGACGAAACAATTTTTACAACGACGGAATTCAAATACGATATACTCGCTGCCCGGCTTCGCGAACTGGCTTTTTTGAATCGCGGTATCCGCCTTTCGATTGTTGACAACCGTGTAGTTGAAGAGAATGGCTCATTTAAAAGTGAAGTATTCCTCTCTGAAAGAGGTTTGGCTGAATTTGTTGATTATTTGGATGGAACACGTGAGCGCCTGATAGATGAAACAATCCATATTGCCACTGAAAAGAACGATGTTCCGGTTGAGATTGCGATGTGTTACAACAACTCTTTCACCGAAAACATTCATTCCTACGTCAATAACATCAATACAATTGAGGGTGGTACGCATATGACCGGTTTCAGAAGAGGTCTGACGCGCACATTGAAAAATTATGCCGACACAAGCGGAATGCTCTCGAAGCTGAAATTTGAGATCAGTGGTGATGACTTTCGTGAAGGGTTAACCGCCGTTTTATCGGTGAAGGTCATGGAACCTCAGTTCGAAGGACAGACAAAGACTAAACTTGGGAACTCTGAAGTGAGTGGTTCAGTCGATCAGGCTGTAAGCGAGATGCTTTCAAATTACCTCGAAGAGCACCCGCGCGAAGCGAAGATTATCGTGAACAAGGTTATTCTTGCTGCTACGGCACGTCACGCGGCCCGCAAGGCACGTGAACTTGTTCAACGTAAAAGTGTCCTTACTGGAGGCGGTTTACCCGGTAAACTGGCTGACTGTTCTGACAAAGATCCTGCATTGTGCGAAGTGTTCTTTGTCGAGGGCGATTCGGCTGGTGGTACAGCAAAACAAGGACGCGACCGTAAGTTTCAGGCGATTCTTCCACTGAGGGGTAAAATCCTGAATGTTGAAAAAGCCATGTCGCACAGGGTATTCGACAGCGAAGAAATCCGCAATATTTATACGGCGCTTGGTGTCTCAATCGGAACCGAAGATGATCAGAAAGCATTGAACTTTTCGAAACTTCGTTACCACAAGATTGTGATCATGACCGATGCGGACGTCGATGGATCTCACATCGCTACATTGATTATGACTTTCTTTTTCAGGTATATGTACGACCTGATCCTGAATGGCTATCTCTATATCGCAACACCTCCGCTTTACCTCGTGAAAAAGGGGAAACAAGAGCAATATTGCTGGACAGAAGCTCAAAGGTTAAAATTGATCGAAGACTGGGGCGGAGGAAGTGAAAAATCACTTCATGTTCAACGTTACAAAGGTCTTGGAGAAATGAACGCCGAGCAGCTTTGGGATACAACGATGAATCCTGAAACGCGTACGTTACGCCAGGTGACCATCGAAAACCCGGCTGAGACGGATCATATTTTCTCGATGCTGATGGGGGATGATGTTCCGCCACGTCGTAAGTTTATCGAAGACAACGCAACATACGCGAACATCGATATTTAAAGATTTTTTTTTTCAGCTGTCGGCACGATTCATCCCGGGCCGGCAGCTGTTTTTTATTTTAATCGCAATCTTTATTCTAACCTGATGAACATCTGTGTCTTCTGCTCCTCCAGTAATGCAATTCCTGAACTTTATTTCGAAGAAGCCCGTAAATTAGGGAAACTCATTGGCGATAACCATCATGAAATTATTTATGGCGGCGCGACAGTTGGATTAATGCATACCGTTGCAGAGGCAGCACGTCAGGCAGGTGCGCGTTCAGTAGGTATTATCCCTGAATCAATTCACAACCGGCGTCTCTCTTCACCACTCGATCACGAGCAGATCATCACCCCCAATATGCGCGACCGGAAGTACCTGATGCGCAAACGCTCCGATGCTTTTATTGCCCTCCCGGGCGGTTTCGGTACATTGGAAGAGATTCTTGAGGTTATCACACTTAAGCAGTTACAGTATCATAACAAAGCGGTTGTCTTTGTAAATACCGACGGGTTTTATAATTCTTTATTCGATCAGTTCGAAAGAGCTTATCGCGACTCGTTCTCCAAGGAAGACTATAAATCGACCTATTTTATTGCTGCCAACTCCGAAGAAGCGATGGATTATATTCATAACTATATCCCCGTAGAGCAAGCCTCAAAATGGTTTGATGTGCCGGGACCGTCGAGATTTTAAGTCATTTGTATCCCGGGTCATTCTATTATTCAAAAGTGTAAGCCGATCATTCAAATATCGCAGGTCACTATTAAAGAATGTAAGGTGATCATTATAATCTCGCAGGTCGCTATTAAAGAATGTAAGGTGATCATTATAATCTCGCAGGTTGCTATTAAAGAATGTAAGCCGATCATTCAAATCTCAAAGGTTGCTATTAAAGCGTGTAAGCCGATCATTCAAATCTCACAGGTTATTAAGAGAAGAGCTTAAATGATTTAAAAAAAAACTGCGGTTGACGAAATGTAACCGCAGCTTAAAAATAGTTTAATGCACCAGTATATTATAAAATCATGGAATCAGTTTGAATTTATTACTTAACCATACTAAATCTTAATTTCGATATTTGCTTGTATTCGGGGCTGGATGCTCCAAAAAGTGATCTGATATAAGATTTTGTATCCATTGCCAAATCGACAAGGCCGGAATTCTGCTGATAGAAAACTTCGTGTCTTAAAAGCATTGCATCAACATAGCTCTGATGGGTGCTGACTACGGCATCATTCAATGTTTTTAAATTGTTGTAGTGTGCTGTCAATCCGGCCACTTGTAACTCCGGTTCGTTTGGGGTATAAAGTGGTATACTTGCTAACAGGCTGATCAGCTTGTCGAAATTGGCTACG
The DNA here is from genome assembly GCA_025355585.1 of Mariniphaga sp. GTDB lineage: Bacteria > Bacteroidota > Bacteroidia > Bacteroidales > Prolixibacteraceae > JAAFHB01. Next base: position 5,542 of record JANXZJ010000066.1, on the reverse strand, counting down.
CGGTCATCGAATCCCAATTGGGCGTTAGATTTTTCATTAACTACTTTGCCTTCGGCTTCAAGTGCTTTCTTTTCTTCTACAGTTTTTTTGGGAGTAGCCCTTGTTCCCCGCAGTTTCCGGACAATAGTTCTTGCCTGATCGTCAACCATACTGGACGTGTCTGTTGATTCAAGCGAATTGATGATCCTTGTAATCAGTTGGCTGAATGAGGCGAACGCTATTTTTCGCGCTGCAATAGCACCACTGTGAACCGAAAAGGCATCAAATACTAATTTCATTGCATTTTTAGCGTTTTGTGAAACGTCCTGCAAGGACGGAAGCTGGATGGAGCTTTTCGATGGTTTGAAAACTGCAAGCTTACTTAGTACAAAAGCGATTAAAACTTCAAAGTTGGCCACATTTTTTGCATGGCCGATTTCGGATCTTGTTGCCATAACATTGGAATTTATTGGTTATTAATAATGGAAATAAAATATTTATTTGAATATTATTAATGTTAGTTATGCGGTTATACAATTATTGGAAATAAAAGTTTCGGAAAATTGAAAATAATTTCAAATATTTTTTTTGTGATGCGTAATGACCTTTATTTTTAGGGTTTAACGATGGTTTTATATCCTGATTTATTTAATATGAAATGGATTTGAGGATTTCTTATTAAGGTTGTTTTCCCTTCTTAATTTGAATTTTAAAGACTTGTATTGTGCTTATTTCCCGCATCAAAAAGGTGCATGATAATTGGCAAGGCTAAATGTCAATTATTGAATGTCGGGATAGGTTTAGGTAGAAAGCGGTGAATAGGGTTAGAACGGACTATTGACCAAATTAATTGACTCATTGTCAAATTTTCAAATTGCCGAATAGACCCTATTTTTTAAATATAAAATAAACTGCCAGCACCAGAAACCCAAACCCGATCAGGTGGTTCATCCTGAATGACTCTGTTTTAAAGACAACGAGCGAAAAAATCACAAACACGGTCAGGGTGATAACCTCCTGGATAACTTTTAACTCCATCAGTGAAAAGGGTCCGTCGTTTCCCTGGAACCCGATCCGGTTGGCCGGAACCTGGAAACAGTACTCAAAAAATGCGATCGCCCAACTGATCAGTATAATGGCCACTAGTCCCAGTGTTTCCGACCATTTCATCTCCTTGAATTTCAAATGACCGTACCAGGCAACGGTCATAAATGTATTGGACAAGATTAAAAGTCCAATTGTATATAAGCCTTTCACATTCTTAAATTTTATTCTTCACAATAATTTGAATATCCCTTTCGGGATTTCAAGGCGCAAAAGTAAACATTCGGGAATGGAAAGTCACTGTATTAACCTTCAGTAACAATATTTTGATGATTCCTTAACGAAAGTTAATAACCATGATTTCATTAAACCTTTTGATTTGAGGATCATCCAAAGGGAAATTTCAGTAAAGTTTTAAAAAAACGAATTTTAATAAACAAAGCTATGAAAGCAAAAATTTTAAGTTTGGTAATGTTGATGAGCTTATCTGTTGCCGTGTTTGCACAGAAAGCAGAAAATGGTCCCCGAAATTCAATGCGCGGACAAGATCATACGATGATGATGCAAGACGGGAAAAGAGGACCTGGCCAGGGTCTGAATCTTACAGATGCACAAAAAGATGCTTTTAAACAAAGCATGATGGACATGCACAAAAAAATACAACCGCTCCGCAATGAACTTGGCGAGGCCAAAGCGCATCAGAAAACTCTAATGACTGCTGAAAAGCCAGATGTATCAGCGATCAACAAAAACCTCGAAAAAATAGGTGAAATACGCGTTGAGATGGCCAAGATTCAGGTGAAACACCGGCTTGATATGCGTGCCCAGCTTACAGACGAACAACGACTGAAGTTCGACATGATGAAAGGAAAAATGGGACATGAAAAAGGTGAAAAGGGAATGAGGCATCGGGGAATGCAGTCATAGCATCCGAGGATTTAAATGATTTATTGTTTACAGGAAAGGGCTGCTGCAAGGAAATTCTTCGCGGTAGCCTTTTTTTTATAAACCTTGAATTTTAACATTCTAACCTTCATCATTGATCCGAATTGCCGCTCACTAAACCTAAATTCCACTAAACCCGTTTATTAATCGTATCTTTGCCGGATAATTCATTACAGTAGATTCGTTTTTGAAATCAAAAATGATTGCTGTCTAAAAAAGATTCATGCCATTTAAGTCATTAGAAATTATTGAACCAATTCTTCAGTCACTTATCGAAGAAGGTTATTCCACCCCAACACCCATCCAGGCACAGGCAATTCCAATTGTATTAGACGGGAAAGATTTATTGGGTTGTGCTCAAACAGGAACCGGAAAAACAGCAGCTTTTGCAATTCCCATCCTTCAATTATTAAGCAACAGTCAGTCATACGATAAACGGAAAAAGATCAGAAGCCTGATCCTTACTCCGACACGCGAACTTGCCATTCAGATCGGTGAAAGCTTTAAAAATTATGGACGACATACGAAACTTGCCTACACAGTCATCTTTGGCGGTGTCAGCCAGTTTTCGCAAACACAGGCTTTGCAGCGCGGAGTCGACATTTTAGTTGCCACTCCGGGAAGATTGCTCGATCTGATGAACCAGGGATTTATCTCCCTGAGGGATATCGAGATCTTTGTACTGGATGAAGCCGATTGCATGCTTGACATGGGTTTCATTCACGATGTTAAAAAGGTACTTGCTGCACTTCCACGTTCGCGCCAATCGCTATTTTTCTCGGCTACAATGCCACCCGAAATCGTAAAACTGGCCGATACAATCTGCAATAATCCTGCAAAAGTGACGATTACACCTGGTCAGCCAACGGTCGATATCATTGAACAGTTCGTTTACTTTGTGGACAAAGGAAATAAAAGTGCCCTTTTGATCGATTTGTTAAGCGACAAGAAGATTAAATCGGCGTTGGTTTTTACACGCACCAAACATGGTGCCGACAAGGTTGTAAAAGACCTGTTGCGTCATGATATCAAATCGGAAGCGATTCACGGAAATAAAGCTCAGAATGCCCGTCAAAGGGCGCTTGCCAATTTTAAAGACCAGACAACAAGGGTGTTGGTTGCTACTGATATTGCTGCCCGTGGAATCGATGTGGATGATATGGAGTTTGTAATCAATTACGAAATGCCCAATATCTCCGAAACATACGTTCACCGGATAGGTCGTACAGGACGCGCCGGAGCCAATGGAACCGCTTACTCGTTCTGCGATGCAGAGGAAAAAGTTTATTTAAGGGATATTGAGAAACTGATCAGGAAAAAGATTCCGGTGATTGAAAATCATCCTTATCCGCTGATAGATCACAATCCCGTTAAAGCACCAAAACAACAGCAACGTTCGCAACGGACAAATTTTGCGCGTCCAAAACCTGATGTTGTTGTCAGCGATCGCAGACGATTGGTTCGCAATCCGCGATAAGTTCAGTTCAAAACGATATTAAACAGAAACCCCGAAACAAGTCAAACTGTTTCGGGGTTTTGTATTATTTGCCAGCAAACTGCCAGTTGCCAATTGCTATTTCATCCTTTACTTTGGTAAACCGTAGGTGTCCATTATGAAATCGATGTCTTTGTCGCCTCGTCCGCTCAGGTTTACGAGAATCGATTGTCTTGGATTTTCTTTTGCCAGTTTAAGCGCCCAGGCAACTGCATGAGCACTTTCCAATGCCGGAATAATTCCTTCCAGCCGGCTTAATTCGTAAAAAGCATCAATCGTTTCATCGTCGGTAGCCATTTCGTACGAAACTCTTTTCCAGTCTTTTAACATGCTATGTTCTGGTCCGACTCCCGGATAGTCCAATCCGCTGGCTACCGAATATACAGGAGCAGGTTCCCCTTTTTCGTCCTGTAGAAGGTAACATTTAAACCCGTGAATCATTCCTGGTTTTCCGAGTGTCATCGTTGCAGCATGATCACCCAAATTAAGTGAACGTCCGGCAGGTTCTACACCATATAATTTACATTCCTCGTCTCCCAGAAAAGCGGAAAATATTCCCATTGCATTACTGCCTCCGCCGACGCAGGCGACCACGTTATCAGGAAGTTCACCGGTCATTTCCAGAAATTGTTCCTTGGCCTCAATTCCTACTACACGCTGAAAATCGCGAACCATCATGGGGAAAGGGTGCGGTCCGACAACTGATCCGATACAGTAAATGCTGTTTTCAGGATCCTGCATGTAGGCTCCGAAAGCTGAATCAACCGCCTCTTTTAAAGTCTTCAGTCCGAAAGATACCGGTACAACTTTGGCACCTAAAATCTGCATCCGCACAACATTTGGATGTTCCTTGATAATATCTACTTCACCCATATGAATTTCGCATTCCAGACCGAAATAGGCAGCTGCAGTTGCGAGCGCAACACCATGCTGACCGGCACCCGTTTCTGCAATCAGTTTTTTCTTACCCAGGTATTTCGCGAGCAAAGCTTCTCCCATGCAATGGTTCAGTTTGTGCGCACCGGTATGGTTCAGATCTTCGCGTTTCATGTAGATCCGGCCACCGTATTTTGTTGATAATCTGTTGCAATAATACACCGGGGTTGGTCTTCCCTGGTAATGTTTACGGATGCTCCGCAATTCAGAAATGAAATGATGCGATTTGCTGATCGAATAATAGGCATCGGTTATCTTTTCCATCTCCTTCTGAAGATTGGGTGGGATAAAGCTTCCTCCGAATTCTTCAAAAAATCCTTCCGTATTCGGATAATTTTTAAAATAATTTGTAGACATACGTTTATGTTATTAGTAAATAATGTATTGTGATCAATATTAGTTCGTTTTTGAATATTTAAATTGAGGTTAAACCGGATATTTGCAACCCGATTGCCAAAATTAAAAAAAGGATCTTTAAATTCAGGAGATGCATCTAAAATCTTGTTAATTATTTTGTTTCTTTTTGATCAGATAGGGCCGGGGAATTGACTATTTTCTTACAAATTAAAAGTAAAAGAGGTAAAATGGACAATTGGCTACTTACTACTGACTACTGGCCGTCTGGTTCTGGCCTTATGCGCTGCCGGGTTTGTGAAATGAGGGTGAGGTTTTGCGAAGGAATCTAAGGGAGATTATTTTGCCGGTCGCCGGATGCAATCAGCCAGGTGCTTATTCAGTCGCTATAACTGATTATACGTGAACTTAACGGGAACGGAAGTGTTCTCTTACAATTGGATAAATTATTAATGTGGGGTTATGAGTGAAGTAGCAAAGAAGAAAATTACAAGGGCAGGGCTTGCAAATGCCTTTAAATTATATTTTTACATAAAGCCTTTTCAAAAGGAATATTTCCTGGGAATGATTTTCCTTTTGGGTTCCAGCCTTGGAAACCTTGCCTTCCCCAAATTATTGGGTGAAATGGTAAATTCAGCCAGCGAGGCTTCACCCGATAAGATGAACCGGATCGCGTTGATACTTGGGTTGGTTCTATTATTAAATGCGGTATTCTCCTATTTCAGAGTGGTATTGTTCAATAATGTGACCGAAAAGGCACTTGCCTATTTGCGGCAGGATACCTACAAT
>JANXZJ010000053.1 GCA_025355585.1 Mariniphaga sp. | reverse complement strand
TTGCTACAACACCCGACTAATACTTCAGCAAATAAGGATAAAATCGGGACTGCAAAAGTATTTAATATTTTTGAATTTACAACTCCTGAAGGAAAATAACTTCTAATGAATCAGTGAAAAGCAATTCCAACAGCTCAACGTCATTGGAATTGCTTTTCACTGATTCATTAGAAGTTATTTTCCTTCAGGAGTTGTAAATTCAAAAATATTAAATACTTTTGCAGTCCCGATTTTATCCTTATTTGCTGAAGTATTAGTCGGGTGTTGTAGCAACCTTAGCAAAATGTTATTAACAATCAATTGTTAATAAACCTGTTACAATTCCTGTTAATCGTGTGAATCAGCAAGAATGGATTGTGTCACATTTAAAATTTGAAACGAAAGTGGATACTTTAAGTTACAAAACGATATCGTTGAACAAAGCAACGGTAAACAAAGAGTGGGTCATCGTAGATGCCACCGATCAGATTCTAGGTCGTCTGGCCAGCAAAGTGGCCCTTGTCCTTCGAGGCAAACATAAACCAGGTTATACACCTCACGTTGATTGTGGTGATAACGTGATAGTTATCAATGCCGAAAAAGTTCGATTAACCGGGAATAAATGGAAAGGCAAAGAGTACATCCGTCATACGGGTTATCCAGGAGGTCAACGCGTACAAACAGCTGCTGACATTCTGAAGAAATTTCCAGAAAGACTGATGGAAAAATCAGTAAAAGGGATGCTCCCAAAGAACAGCCTTGGAGCCAGACTTTTTACCAATCTGCATGTATTTGTAGGCGCAAATCATGACAAAGAAGCACAGAAGCCAAAATTTATTAACCTGGACAATATTAGGTAAGTATCATGGAAATCATTAACACTATTGGCAGAAGAAAAACTGCTGTTGCCCGTGTATATCTTTCTGAAGGAAAAGGTAACATTACCATAAACAAACGGGATTTAAACGAATATTTTCCTGTAGGGACTTTACAATACATTGTACTTCAGCCTTTTAATCTTTGCGAGGTTGCAGGTCAATACGATGTAAAAGTCAATCTAGACGGGGGAGGATTGAATGGTCAGGCTGAAGCACTTCGCCTGGGTATTTCGCGTGCCCTGCTCAAAATTAACGAAGCAGAATATCGTCCGAAACTGAAAGCTGCCGGTTTTCTAACACGTGATCCCCGCGAGGTTGAACGTAAGAAACCAGGTCGTCCAAAAGCACGCAAACGCTTCCAGTTCTCGAAACGTTAATCTACAGATTGCAATTTTTTTAATAAATATTGTTTAGCATCTAAATTACCCGGACTCCAATTTATTTTGGACTACCGGGTAATTGACTGAACAGAACGTAAACAAATCATTATTATGCCAAGAACAGAATTTAAACAATTGCTCGACGCAGGTGTACACTTTGGTCACCTCAAACGTAAATGGAACCCGGCTATGGCCCCATACATCTTTATGGAAAAGAACGGGATTCACATTATCGACCTTCAAAAAACGATCGTTAAAATTGATGAAGCAGCTGAAGCGCTTAAACAAATTTCAAGGTCGGGCCGGAAAGTACTTTTCGTAGCCACAAAAAAACAAGCAAAACTAATTGTTGCAGAAAAAGTTAGCGCTGTTAATATGCCATATGTTGCAGAACGTTGGCCAGGTGGTATGCTTACGAACTTTCCAACAATTCGTAAAGCAGTCAAGAAAATGTCTTCAATCGACAAACTGATAAAAGACGCTGCATGGGACAATTTATCAAAACGCGAAAAATTACAGATCACACGTCAAAGAGCCAAACTTGAAAAAGTATTGGGATCGATTGTTGATCTTACCCGTCTTCCTGCAGCCCTGTTTATTGTTGACGTATTAAAAGAGAAAATCGCGGTTCGCGAAGCACAACGCCTTAGCATCCCGATTTTTGCGATGGTTGATACCAACTCTAATCCGGAAGGAATTGATTTCATTATCCCTTCTAACGACGATGCATCACAGTCTATTGATTTAATTATCACTACGATGTGCGATGCTATCAAAGATGGTCTATCTGACCGTAAGGTTGAACGTGAAAAAGATGAGACTGCAGATGAAAAACCATTTACCTTAAAGAAAAGTGGTCGCAAAACTGTTGTAAAAATCATTGTTGAAGACGATATCGAAGAAGCTGACGAAAAAGAAGATTTTTCGGATGACAAAATCGCTGACTTATTAGCAGATGATGATGTTCTCGACGAAGAAGTTGCTGATGAGGATGTTGTTGAAGAAGAGGTTATCGACGAAGACGTAGCCGACGAAGACGTTGTTGATGTAAAGTAAATTCGTTTTAAACTGCATATAAAAATTCTTAATAATGAATATTTCTGCTGCTGATGTTGCAAAGTTGCGTAAAGCAACCGGTGCCGGTATGATGGATTGCAAAAATGCGCTTACAGACGCTGAAGGCAATTTTGACCGTGCGATCGAAATCATCCGCGAAAAAGGTAAATTAGTTGCCAGCAAACGTGCTGACAGAGAATCATCCGAAGGAGTTGTTCTTTCGAAAGTATCTGAAGATAAAAGTTTTGGTGCTGTGATTTCATTAAATAGCGAAACAGATTTCGTTGCAAAAAATGCAAATTTCATCGCTCTCACCGAGAAGATTCTTGATAATGCTATTGCAAACAAATGCGCCAATATTGATGAAGTAAAAGCGCTTATGATGGATGGCAGAACAATCGGAGAACAAGTTCTTGAACAAACCGGAATCATTGGAGAAAAAATCGAGTTGTCATACTATGCTCCTATTGCATCTGCCAATGTTGTCCCTTATATTCACCCGGGCAATAAACTTGCTACACTTGTTGGGTTTAGTAAAACTATAGATTATCAGGCAGGTAGAGACGTTGCAATGCAAATTGCAGCGATGAACCCTGTTGCTGTTGACAATAGTGACGTTGCACCTGAAATCGTTGAGCAGGAATTAAAGATTGCCAAGGAAAAATTCCGTCTGGAAGGAAAACCCGAAGCAATGCTCGATAAAATTGCCCAGGGAGCACTAAACAAATTCTTCAAAGATAGTACGCTGTTGAATCAGGATTTTGTAAAAGACAACAAAACAACTATTCGTCAGTATCTTACTGGAGTAGACAAAGACGTCAAAGTGAATGGGTTTATCCGTTTCACGCTGAATGTATAGTACGGTAATTCTTCGTACCTAAAAAAAGAGCCTCAGTTTTGAGGCTCTTTTTTTAGGATATACTCAAAAAGCCCACCACCAAGATTTTAATTGGTCAAATGTCACTTGTTTAAAACCTTTTTTGACGTAAATTTGTCATACAAAACGATACTAATGGTAAAATATAAACGAGTCTTGCTGAAACTGTCCGGTGAATCCCTTATGGGAGAGCAACAATATGGAATCGATCACGTCAGATTATCGGATTATGCCTCACAGATAAAAGAGGCTGTCGATCTCGGTGTCCAGATAGGCATTGTTATTGGCGGCGGAAACATCTTCAGAGGACTAAGTGGATCATCAAAAGGGTTCGACAGGGTAAAAGGAGACCAAATGGGAATGTTGGCCACGGTCATTAATAGTTTGGCGCTTAATTCAGCTCTTACTGTTGCTGGCGTCAAATCAAGGGTGCTAACTGCAATCAGGATGGAACCGATTGGTGAGTTTTATTCAAAAGATAAAGCAATTGAAACGCTCGAACATGGCGAAGTAGCCATCTTTTCGGGTGGAACCGGAAACCCATATTTTACAACAGATACTGGTTCTTCCCTTCGCGGAATAGAGATCGAGGCCGACGCGATGTTAAAAGGTACTCGTGTAGATGGTGTTTATACGGCCGATCCGTTAAAAGATCCTACCGCAACAAAATTCGCCGAAATCACTTTCGATGAAATCTATTTAAGAGGCTTGAAAATCATGGACCTGACTGCCACTACCATGTGTAAAGAGAACAATTTACCAATTGTCGTTTTCAATATGGATACTGTGGGAAACCTGATCAGAGTATTAAAAGGTGAATTAATTGGTACAATCGTCCATAATTAGGAAGAAAAATCCTATAACTTTTTTTGTAGTTTTATATTTTAGTAATTTTGTTTTGAACTCTAAGTTTTAATCCAATCACCCTATGAACGACGAAATACAAATGCTGATTGATGAGACCACCGAAAGGATGGATCTTGCAATTGCTCACCTTGATCATGAACTGGCTCACATTCGCGCAGGTAAGGCCAATCCCCGGATGATTGAGAGTGTGGTGGTCGATTACTATGGAGTACCCTCTCCGATTATGCAGGTATCCAACGTAAGTACACCAGATGCAAGAACAATAGCAATACAGCCATGGGATAAGAAAATGATCCAGCCAATAGAAAGAGCGATCATCAATTCAAATCTTGGGTTCAACCCGGAAAATAACGGAGAATTTATTCGTATTAATGTTCCGGTTCCAACCGAAGAACGACGTAGAAATCTCGTCAAAGATGCTCATAAAGAAGGCGAAATTGCCAAAGTGAGCATTCGTTCAGCCAGAAAAGATGCGAATGATTATCTCAAGAAATTACTCAAATCTAAAGAGATTTCTGAAGATGATGAAGCCACTACTTCTGAAAAAATTCAAATTTTCACGGATAAGTTTGGTAGAAAAATTGATGAACTAATTGCTGCAAAAGAAAAAGAGATTCTCACAGTTTAATCTAAAACTCCTAATTATTAACAATGGCTGCTTATTTATGCAGCCTTTTTGTTTTAATCAAAGTTTATAGTCATTTTTGAAGCTGTAAATCACATCCCATGAAACTTGTTTTGACCCTAGTCTTTTATTTTATTTTAAGTAGCAGTTCAGCCCAAACTGCAAAACTGTACAATCCCGATGCAGATGTTTCAGCAGCCATTACGCAAGGAATAACCAAGGCGAAAGCCGAAAACAAGCACCTACTCCTTCAAATTGGCGGAAACTGGTGTCCCTGGTGTATTAAATTCCATCAATTCTGCTTAGAAGATCAGGAGATCAGTACTTTAATAAGTAAAAACTATGTGACAATAAAGGTAAATTACAGCAAGGAAAACCGAAATATAGCAGAATTAAAAAAACTTGAATATCCTCAGAGATTCGGATTCCCTGTTTTTGTGATACTTGATAGCGATGGCAAACGAATTCATACACAGAATTCTGCCTACCTTGAAGAAGACAAAGGTTACTCGAAGAAAAAAGTTCTTGAATTTTTGGGACAATGGTCCCCCGAGGCTCTAAATCCAAATCTTTATATTGACAAATAAAACCTAAATTCAGAAGGTCAGATGTATTCACAAATAAAATATCAAATTACTGTTTTTCAACGTTTTCTGCTTGATTCGCCAGTTTACCTTTGTTTCCAAACCATTTCCAAGGACGAATCTCAAAATCACGTTTAAGGTTAAGTTGGTAAGCAATATTAAACCGTAAGTTACCAGTTTGCCACCGGATATATGTTTGATTAACAGGAGTTGGCGTAAAGTACTCAAAATTAGCAAGCGACATCCCAACAAAAATTTTATCGAAATGATAACCTATCCCAAGTTTTTGATTAATGCTAAAATTAGGATAAATAAGTTTCATATTTGCTCCATCAACAGGAGTTAGTTGATATTCACCAATACCCAAGCTTGCATTGATACCTGCCGTCATAAAGAACCTCTTTTTGATGACAAAAGTATAAGCATAGCCTCCAGTAAGATTAAGAGAGTAAAAACGCCATTTATTAAAATTGATTCCATCGAAAAAGGTCTTATTCGCTAAATCTGACGGAATGAAAGATGAATCGGCAGCAGAACTAACCCAGTATAATTCAAAACCCAACGTTGGCTGGCCGGCACTTTTCTTTTGCCATTCATTTTGAAGGAAAGGCGCTCGTACCGAAAATTTTGTTGGATTAAGATTGGCATAAACACCAAATCCTCCAGAATAAGTTGCAATATCTCCCCTTGTATAAAAATCTGATCCTGATGGCACAGGCCTCAAAACTGAAGCTGAATTTGCGAGATATTGCCCTTTATAATATCCAGTGTAAAAGTCAACCGTAATGATCCTTAGGTAAAGATGGGATTGAAGATCAAGGTATTTTGTTTTACCGTAACGCTCTATATCAGGCTGTGCAAAAGGGAGAATTGTCCCAATATTAATACCAAGGAACTTGTAATTAAACCCTAGACCAATTGCATATCCATTTGAGGGGAGGTAAACCAGATTTGTTTTAGCATCACGATCAATAATGGTTTGACCAGAATATTTTTGAGAGGCGTAGAGCCTAAGAATCAAGTCCTGCTGGTTGTTTTGCACATAAGCAGAATCGGGTTCTGATTTAAGCCATTTGTTGAATTTATCTTGTCCCTGACAGTTAAATATTTTAAAACCAATCAAAAACATCAACAAAATTGATCTGTATAATTGCATATTGGGCTCTTAGACCGGAAAAAAACTGTTGCCTTTTCCAAAAGTTAAAAAGAGGGAATCTCCCTCTTTTCTTTGCCAGCTACTGTTTCTTAATTAACAACCATAAGTCGCTATATTTGGGGAACTTTTGTCGGATTTCACCGACTCTGCTCCTTGCAATTCCTTCATCATCATAACTATTAACGCTAACCCGATATAAACCAGCTTCATTAATAAGAATTCCAGGGAAGAAATCCTCAGCCATCAGTTGCTTTTTGAATTTCTGCGCGTTTTCATATACACCAAAACTTCCAAGAATAATGTAAAATCTTTTAGAACCAAAATCATTGGCTTCACCTTTTGCAGCAGTTACGTGTTCCTCTTTCGATTTAATTGAGGAAGAAGCACTATCTGAAGGTTTGCCTATCGATTCAGAATTCATTGGCTGAGGTTTTGGTGCAATCTTTTGAGTTTTGCAACCTGCCGCCATTAGGACAATTAGCAAAAGAGCGATATTCAGAACTTTCATTTTATTGATTTTTGATAAATTGATTATGCGAAGATATAAAAAAACAACATGGTAATGCAATTCTTAAAAATCATGTACATGTCAATTAGCTACAGAACAAGAAAAACATTCAATATAATGTCTTAATGCTGATGCAAATAATTAAAACAAAACCACACGAAAAGCTGTTTTATCTAAAAAGAAAGGTGGACATAGAAATTAATTTTAAAATATCAAATTGATTTCTTAAATTTACGTCACTCAATCGAAAAACTACCTACACGCGAGAATTACTAGGATTGCTTTATCATAATACAAAAATAATCACTTATGGAAAATCAAAAATATCCGCTGATCTTCATTGTTGAAGACAATTCGGTTTATAATAAGCTAATTGTAAACCATTTGCGCTCTCACAAGCTGATCCGGATAGAAAGCTTTCTTAGTGGCGAAGAATGTCTGAAAAATATCGACCGAAGACCCGATATAATCATTCAGGATTACCTGCTTGATGGGATAAACGGGATTGAAGTTTTAAAAGCTACAAGAAAGAAATATCCTGAGACAGAATTTATTTTTCTTTCGGGGCAGAATGATATTGAGGTCGCTATTAATTCAATGAAATACGGAGCCTACGATTATATTATCAAAGATCAGTATTCATTGAAAAAGCTCACAGACAAAATTAACAGGATAATGGTCAATCATGAATTAATAAACAGTAATAAGCGATACAGACTTGGGATCACACTCTTTTTTATTGCTCTTGCTATAATTATTCTCATCTTTGCAAGCCTTACAATCTTCTTTCCGCATACATTTTCAATATTGGGGAATTAATAAAAAAAGACTAACAAAACCATTTTTTCACGACAATTAATTGATTGTTAATATTTACATTGCTGTTAATTCCTGCCATTTTAACGATTTAAAGTCCTTCAGCCAATTTAATCAACGATATTCACGGAAGTAAAAACCAGCGTTTCTGTGATTCCTGAAAATCCATTTCCAGGATATTTCCTGCTTCCTTTTATCTGCTAACCTGCCGCAAATAAAGTAAAACCAACTGTTTTTTCTTAATATAATTGGTTCTAAATCGTTTGATTAACAAAAGGATAACGGTTAATAATACCTCACTAATATTCAACCTCAACACACTTAAGATCGAATTTCCCCTTTCCGAAATATCAAAACAGAAGAGGGTCTTTCATTCATATATATTGCTATTATGTTACTGTATATCTCTTGGATCGAAGTGGATAATTTCGCAAATTCCAGATACCTGCTCATGGAACCCGCATGAGTTTATTGGCTACGCCGATCTTCGATTCATCACTTTTGCCGTATTTGTGCCATGCTCGTTTCACACTACTATTTTTATTCTACAAATCAATTTATTACTAAATCGAAACCCATTTTCAATTTTGGAGTATACTTTCAATACAAATCGAATAATTTAAATTCAAACGTTTAAAAACCCATTTAATATGCAAAACCAAGACTATCCCCTGATTTTTATTGTAGAGGATAATTCTATCTACAATAAGTTCATTGCGAATCATCTCAGGTCAAAAAAATTTAACAGAATTGAAAGCTTTCTTAGCGGTGAAGAATGTTTAAAGAACCTTTACAAAAAGCCCGATATTGTGATTCAAGACTACTTACTGAACGGGATAAGTGGACTGGATGTTCTGAAAACATCAAAGAAAAGGAATCCCGATTCAGAGTTTATTTTCTTGTCGGGGCAAGATAATTTGAATGTTGCCGTGAGTAGTATAAAAAATGGTGCCTTTGACTACGTTGTAAAAGATCGTTTTGCATTGGAAAAACTGATTGGAAACATCAATGAAATCATGAAAATTCAGAGTGGGAGATTCCAAAATAAAAATGGCAAAATAAACACCACCTATTTATTTATTGCATTGGCATTCCTAATTATAAGCGTTGTCGGTTTAGTAATGTTTTTTCCAAAAACATTTTCTTTTTAGAATTTATTTTGGAAATTTCAATGCTTTAAAAGCTTGTCATTTTTAAAGCATGCACCTTTTCAAAAAACATCATTTATGATCTCCAGATACATGGATTAACTATTGGAATATCGCGTCTGTCATTAAAAAAACGGATCAGACTCTCAGAGGCTTCGCGCGCTGTAGCAATGCGTGTATCAATTGTACCTGTTGCATTGTGCGGGGTGAGAACGACATTGTCCATTAAATATAGTTCGCGGCTGATCGCTGGTTCCGCCTCAAAAACATCGAGCCCGGCACCCCCAATTTTTCCAGTTGAAAGATTCAGCACAAGAGCTCGTTCATCGATTACAGCTCCCCTTGCTGTATTAATAATATAAATTCCATCTTTCATATTTGAAAATTCATTTTCTCCAATCAAATGATGTGTATCATCCGTCAAGGGACAGTGCAACGAAATAACATCGGATTGTTGGATCAGATTATTAAAAGAGACAAAAGTGGCGCCATATTGCAGCTCAGTGGCAACATCCAATCTGGTGCGGTTATAATAGATCACGTTCATACCTGAGGCAACAGCTCTTCGCGCCAATGCGCGCCCGATTCTCCCCATCCCGATAATGCCCAATGTCTTTCCCCACAGCGAACTTCCAAGATTTTCCATCATCCCCCAATTCAACCCGGAGACACTTCGCAATTTGCGATCTGTTTCGCTGATCCGCCGCATCAAAGCGATCATAAGTCCCATCGCCATTTCGGCAGTTGGTTCCGTAACCGAATCGGGCGTGTTACATACAGCAATTCCTCTGGTTGTAGCATACTCCAGGTCAATGTTATTGTACCCTACACCAAAGTTGGAAATAATACGGAGTTGCTGCGCCAATTGAAGCAATTCGAAACTCAAGGGAGCCGTAAAAACCGAAAGTATACCGTCAGCCTCAACAATCTCCTTTCGAAGATCAGAATCACTAAAATAAAAAGTCCGGGGGTAAATGATATCAAATTGTTCCTTCAATTCCGACAAACCGGACATTGGAACCTGGGCCATAACCAAGATTTTTTTCTTCATACTTAAAAATCAGCTTCATCTTTTTACTAAAACATCCCTGAATAACAAAAGGTCATAAAAGAAAAAATTACTTCTCTTTCATGACCCTGATAGTTAATGTCAATTTATAAATCCCATTTTTTCCGCCTACTTTCTGACTGTTGTAACTGCAGGAGGCACCAGCAATCGGGAATACTCTGCCGGATTTTGGAAGAGAGATTTAACACTCCTGATCTCTTTATCACTTCCCAAAGCGGCAATAATAGCTCCTTTTTGATAATAGTAACGCGACACAATTTCATCTTTAAGCAGGTCGCGTATTTCTTCGCTGTTCTTATCGAGATCCTGATTCAGATCCAAGGCCAACCCTTTTTCAAGTGCGGCAAATTCATTTTTAGTACCATCGTAATAATGCTCCTTCTTTGCCGTTTCAATCAATGACTTTAATGTTAGCTCACTCCTCGATTCATATGAAAATTTCTTCGCTGTCAGATATTGGTGAAATTCTTTATAGATATCATCATCAATATCAAATTTATCAGGTGTGGCAATACTTTTATGCTTCGAAGCATACTCAGTCGCAAAATCAAATATCATATAATCCTGTACGAGCTTAAAAGACAATGCACTTAAAGTATCCTGAACGTTGCGTATATCAGGAGTAACACCACCGCCGTCTTTAACGAGCCTTCCGTTTTTAGTTTTGAAAACAGTTATCAGTGAATCAGGTATGGCGCCTACACTTCCGTCGGTATTCCGGTGTGTATAATCGAGTGCCTGAATACATCTGCCGCTTGGAATATAGTATTTAGCAGTAGTAACTTTCAATTTCGTATTATAACTGAGATCTCTTGTTGTTTGAACAAGACCTTTACCAAAAGTACGATTACCCATAATTACAGCTCTGTCAAGATCCTGAAGTGCGCCGGCAACAATCTCAGACGCGGAAGCCGATCCACTGTTTACCAATATGATTAATGGCATTACCGAATCAACAGGTTGTTCTGTTGCCCTGTAGGTTTTATCCCATTGCGATACTTTTCCTCGGGTACTGACAATCTCCTGTCCGTGATTCACAAACAGATTGGTTACCTTAACAGCCTCACCCAAAAGACCCCCCGGATTTGAGCGGAGATCAAGAACAAGCGTTTTGGCCCCTTTTTTATCCCTTAAATCAACAATTGCATCGCGTACACTTTCGGCACAGCCATCAGTAAAGCTTGAAAGACGTACATAACCCGTTTTGGCGTCAATCATTCCATAATAGGTTACCGGATCAATCTGAATTTCTTCACGTACAATGTCAAGTGTGAAAGGTTTTTTCTCCCCCGGCCGTTGCATCTTTACTTTTATTACTTTCTTGGCAGGTCCCTTTAGAATTTCGGAGACATCAGAAACTGCCATCTTGTCAACTGGCTTCCCGTCAACTTCAATAAAAATATCCCCGGCGCGTAAACCATTAACCTGTGCAGGAAACCCTTCATAAGGTTCAGCGACAATAATCTGATTGCCACGTTTACTGATCATTGCACCAATTCCGGCGTACTCACCTGTTGTCATGAATTTAAAATCATCCATCTCCGATTCCGGAATATAAACGGTATAAGGATCAAGGGTTTCGAGCATATCGTCGATCCCTTTTTTAATCAACTTATCAGGTTTAACTTCATCAACATAAAAAAGATTCAATTCCCGGACCAAAGTATAAAAGATGTCCAGGTTTTTCGAAATCTCGAAATTTTTCTGGTCGCTTTTAAATCCCCAGAAAGAGAGTCCGATAATAACCACGAATGAAACTGCAAGGGCAGCCTTCAATATTTTGTTACTCATACGATAAAATCCCTTTGTTAATTATCAATCTTCGTTTCAACCAATTTTACAAAAGTAATAATTCAGGAGTTATTACGTTACAAATTCAAAGCCGTTTCAGTCCTCCATCCCTATTATCTTTATCACACTAACTTAAAAAAAATCAGCATGAATAAAAGCACAACAACAGAAAGTCGATAACAGTTGCGCCGGTTCAAACCTTTTACGTATTTTTAACGCGTAAAAATCTATCGTATTGAGCAAAGGATTAGTAATTCGATCAACTGGAAGCTGGTATTCGGTAAAAGCCGATACAGGTGAGACTTTTGATTGCCGCATAAAGGGAAAACTTCGGATGAAAGAGGTGAGAACGACCAACCCGGTTTCAGTCGGCGACCGTGTCGAATTTGAACTTCAGCATGATGAAACAACAAAAGAGGGAGTAGCAGGTATTATCTCGGCAGTCGAACCACGCAGAAATTACATTATCCGTAAGGCGTCCAACCTGTCGAAAGAGAGCCAGATCATCGCCGCGAACATCGACCAGGCATTTATCGTTGTGACAGTTAACTACCCTGTTACCCTACCGGGATTTATCGACCGTTACCTCGTTTCGGCCATGGCATACCGGATTCCGGCATGTCTTGTTTTTAACAAACTTGATTTGTACAACGCGAAGGATTACGAAAAGCTGGAAGAATACCTTCAGACTTACGAATCGATTGGCTATAAATGTTTCCAGGTTTCGGCCGAGAAAAACTTCAATATTGACATCCTGCGTGATGAACTCAAAGGTAAGATAAGCCTCTTCTCGGGTCTTTCGGGTGTCGGAAAATCATCCATACTCAACCGGATTGACCCAACTTTGACACTCAAAACCGGGGTAATTTCAGATCATCACCAACAGGGAAAGCACACCACCACATTTGCCGAAATGTTTGAGGTAGAAGGCGGAGGATATCTGATTGACACACCGGGTATCAGAGGTTTTGGCGTGATCGATATGGCTAAGGAGGAAATTGCCCACTATTTTCCCGAAATGTTTGGATTGCTT
>JANXZJ010000052.1 GCA_025355585.1 Mariniphaga sp. | reverse complement strand
ATCTGGCTTTTTAAATGTACGCTGATAATCAATATTTCCGGAGATATTCCCACGTTCATTCGACGAATTCGATAGGTTCATGAATTTCCTTGATAAGTTGTGATTTGTGTCAAAATCACTCGTCGACTGTTCTGAGTTCATATCGAAATTACCGGTATATCCCCAAAACGAAAGACTTATCAGGTTCAATGAATCTAATTCATAGCTCGCTTCACCCATTGCAAAATTTGAAGTTCCCAGGTATTTATTGAACCCCAATGATTCAGAATACCGGTTCGTTGTACTTACGAAATTCTCCCGGGATGAACTGCTCTCATTCTTGGGTTGACGGAAATCGTTGTACCCATAATTGATTGAGAAACCAAATTTTTTGATTTTTGAGGTAGCATAAATTCCGCCATTGTAACCCCCACGTGTATCAATTCCGGTATTTATTCTACCCATGAAACCGTCTATCTGTTTTTTAGTGGTAATGATGTTGATGATTCCGCCTGTTCCCTCAGCTTCGTATTTCGACGATGGATTAGTGATGACCTCTATATCTTTTACGGTATTAGCAGGTAGACTACGCAGTACGTCCTTTGGATTTTGCGATAACATCGATGAAGCCTTCCCGTTGAGCAGTATTTTAAAATTTGAAGATCCTTTTACCTGAATATTATCTTCTCCGTCTACTGTAACCAATGGTATTTTCCGGAGCATCTCCAACGCATTCGATGTTTTGGATTCAGGATCAGCTTCAAGGTTGTAGATGATCTTGTCGACTTCAGTTCTTACGAGTGGTTTTTGGGCGACAACAGAAACTTCTCCAACTATTTCAGATCCAGTAATAAGCTTAATCGTGCCTAAATCGATTTTAATGGTTTTTTCATCAATATTGACCTCGTTTTTAGATGTCTGAAAACCAATTGATTGAACGATTACATTGTACTTCCCAATTGAATCAATTGTAAATTCGAATTTTCCATTTGCATCGCTTGCCAGACGTTTGATAATTCCTTTACTGTTTTGTGCTGTGATTGTGACATAGGGAATTGTTTTGCCTGATTCTGCATCAGTAGCTATTCCCTTAACCTGGTATTTTCCCACAGGCAACGATGCGAAGATAGTGAAAGAGCATAATGTAGAACAAAGAATTAGTAAGATCACTAACGGATTTAATTCTAATCGCTGATAAATGTAATTCATGATTTTTTAGAATAATTTAGTTAATCAAAGATATGACTAAGATGTTAGTTATTCCACTATGGTTGTAGTTAATTAATGTTAATTAATTAAAAGATTTTTATTAATTATTAATACTTTTCAATACAGGGGATAGGATTGGCCAAAAGTGTTCAATGTCACAATTTTTGACCTCGAAATTGGGGAAATGGCATTAAACAAAGCGTTGAAAAATCCTTTCCTTTCTTAATTTTGGATAACACAATGATTTATCCTCTTACAGTAAATCTTGTAGATTTTGGTAAAAGTGTTTACCTCCATTGCTTTGAGAATGAAGATACTGATAGGCTGTGTTACATTCGTTAGATAAGCATCATTTATTATTTGTGGATAAGAAATATTAGACAGATGTTTTTAAATGAATTTAATAGTATGATATTTTACAGGATTTTGTAATTTCATTCTAAAATATTTTCCACTTTCGGAATAATGCCGATATTGGCGGTTCAATATTTGCGAAACTTTTCTTTTTATTATAGATCTGGAGTATGTGGTTAAGAACTAACTGTGATTTGACATTTCAATGCCAACATCTTTTGTATTAATGTTACGACCGCGTAGCGGAGCCCAACAGTGGATTGCAAGAGAGGAGTATATAATTTCACCAAGTGTATCAGTGTTCAAGTTTACTAATTTTTACAGCAATCTTTGTCAAAGATTGATTGCTCCGCCCGGGATTTTTGAAGTACGTATTTCTGCTGAAATAAGGACTGCTGATTTCGTTGATCAAGCACCTGGGGCCGATTTCGTGGAAATCCAGAATCTGCCCGATTCTGTACTCCATTATTTATTACCAGGTCGCTATTGTGAATCAGATCGTTTTTACGATTTGGCAACGATAATTACTGTTGGTCAAAAGCCAGGTTGTGATCAGGTTTCAACTATCGAGCAATGGCTGCGAGACACAATCAAATATGTTCTTGGTAGTAGTAACTTTCCATTGTCAGCTGTGGAGGTTAATTTAAAGCAATCTGGTGTCTGCAGAGATTTGGCTCACTTGGGTATCGCAATGTGTCGCAGTCTAAGTATTCCATCACTTTATCCTGCATCACAATACGGACCAGATAATTGCCAAACGAATCCTGCTGCCAATTAATAAAATGTTCTTTGGGCTCTATCAACAGTGAATACGAATGAATTTTCGTTCGACTATGTGGAGCAGGTTTAAGACGAATAACATGAGCGCCCCTATTCACCGGACGATCCTAAGTATATGATGTGTTGTGCCTGATCGCTACAATTATTGCCATGACCCTTTTTTAATTTGTTTTGGGAAAGATCCTTAGGTGACAAATTTAAAATAAAATACGTGGTAGAAGTTTACCTGATTATTAAATTTGGTGAGCTCCCGTCATTTAAAGAGGCTGAGATAATTGACTGACCAGAATGTGATAATGACCGGATGACTGTTCAGGGTATGTACATTCATCCGGTCCTGGTTGCTTTTAAACACAGGCACTTTATTTCTCAAAGTCAAGATTTGTTGGACCGCTTTGCGTTGCAGGATTCTTAACGTTTTTAGAGTCAGTAGTTTGAACAGATTTGTCAACGATTTCAAATGTAATATTATCAAACCAAACTTGTCCTGTTCCGTCCAGCAACGCACCGTATGCAATAAGTGACGCATTGTTTGGGACATCTAAAACAATTTCATACTTTTTCCAACCGGTTGTTCCTTTTATTGGTCTGGAACTCATGTTGTCAAACGATAACGGTTGCTGTGAACCTGATTGGTCAACCCGAAGCCAAAGTCCGGCCCAGGAAGTAATGTTTTCTGATTTAATATACCCTGTCATCCGCATTCTTTTACCAAGATATTTTTCCGGTTTACATTGTTGCATTAAAGTTCCGAAGCCGTCAATTTTCTTATCTGTTGACTTAATTGTTGCTGCGTTTTTACTATTCTGCCCGGCGCCTTTGTCTAATCCCATTTCGTAGCTTTGGGGTTTGCTACCTGCAATGAACCACCCGGCTGGTAAGTTAAATGATAACAACGCTAATGTTGTCCCAATGACTAAAGCACTTTTAAATAAAATTGTTGTCATGTTTTTAGGTATAAATCGTTATAAATGTCATACTTGAGCATTAATACCAACTTTTACTTATTTGGATTTTCAATTTCATTGCTTTTTGCTAATGAAACCAAACCGCCTATAGCTCCTAAATTCATTGAGTCTAAAGCAGAACTTGGAACAATAACCATTGATCCTTTTTCTTTTAGTCCTTCGAACAACATATTCATCCCTCTAAGATGCAGTGCAACAGGATTATTAATGTACTGCTGGCTTGCTTCGGCAAATTTCACGGCGATTTCAGTTTCAGCGGTTCCAAGGATAACACGAGCCTGACGTTCTCTTTGAGCCTGAGCTTGTTTACTCATCGCATCCGCCAGATTTTTTGGTATGATAATATCTCTTATACCTACATTCTGACAAGTAATTCCCCATGGACTGGTATGTTCATCAAGAATCGTCTGTAGTTCCGCAGAAATCGTTTCCCTGTCGGAAAGCAGGTCAGACAATTCATGTTTACCGATCGTATCCCGAAGGCCAGTTTGGGCAATGAATGTTACAGCTTTAACATAGTCCTGAACTTCAAGAGCGGCTTTTTCAACATCCCAAACAGTCCAGTAAACAACTGCATCGACATTTACAGGAACTGTGTCTTTTGTCAATGTCTCTTCTGCCTTGATATCTGTTACCCTTACTCTTTGATCAATGTATTTGTCAATATGATCAACTATAGGTATAATCAGGAAGAAACCCGGGCCTTTCAAACCGGTAAATTTTCCCATTCGTAAAACAACTGCTTTTTCCCATTGGTCAGCAATTTGTATTGAATAGGAGATGTAAACCGATAAAATAAATGCGCCTAATGATACTACAACATTAATTATTTCCAGATAATACAATCCACCTATTAAGGTAGTTAGGCAAATCAAGAGCGTGAGTGAAACGCCATTCAGAAAGTTTTCAGATTTCATTTTGATTGGTTTTTAAGTTCAACAATTAGTTCATCAATATTAAAGCCATAACTATATGCTATGGTTGCAAATTCTTTGGTAATACTCTGGAGTTTTTGTTTTCTTTCTGAGTTTGAGATTGAAAATACATTTTTACTTATAAAAGTCCCTGTTCCTTGTTGAGTTTCAAGTATTTCCTTAATTTCAAGTTCCTTATAAGCCTTAGCTACGGTATTCAGATTTACTTTCAACTCAACTGCGAGTGCTCTAACGGTGGGCAGTTGTTCGCCCATACTCAGGCTACCTGATGCAATCCCGAATTTAATCTGATCGAGAATCTGCCTGTAAAACGGGATCCCTGTTTTGGGGTCAAGATTAAATTTTATCATATTGTAATAGATATTTAATGTACTATTGTAATAGTACAAATATAATATGTGATTTAAACGAATGCAAGCATTTTGACATTTTTTTTAAAAAAATATTGAAAAAGCCACAAAAACGAATTAATAAGAGATCAATACCCTGTTATTTAGTGTAATATACGACAGAAAAGAAATTTCCTAAAACCTGTTTTTCCACCACGTCCTCAATCTTTCGAGGATTTTATGTTCTGAATCGTTATCTTGTGGTGTATAAAACCGTTTGTTTTTAATTTTTTCAGGAAGAAAATCCTGATTGACAAAATTTCCTTCGTAGGAATGTGCGTATTTGTACTCCTTCCCATATCCAAGATCTTTCATAAGTTTGGTGGGTGCATTGCGTAAATGAAGAGGCACGGGAAGATGACCGGATTCACGTACTTCAGCCAAAGCAGCATCAATGGCCGAGTAAGCCGAATTACTTTTGGGGGATGTTGCAAGATAGATCGTACACTCTGATAATATGATACGAGACTCTGGCATTCCGATTTTATGAACGGCATCGAAAGTGTTTTGTGCCATCAGAAATGCATTTGGATTTGCTAAACCCACATCTTCGGAAGAAAGGATTAGCAACCGTCGGGCAATAAATTTTACATCTTCGCCACCTTCGATCATCCTTGCAAGGTAATAAACCGCGCCATCCGGATCGCCTCCTCGAATACTCTTAATAAAGGCAGAGATGATATCGTAGTGCATCTCACCGTTTTTATCGTATAAAGCCAGATTTGCTTGTAACATCGATGTAACCAGTTCATTCGTAATAACGATCTCTTCATCTGTTACACTGTTCAGAACGATTTCAAGCACGTTAAGCAGCTTTCGTGCATCTCCTCCCGAAAACCGGAGCATTGCTTCGTACTCTTTCAATACAATTTTCCGTTGGCTGATTTCGTAATCAGTCGTTATTGCATGATTTAATAATGTCAGTAAATCTTCTTTTTCAAGCGATTGTAAAACATAAACCTGACATCGGGAGAGGAGAGGAGAGATCACCTCAAAAGATGGGTTTTCGGTTGTTGCGCCGATTAAAGTTACTAATCCCTGTTCGACTGCACCCAGAAGAGAATCCTGTTGTGACTTACTAAACCGGTGGATCTCGTCGATAAACAAGATTGGATTGGGTGATGTGAAAAATCGGTTGTTTTTCGCTTTATCAATCACGTCACGCACATCTTTTACTCCTGAATTAATGGCACTTAAAATGTAAAATGGCCGGTTCAGTGAATTGGCGATGATCTTTGCAAGGGTGGTTTTCCCCACACCCGGTGGTCCCCAAAGAATGATTGAGGAAAGATTACCTGAGTCGATCATTTTTCGGAGCACAGCACCTTCACCGACAAGATGCTTCTGACCGATGTATTCGTCCAGACTTTTTGGTCTTAATCTTTCTGCAAGTGGTTGATTCGACATCCTTAATCTACTTACTATCTGATATTAAATTTGTTTGTTAGTTGCAGTATCTCTTAATGACATTGTACGCTTCCGTCAAGCCTAATTCACCAGCCTTACTTAAGTCGAGCGAACCACCCTCCATATCATCGAGGTAGATACGTGTCAATCCCCTGTTAAAATAGGCTTCGGCAAAATCGGGTTCAAGTTCAATCGCTTTCGAATAGTCATTGATTGCTCCGAGGTAATCTTTCTTTTTTACTTTTGTATTGGCCATGTTGAACCATGCAAATATGAATCGTGGATTCATGTAAAGTATTGATTCGTAGTCTTTAATTACATCCTCATAATCGAGAATTTTCTCTTCTTTGGGTGCATCGGCATCAGCTTTAGTGCCGTTTATATTAAGAGTTGTTGGTTCAGGAAGTAGACCTGGCATTCGGATAAAATCGACTCTCTTAATCATTGTATTGGCTCTGCTGAAATATGCAAGAATATTACGGCCATCCATTTTTATCGATCGATCATAATCTTCTATCGCCTGGTTGTAGTTTTTGAGCAATTCATACAATGTCGCCCTGTTAAAAAAGGCATCCGAATTTTTCTTATTGGACTGTATCGTTTTGTCTAAAAGCCGAATGTTTTCATTGTATTCTTCTTTTTGCCAGTAATCGTTTCCAAGTGGTTTATTGGTAATCAGCATAAAAGGCTGGTTGTTATTTTTTCGGTTAAGTGCATCAACTTCTATACTGTAATACTGCAATCGCTCGTAATCTACCGAATCTTTGTGAAAAATTGAGATAACAAATTCGGGTTGTAATTCAATTTTCACATTGCGATTCTGAACCATTCCCCTTGTGATTTCTGTTTCTTTCACATCACCCTCATCGTTCACAACAATATTTCGGCGCGAACGTTTTTGAGTGACAGGCCCTTTTCCATCTTTTCTTGCTACTGATGCGGAATCCGGAGTAGCATTATTGGGCTGTTTGTTTTGAGCTAAAGCGGTTGAAGAATTACTCACACCTGCATTCGTTTGTTGTCCTTGTGTTGTAGGCTGTCCTGTATTTGTTTGCTGATTCGCAGGTTGACCGACGGTATTTTGTCCTGGTTGGTTTTGGTTTTTTTGATTTTGATTCGCAGTAGGGAGTACAAATCCATACATACGACGTTGTTTTTCGCGTTCCTGTTCTGCACTCAGGCGTTTCCTGAACTGAGCAAATTTAGGATCAAGTTGTTCCGCAACAGCAAAATCAGATTCAAATCCGGGAATTTTAAGTGTTTCCTTAGCTATCCCCCTGTTAAGCCATGCTACTGCAATATCAGGGTCTAATTTGATTGCCATGTCATAATCAGGAATTGCCCCCTGTGTATCTTCAAGTTTATGTTTGACAATTCCCCTGTTGACAAATGCCTGAGCCATCTTGGGGTCAAGCCTGATGCAAATGTCATAATCTTTTAAAGCCCCTGCGTAATCCTCTTTTTCGAATTTTGCAATACCCCTCATCAGGTAAGCTCCCGAAAAATGGGGTCTGATCCGAATTGCTGCATCACAGTCCTTTATAGCACCATCCAGATCGTTTTTCATCTGTTTGGCAGAGCTTCTGTTGAGATAGGTATTTGCTACCATAGGGTCGAGTTCGATGGACTTGGTATAATCGGCAATTGCACCGTCTAAATCCTCCATTGCTGCTTTTGTAATTCCCCTGTTGTTATAAATGGCCTGATCATCGCTCTTATACTCGAGTGCTTTTGAGTAGTCGTTTAAGGCCTCTTTGTAATTTTTGAGCTCATAATTGGCCATACCGCGATACATGTAAGCTTCGGGATAAAAAGGCTTAATCTCCAGCGCTTTATCGTAGTCATTTTTGGCTCCTCTGAAGTCATCAATATAATGCTTGGCCATTCCTCTATAGTAATATGGCTCAGGGAGATTTGGTCTGAGTTTTATTACTATATTTAAGTTTTCAATGGCGCTTACATAATTTCCGAAATAAATCCGGCTTCTACCGATGTAAAAATATTGATCAGTATTTAGTTGCGGGAATGCGGACAGCGAAATAATTGTAAAAAGAAGTATTGTTAAAGATTTCTTCATCAGTAGAAAAATAGCAGTAAATTCAGGAAACAAAAATAGTAAAATAGTATTCGTTGACTGAATTGTGATTTTTTATTTTACATTAATAAAGTATAAAGCATGTTAAATCGTTGTGAGTGGTGTTTAAAAGATAATTTGTACCTTCATTATCATGATCATGAATGGGGTGTTCCAGTACATGATGAACAAAAGCTTTTCGAATTTTTGATTTTGGAAGGAGCTCAGGCAGGTTTGAGTTGGCTTACAGTTTTAAGAAAGAGAGAATCTTATGGGGATGCTTTTGATGGATTTGATCCCCGGAAAATTGCACTTTACGGCCAGGAAAAGATATTTGAATTGCTTAATAATATCGGAATTATTCGGAACAGGTTGAAGATTGAAGCTGCCATTAAAAATGCGCAGGCTTTTTTGAGGGTACAGGAGAAGATCGGTAGTTTCGATCGTTACATCTGGGATTTTATTGACGGGCAAACAGTTCAGAACCGTTTTACTGCACTTAAAGAGATACCTGCAGAGACAGAAATTTCGCGGATTATTTCAAAGGATATGAAGAAGAAGGGATTTTCTTTTGTAGGGCCAACGATCGTTTACTCTCACATGCAAGCGACTGGAATGGTCAATGATCACTTAGTCAGTTGCCATCGTTATCAGGAACTTGGAGGAACTATTTAGAGCTGTTTTTTGCGAAATCAAAGAAGTTCTCCTTCATCGAAATTGCGTCTATCTGAAACGTTACCTTCAGCATCAGTAATAAATATGTGACGAACCTGAAAGGAATCACGAATGATAAATTCGTAACTGGCATCATTTTCAGACTTTTCGATAAAAATCGAACTCATAATCTGTCCGAATTTCTCGAGTTTCTCACGTACCTCAGCATTCAGCATTTCGATTTTAAAATTAGTCTCAGTTTTCAACCATTTGCCTGATTTCTCGAACCATGCAATCTGTTCAATACCATTCACACGAAAAATAACTTCAAAATGGCCATCTTTTTCCTTTGACCATTCTATATTGGTGGCACCGGGAAAAAGCTGGTTAAAAGATTTCAAAAGTGGTTGTCCTGGCGTATTTGGATTAAACCGAAATAAATATTTTAGGATAAAATCTTTCATTGAATGGTTTTATCTTTGAGACGGAATTTTTCGTATAAGTCACATTCAAGAGGAAAACTAACCTTCATTAAATTGCTCTTTATAGAGGAATGCAACGCGGTCGCGCGCACGTTTAAGTCTCATTTTTGTAGCACTTTCACTGATTTTTAGTGCTGTTTGGATATATGCAATTGGAACATTGTCAATATAGTGCATTGTAAGTAATGCTTTTTCTTCCGGATGGATAAGTTCAAGAATCTTCATCAATCGTTCACTGTTGATCTCTTTTTCATTCAGTTCGTCGATTACATCAGGAAGTTCATGCTGGCTATTCCAGTCTGGATAATTCATTTTCTTTTTCGTGCGCAGGTACTCTATACAATTATTATAGGTGATGGCATAAAGCCACGTCGAAAAGTTGGCTTCACCACGAAAGTCGGCTAATCGCTCAAATACTTTGCAAAATATATCCTGTACAAATTCCTGCGCAAGCGTTTTATCCTTAAGTAAAGAATAACACTTGTCGAAGACCTTTTCTGAATATCGATTATAAAGGACTTCAAACAGGTTGGTATTATGCTCATGCTTAATGAGTCTGATGATTTCTTTGTCAGAAGATTCCTTTATAGAATTTTTTATTGCCATCTTTTAATTACGGTAAAACATTCAAAATTAAGATTGTATAATAATTCAAAGCTCAAAATTAAAAAAAAATCTGAAATTATTGTGACCTCTCCACTGGTTTGCGTCTAAACTGTGTATTTTAAGAATAGAAAAATATTTATTACTTTTAAATTTATCTTCAAAATTATGAAAAAGGGATTATTAAAATTAGTTGCTTTTAGTTTTCTAGTTGTTTCGTTGGCAAGTTGTGCCAAAGCCCCACAGGCTGAAATCGATGCTGCAAACGTTTCTATCGAATCTGCAAAAACTGCAGGTGCTGATCGTTATGCACCTGAATCTTTTAATGCTGCTTCTGAAGCATTGAAAACAGCTCTTACCGCTGTTGAAGAACAGAATTCAAAATTTGCTTTATTCCGTAACTATGATGCAGCAAAAACTACTCTTGCATCTGTAGCTACTCTTTCAACAAAAGCTGTTGAAGAAACTACTGCAAAGAAAGCCGCTTTAAAAGCTGAAGTTACTCAGTCTATCACTGATCTTACTGCTCTTATCGTTGCTGACAAAGAATTGTTAGCCAAAGCGCCTAAAGGTAAAGAAGGCAAAGCCGCTATAGAAGCAATCGGTCAAGAAATCGCTGTTGTTGAAACTGTTAACACTGAAGTTACTGCAGGTGTTGCTAACAACGAAGATATCTTAACTCTTTCTGACAAAATCAAACCAGCAGTTGAAAAAGCAAAAGCTATCAACACTGAATTGACAGACGTTATCGCAAAAAAAGGTAAGAAATAATCTTAAGCAATCTTACATCACATTAACCCTCGGAAGTTATTCCGGGGGTTTTTTTGAAATTAATTTCGGGATTTCCTTTATGGATGTTCCATAAAAGGTCAGATTTTTCAGTTCCTTTGCTGTAAGATTAGGATTTTAATTTTGGAACTTTATTTTTTGAGAATGAAACTTGGTTGGAAAAAGAAGTTATTTGTTGTTACCGGAATTTTACTGTCGACTGTATTAATTATATATGTGGTACTCATTTTAACAATGGACAAGCCACCGATTGCAGAATTCGATTCGTGTCAGGTGATTCTGGGCAAAGCAAAAAGAGTCAACGCAGATGTGTATTCCCCTGAATATTATAAAATTGCTGAAAAAAAGTACCAGGCAGCGCTAATTGAATGGAAGATACAAAATGAGAAAGTGTTTTTTGCAAGAGATTTTTCGAAAGCAAAGGAACTCATCCTTACTGCTATCCTAAAAGCGCAGGAAGCAAATTCTTCGTCCGGAGCAAACAAGAATTCATTAAAGATGAAATATCTCAATGAGGTCGAATTGCTCAAACGTAAACTTGACAATTACCACGATGTATTTATTCATCTTCCGCTCAAAGTAAGTGTCAGAAAGAATTATGAATTTGGAAAACTCTCATTGGAACAAGGACTTAATGCTTTCGGTAAAGGTGATATCATGCTTGCTACCAAAAGACTTAACGAAGGTAAGATGAGAATTGGTGTTGCAGATAAAGATGTTAATGCACTTTTGAAGGAGTATTTTAATGACTTTTCGAAGTGGCAAAACCAGTTTGCGGCTACAATACGCCAGTCGGCACAAAACAACAGCTATGCTTTTATAGTGGACAAAATAAAGCATAAAGGTTATCTCTATTCCAATGGAAAATTGAGTAAAGAATATGATGTCGAGTTTGGACGGAATTGGATTGGCGATAAACATTATGCCGGTGACAAAGCAACCCCTGAAGGGATGTACCGGATTATTAAAAAGAAGGGTGACTCGGGTTATCACAAAGCATTGTTAATCAATTATCCGAATGAAGCAGATTATGCTACGTTTAACAATCGGAAAAGACAGGGTCTGATTTCGAAAAACAGCCATATTGGTGGATTAATCGAGATACATGGCAATGGAGGTAAGGGAGACGATTGGACTGCCGGATGTGTTGCCCTGACGGACAGGGATATAGATGAGCTTTATAGCCGGGTGTCCGTCGGAACTCCAATTACAATTGTTGGGTCAATGATGTCACTTTCAGAATTACTAAACTAAATATCAATAAAATGGAAATCGAAGAAAAAAAGGAACGGTCATTCTTGAACGTCATAATATGGACTATTCCGATATTGCTATTTTGTGTTTTTGTATTGATGATACTTTTTACTCCGGCATTTCAGGATAGCGCATTTAAAGTTAAATCATGGTTTACAGGATTTCAGGTTTCTGAAGAAACTTCTAATGAAGGTATTGAAAAACTGGAAGTTAGGTCTCAGCGAAATATTAATTTGATCGAAGCTAAACTCGACAACCTTAAACCTGTAAAACCTTATATCGTAGTGAATACGACCGAAAATCGATATTCATTACGGAATGCCGGGGGAGATACCGTTAGAACCGGAGGTTGTTCCACTGGCAAAAACGAAGTATTGATTGCAGGGAAAAAGCGAATTATATTTAA
The DNA here is from genome assembly GCA_025355585.1 of Mariniphaga sp. Classification (GTDB taxonomy): domain Bacteria; phylum Bacteroidota; class Bacteroidia; order Bacteroidales; family Prolixibacteraceae; genus JAAFHB01. The sequence continues at coordinate 16,274 of JANXZJ010000052.1, read as the reverse complement.
AACACCAAAGGGAATGTTTACGGTTTTAAATAAACAGGAGAATCGCCCATGGATTAAGCCTGATTGGGCGTTTATTGAAGATGGATTACCCATACCTTCTGCCAGATCGGCTTCACGTATTGACTACAATACGCTAGGTGACTATGCGCTGTCTATTGGCGATGGATATATGCTTCACGGTACGCTTTATCAGCGTTTTCTGGGACTTCCTGTAACGCATGGTTGTGTTCGTCTTGGCGACAAAGATCTGGATGTTATTTATCACACATTGAGTAAAGGATCGAAAGTATTTATTTATTAAAGACTTAAATATGAAAAATAAATTAACCTTCTGGGTCATTACCAGTGTTTTAAGCATCTTTGTTATTTATGCACTCGTCAGTACCGTTTTAATGCCTGTGTTAACAAAAAACCCACTTCCAAAGGCTATTATACAGACAACTTCAGACGAAAAGCCAAAGAACAGCAAGAAAGATAACAATGATTCTAAGGATGAAATCGTTTCTGAACCTGTTGTTTCAAGTAACAGCAAGGATGCAAAAGTTAAGCTTTTTGAATTAAGAAAAAGAGAAGTTTTACTTCATTCCCGTTTAGAGCTTGCCAACGAAGACTCAATGTACCTGGTGCTTGATCTTATCAATAATACCGCTGTTCTTGAAATGAAGGGCGTTTCTTTGCATGAAAGTAAAATTTTGGAATCATCAGTCAGTAATTCAATAAAAATGTATCATACAGAAGCTTTATTGAACTGGATGGCGGAACCTTTCATGCTTAAACATGTAGAGGCGACAATCCCTAAAATTGAGTATGTCGAAAAGATCGCCCCTAAAGATACGATAGAGGCAAACAAGGTAGCGGTTGAGCCGGCTCCTGCTAAACTTGGTGATGTTTACATTGTGATGGATTTCGACCGAAACTTAAGGTTGGTGATTTCGCAGAGCGAAAAACCAGATGATGAAGGTAAAAAGGTCATCTCTGCAATGCGCCGCAAATACCAGGAAATGGAAGTCAGAAGATCGTTGCAATCCCTTATTAAATTTAACAGGGAACCTGCGATGCCCCAGATAAGTATTGTTATACCAAAGTCGGATGCTACAATTTTTTACAAGGCACTGCCAGTACGTCCTAAAATGATTATAAGGATGTAATCAAGGATAATATTGAAAGGATAAAGGTTAAAGTTTAAAGTGGTTTCACTTCATTCTTTAACCTTTTTCCATTCTCATTTAACTTTTTATTCGACGGTTACCGATTTGGCCAGGTTTCGGGGCTGATCCACATCGCATCCACGCATTACTGCAATATAATAGGAGAAGAGTTGCAATGGTATGATTGCCAGTAATGGAGTAACAACCGGATGCGATTTAGGAATTTCGAACAAATCATTCACCATCCCTTTCAGTCCGTCATCACCTTCAGTCACGACCGCAATGATATTTCCTTTCCGGGCTTTTACTTCCTGAATATTGCTTACGATTTTTTCGTAATAATGGTCTTTTGCTGCCACTACCACTACAGGTAGATTATCGTCGACCAGTGCGATTGGTCCATGCTTCATCTCACCAGCAGCATATCCTTCTGCGTGCATATAGGAGATCTCCTTTAATTTTAAGGCACCTTCAAGTGCAACAGGGAAAAGGCACCCGCGACCAAGATACAATGCGTTAGAAGCGTCTTTATATTTTGCTGCAACTGATTTTATATGAGGATGTTTTACCAGGATTGATTTCACTTTCCCGGGTATTTCACTCAATTCCTGAATCAAATTCAGGTAGACTTCCGATGATATTTTTCCCCTCTCTTTAGCCAGTTTGAGTGCCAGCAAGGTCATCACAGTTACCTGGGCAGTAAATGCTTTCGTTGAAGCTACTCCGATTTCAACTCCCGCATGTGTATAAACACCTCCGTCGGTCTCCCGGGCAATGCTTGACCCGACTACATTGCAGATTCCCAGAATGGTAGCTCCATTCTCTTTGGCCATACGTAGTGCGGCTAAAGTGTCGGCAGTTTCTCCGCTTTGACTGATTGCAATTACAACATCTTCTGCGGATAGGATCGGATTCCGGTATCTGAATTCAGATGCATATTCAACTTCAACCGGAATGCGTGCATATTCTTCGATTAGGTATTCACCTACGAGAGCTGCATGCCAGGAAGTTCCGCAGCCGATAATAATAATTCGGCGGGCGTTTACTAATTTAGGAAATACATCCATTAATCCACCTAAAACAATTTCTGTACGATCGGGTGAAATTCGGCCACGAAAAGTATCCTCGATAGTTTTTGGTTGCTCAAAAATTTCCTTTAGCATGAAGTGTTCAAAATCACCTTTTTCCAGATCGCCGATTGTCATATCGACTTTTGTAATTTTAAATGCGACCGGCGTATTTTCAACTGTCTTAAGCGTCAGGCTGTCTTTGGTAATGATCGCAACATCGTTATCATTTAAATAGATTACGCTATTGGTATAACTAACAATAGGTGTGGCATCTGAAGCAATAAAATACTCTCCGTGGCCGATGCCGATTACCAACGGACTGCCTTTACGGGCAACAATAATCTGATCCTTTTCGTTTTTGCAGATCACTGCAATTCCGTAAGCCCCAACAACTTTAGAAAGGGCAAGACGTACAGCAATTTCAGCATTTACTTCTTCACCTTTTTGATAAAAATATTCAATCAGATTGACAAGGACTTCAGTATCAGTGTCTGACTGAAATGTAATTCCATTTTTCTTAAGATCGGCCTTTAATTCTGCGTAGTTTTCGATGATCCCGTTATGAACCAGTACAAAATTACCATTCATTGATGTGTGGGGATGTGCATTCCGATCGTTAGGTTCACCATGTGTGGCCCAGCGAGTGTGCCCGATTCCGATACAACCTGAAATATCCTTGTCTGCGATATGTCGTTCAAGATCGGCAACTCTTCCTTTGCACTTATGCACAGTAAGTGATCCATTATAAATAGCAACACCTGCTGAATCATAGCCCCTGTATTCGAGCCGCTGAAGTCCTTGAATTAAAATTGGATAGGCATTTTTATCCCCGATGTATCCTACAATTCCACACATATTATTTAATTTTTGATTGTTTCCAATATTAAAAGTTTTTCCATTTTCGAAATAACTTCTTTCCCAAGAGCTTCCTTTTTAGCCATATGATCCCTGATTGAGCTAACCTCGGCATGCGTCTCGAATTCTCCCCTCACATTATCGAAATCGAGTTGCTGAACAGTTCTGTCACCATCAACTCCGAAACCAGTCTGTTTGATCAGCGAAAACTCTTTTCTTGCATCATCGTAAAGCAGATGATCTATATCGAGAACGGCTTTCATCCATTTCTGGGTGATTGATATCACATCGTTGGGCGTAAAATCCTTTACCGAAGTTCCGTAAAATTCCTGGATTACATCTGCTGCCCATGACCATTCATAAGTGTAGTAGTTTTCGTGAATCGATCTGATGGAAGCATTGATTTCCTCAAGGGAATGAATTCCACCATTTTCGATGGCATCAAGAAGGTGATTGATGGCTTCAGAGGGACAAATCATCCCGGTTAAATCGAGCCATCGGCAACCACTTCCTAGCGGTGTGTCTTTGCGCAACGCATCGTGTACATCTTCAATAGTATTAATAGGTTTCCGTTGTAATCTTGTTATCATTGAGTTGCCTAGGAATTTCCAGATAGCTTTTTCATAAAGTGAAATTCCTCTTATCAGACCGCTATTTTTGATGATCATGCCATGATAGGAGTAAAAAGGAGCCGTTTCACCTGAGGCATTCAATAACTCAAGTAATATGGCTCTACCTTTGATCATTTTCTGAATTGTATACGGGCTTAGTAAATTGAAATTGATTAAATCCAATAAATTGGGATCTTTTCGACGGTCACGTTTGGGCCATTTCTGCGAGTCGCGGATTGTACCGATACTTTGCAGGTTTATTCCAGGTACAAGGCGACTTTCGTCTTTCTCTTCGATTAGATATGAGAACGGAAAATCGGTTGTATCCGAATGGCGGTAATGACGCCCCATTACAAGTGAAAATGCACCAATTCTGGATGGCCATGAAATATACGAATCGCTGGTCGTTTTTGCACCCCGCTCAACAACACCTTGATGAATTGGTCCCAGCTTATAGAGATGATTACTCTGGTTCGATCCGCTCCCTGCATTCATAAAAGAGAAAAGTCCTGAAATTAAGAGCGTTGATTTGTGATGTGAAACAGTGTAAGGACCTGCAAAGATTGAGCAGGCTTCTCCATGCAAACCCTGGCAGTTCGCAAAGAACACCGATTCGACGGCGGAATAATGTTTGTCAAGAATGCACCCCTGACCAACAAAACAGTTTGAAATGAGTGTGGAATCTGTGATTTTAGTCCCGGAGCAGACAATAAAATTCTCGAGAATTACCCCTTGACCTAACTCTACGGGATCTGCCGCTGAACTATTGACTGTGCCGTTTACTAGTTTTGAAACCCCTTCGAGGGAGGAATACGGGCCAATTTTGACGTTACGCATAATGCCGCAATTGATAATTTGTGCGCCTGTACCAACTTCTCCAACGGTGTCAGAAATATAATCGACATAATTGCCAACAAGTTTTTCAATCACCTCAATCGCTTTCGTCCGGTGGCGATACATTGCGAGTATATAAGCCACATGGCTCGACAAATGATCGTATATGGGGATTTCGCGTCCGCCAAGCTCATTGATTACTTTAATGCGAATCCCGTTCCCGAATGAACTTTTGTTTTCAACAGCAAGTTGGTTAAGATTATGGATTACAACTCTTTCGCCTATTTTATAATTGGCGATGTAACTTTTTACACTGCTAATTAGTGCGTTGTTTTCGATGTTGCAATTGTGGATTTGCGCATTTATGATTCCGGTTTTCATGCGAACACCACCAAAAAGAGTTATTTCTTCGTCAAAACGCCCAAGCCGGTTAAATCCGGAAAATTTGGTGTTTCTAATATTGTCGGGTAAGAAGTCTCCGACAACTTCTATCAGATTCCAGTCCTCGCAGTAACAACCCTGCATAATTAACTGTCCAATCTCTTCGTTTGTTAGTTTTCGGTATTTTAGCTGTCCCATAGCGATAATATTTTTTTAATATCTACGTAAAGGAAGCTCAAAAGGATTCAATTAACGAAAATAATTGAAGATATCAACCTAACATTATATTTTAATACATATAATATATTTTTAAACATCAGTTATATAATTAAATATAACCTTACAAAGTTGAGTGCGAATTTTATATCGCCCTTACTTTAGATATCCTGCAGAAATGAAAAAAGGTTGTTTGAACGGCTCAATTCAAGTTTTTTTCTTAATCTTATTCTCCCTATCTCAGCACTTTCCGGCGTTATATTGATTAATCCGGCGATATCTTTTGTTGATAAACCAAGGTGGATATATGCACAAAGTCTTTGATCTTTTTGTGTTAATCCCGGGTATTTACCTTTCAGACGTGTGAAAAATCCCTGGTGAACTTTCTCGAAATGAAATTTAAAATCTTCCCAGTTAAATACCTGCCTGCGTTGATGTTCATCTATTTTTAGTAACATATCTGTTACTTTTTTCTGGGTGGGGATTGGAAGTGTGTTCCGAATTACAGACAAATTCTTACGGAGATAGAGCACCATTTCATTTTTTTGCGCGATTTCGATCAGCGATGAAACCAACTCCCGGTCTTTACCCGCAATTTCATCCCTGTATTTTTGTTTGGATTTCATTTCCCAAACCTGATTATCAGACATCTCCCTGATTTGGCCCAATGCAGATTTAAGTCGTGTAATATCACGAATCGAACCACGCTGGCCAAGATAACTACCCAATCTGTCAAAAACTGCTTTACTATTCATTTCACACCAACGCAATTGTTTGGTTCGGGTAAGAAGTCTGAATTCGATTGACTGGCCTATTTGCATAAAACTGATTGAGTCATGTAAATATTGCCGGAACTGGTTTTCGTCTTCAGGATAGATGATCTTATAGAATAGTTTAGAATCACTGAAAAATTCATTGACGGTGTAACCTGTTAAATCATTGCACGATGGTGAAATCCATCTAAGATCACCTTTGGGATTGATCCATAACTCCAAATCCTGGGCATAATCAGAGATAAGTTGGTATTTTTCCATTTCTTCCCTGATTGTTTTGTTTTCTGTTTCCAGAAAAAAGTTCTTCTCCCGAAGTTCTGATAGCTGCCTCTCAAGTTCTTTAATCCTTTCTTCTGTTGAAGGGGTGATATCGTTGTTCATATTTGTGATATTTTCAGAACGTTTCCTAACATCAAATATATAAATTTCTCTTCAATATAAAGTTAGAAGAGAATGTGCCATATCTAATACGGTGTTTTAAAGTGTAAAAAAAGGGAGCGCAAGTGCACTCCCTTTGGAATTTTTGGTATTTACACTAAACATTTTCCGGCACAATATAGGGTGCGCGGTAATTACGACTTAACATCCTGTCTGCTTCAGTGTCATTTACAAATGACTCGGATTCAGGATTAAAAGTTAAAACCCTGCCAGTACGGTAAGCAATATTTCCAAGATGAGCAAGTGCCGAAGAAAGGTGAGCACTTTCAACCGGAGCGTTGAGCATTGAAGAATCATGCGCTCTTACCGCGTCGATAAAGTTTTTAAAGTGATCGCCACCCTCTTTTCGCGTCTTTCCCGGTGTTTTATCATCTCCAAGATAGGTTTCGTAGGTATCATAACCTTTAATCACCATGTATCCTTTATCCCCATAGAATATATTTCCGACTGATGATCCATCCTCTGCATTGGTATACCATGGGCGCACCTCAAACTGGATAATCTTTTTTTCATCCGGATAATGGTAAACAGATGATAAAAGTTCAGGAGTCTCTTTGCAATCGTCCCAAAGAAACTTTCCACCCATGGCTGTGATTTTCGTAGGTAACCCTACATTTAAACCCCACATACAGAGGTCCGTTTCATGTATTCCCTGATTACCAACATCTCCATTACCATAATCCCAGTGCCAGTGCCAATTGTAATGAACGATATTTTTGGTGAATGGACGTTTGGGAGCAGGACCTGTCCAAAGATCATAATCTAATCCAGCCGGAACAGCCTCAAACGGTTTATTGCCGATATCGGGCCTTTTTCTAAAGACAAGACCACGTGCCATGTAAACTTTTCCAATATAACCATCACGTAGCAGTTGAATTGCTTCGCGGATCGCTACCGAACTACGTAACTGCACACCATGCTGAACAATCCGGTCGTATTTATGGGCCGCTTCAACCATTTTACGTCCTTCCCAAATGTTATGTGAGCCTGGTTTTTCGACATACACATCTTTACCTGCCTGACATGCCCAAATGGTTGCCAAGGTATGCCAATGGTTCGGTGTTGCAACTGTCACGACATGTATGTCTTTATTATCAAATGCTTTGCGCATATCCTGCACAATATTCACCTTCTGACCGTATTTTTTCTCAAACTCCTTTGCGCGTTCACCGGCAACATTAAGGTCAGGATCAACAAACGTGGTGATTTGAACATTCTTTTGTGCCATTAATCCTTCAATGTGGTTCTTTCCCCGGCCATTTAGTCCAAGTACTGCTGCATTAATCCGATCGTTTGCACCAAAAGCATGTGCTGGAATAATACTTGGAATTGTAATTAAAGCAGATGCAACAGCTGACTTTTTAATAAAACTTCTGCGCGATTCCTGATTTTTTTCTTCCATAATAAGAATGTTAAGATTATTGAAAATTGATTTTAAATTTGGTTACAACTGGTTTCTTATTATTTAGGCTAATAATGGTGCAAAGTAGATAATATTCCGAAATTATTATCAGACCTTGATCAATAAAATTTATTGATTAGATTTGTAACTAAATGTATTTTTAAAAATAATTTCATACCTATGAAAGTATTAACTTTTGTTTTGTTTGCGGTTTTCGCATTTGTTTCATGTACTCAGAAAAATCCAAAACCGGCGATTAAAACTGCCACATTTCATAAATTAGTTGATGGAAAACAGGTTGACCTGTTTACGCTTAAAAATAAGAACGGTTTGGAAATGGCCATAACCAACTATGGTGGACGTATTGTTTCTTTGATGGTCCCTGACAAAAGCGGAAAAATGGAGGATGTAGTCTTGGGTTATGACAGCATTGAGGGGTATCTTAACGCTGCGGAGCAGTATTTTGGAGCCTCAATCGGAAGATACGGTAATCGTATTGCAAAAGGCACATTTACATTAGATAATGTCAAATACAATCTTGCTGTTAATAATACACCCAATAGTTTACATGGTGGTGTCAAAGGGTTCTCGGCCAAGGTTTGGACGGCTGTTCAAAAGGGAAAAAATGAGTTGGAACTTAAGTTGGTATCGCCTGATATGGAAGAAGGTTACCCCGGCGAATTAAAGGTGACTGTGAATTATAAGCTTACCGATGCCAATGAGGTTGCGATTACTTATCGTGCCGAAACAAACAAACCAACCGTTCTCAACCTTACAAATCACTCCTATTTCAACCTTCACGGAGCTGGTAATGGCGACATTCTCGATCACGAGGTATTTCTTAATGCCGACAAATATACACCCGTAGATTCTGTGCTTATTCCTACCGGAAAAATAGAATCTGTAATTGGGACTCCTTTTGATTTCACAACTCCTGCAACAGTTGGATCCAGGATCAATGAGAAAAATGAGCAGCTGACATTTGGTTTAGGATACGATCATAATTTTGTATTGAATAAAACCGATGTAAAAGTGGTATCCCTGGCCGCATCTGTATACGATCCGCAAAGCGGACGATTTATGGAAGTTTTCACGAATGAACCCGGAATACAATTCTATTGCGGTAATTTTCTGAAAGGGAAAGAGATTGGAAAACAGCATAAACCCTATAATTTCAGATCAGCACTGTGTCTCGAGACGCAGCATTTTCCTAATTCACCCAATCAACCTGATTTTCCATCGGTTGTTTTACGACCAGGTGAAGTTTATAATTCGGTGTGCACCTATAAGTTCTCTGTGAAGTAGTGGCTTGTTGGGAATATCTCATTCCCCTCATCGTTTCATATATTTATTAAAGCTGTAACAATTTGCATTTTAGATTATTGTGGCTTTATTTTTATGCTTATCTGATTCTGATATGTTTTTGACTAAAGCACATAGACCTTTCGTAATTGTAGGTCAATTTATTAAAGAAAGGAGCCTTCCTTTTTTTCGTGAGAACAGCAAAATGCTGGTTCAGGCAATTTTCACGATCTTTTTTATAGGAGTTGGCATTTGGTTTATTAATCACGAACATACGCAACTTGCAGATGTAAAACGTGTGCTGTTGGATGCAGACTGGAAGTTCGTAGTTGCAGGAATAGTGCTGACGGTGGTGTATATTCTTTTGCAAGGATTGATGTATGTCGCCTCCTTTGCTTCTATCCGACACCGCATCTCACTGATTAGCGCGGTCGTTTTATTTCTGAAACGAAACCTGGTCAGCATCTTCCTGCCAGCCGGGGGTATTTCATCACTTGCATTTTTCACGGGCGAGATCGAAAAGAAGGGCATTACAAAGTCTCAAATTCATTTTGCTTCTGCAGTTTATGGATTTGTGGGAATATTATCGGTGATTGTTGTAGCAATTCCAATCTTTATTTATTCTTTAATCGCTGGAGGAATTGGATCGGGAGAGTGGATTGCATTTTTTTCAATGGTGGCGTTAATAGCGTTAATATATTTGATCTACAGATCGTTTGCGAAAAAGGGAGTTTTTTACAGGTGGCTTGTCAAAACTTTCTCATTCTTCGAAGTCATTTCAATCGATATCCAAAATAACAGGATCAGTAAAAAACAGTTCTTTATAACACTGTTTTATTCTGTTCTTATTGAGTTTGCAGGCATTGCACATCTATATGTCGCGATGATCGCACTTGGGTATACCCCTTCGCTTTTTGCAGCATTTCTTGGGTATATAGTTTCAGTTATCTTCCTGATTGTATCTCCATTTTTACGGGGCCTTGGTGCAATTGAAGTATCAATGACTTTGATTCTTGTCCGTTTGGGCTATTCAGATATTGAAGCGTTAGCAATAACCCTCCTGTACAGGTTCTTCGAATTCTGGCTTCCACTGATTGCTGGCATATTTAGTTTTTTATTGAAAATCAATAAGTTGTTGATGAGGATTATTCCGGCGTTATTACTATTGTCGCTGGGAATCATTAATATCATTTCGGTACTTACTCCTGCAATTGCAGAACGTGTTCACTGGCTGAAGGATTTTCTGCCAATGGACGCAATTATTGTATCTAATTATTTCGTTTTAGTTCTGGGTCTGTTTCTGCTGGTTACTGCATCGTTTATGCTCAAGGGGTTGAAAATTGCCTGGTGGTTTGCATTTTTTCTTTCGTTTGTTTCGATGATCGGAAATCTCACCAAAGCTGTTGATTACGAGGAGGCAATAGCTGCTATACTTGTGATGGTCGTTTTGATTTTCACAAAGAAGGATTACTATGTGAAAAATAATCCACGTTTGCGTTCTGTTGGAATACAAACGGCGATTTTGAGTATGCTTGCAGTATTGGTTTATTGTGTAATTGGATTCTATTTTCTTGATAAAAAACATTTTAATATTGATTTTAGCTTCATTCAATCCATACATTACGCCGTAGAAAACTATTTTCTGATTGGAAGCAGCGATTTGATACCGGTAGACAATTTCGCACGCAAGTTTATTTTATCAATCCAGATAAGCGGGTTTTTAACTTTCGTTTTTTTAATCTATACCCTTATCCGACCTTATTTTCTGAAGATTTTTCCTTCAGAAATAGAGTTGGAACGTCCCAGGATGCTGGTTCGTCAATACGGCAGATCGGGTCTCGATTATTTTAAAACTTACCAGGACAAGATGATCTTTGAGCCGGAAGGATTGAATGCATTTATTTCGTACCGACCAGCCGGGAACTTTGCAGTTGTTCTGGAAAATCCGGTAGCTGAAGATGTTGAACAGATGGAACAAAGTATCGTTCAGTTTGACAAGCTATGCTTTGATATAGGTTTAAAGAGTATCTATTATCGCGTTTCTGAGTGCGATCTTGAAAGTTATAAACGCTTGAAAAAGAAGATGATGTTTTTAGGTCAGGAAGGATTGGTCGATCTGAAAACATTTTCGCTTGAAGGTGGTTCTAAGAAATCGATCCGGAACGCATTGTCAAAGGTGAAAGATCGTGGCTATAAAACAAGTATTCACACCGCGCCGATTAAAGACGGGTTGCTTCAGAAAATAAAAGCGGTATCCGACGAATGGCTCGAGGAAACCGGCAGGAGTGAGATTATTTTCTCGCAGGGGATGTTTGTTTGGGAGGATTTGAAGCAGCAAACTCTTATTACTGTTGAAAATGCAGAAGAGAAGGTCGTTGCTTTTTTAAATATAATTCCCGATTATGCTCCTGGAGAAGGAACTTACGATCTGATTCGCAAAACTACCGACGCACCAAACGGCGTGATGGATTTCCTCATTGTGGAATTGTTCCTTTATTTGAAATCTGAAGGCTATTCATATGCAAATATGGGCTTTGCACCCATGTCTGGTATTGATGATCCCCACACTTTCAAAGAGAAATCTATGAAGTTTGCTTACGAAAAAATCAGGGGCTTTTCGCAGTATAAAGGATTACGCGAATACAAGGAGAAGTTTGTAACGGTCTGGATTAATAAATACCTGATCTATGAGCACGATTTCGATCTTTTACAAATCCCGGGAGCATTGATGAAGGTGATCAAACCATAAAAACCTGTGGAGACGCGATGAACGCGTCTCTACGAACCGAATAACAAGATCATTACACCAGCCAGAATTCCAACCAGGAGCCACCCTTTTTGCCGTATATTCTTTTCGTGAAACAGAATACCTCCCAAAGTAAATGAAATGATCACCCCACTACGTCGAAGCGCAGATATGACCGAGATGAGTGATCCATCGAAAGAGATCGCATAAAAATAAAGGAAGTCTGCAATCACAAGAAATAGTCCGATCATCGGAATTGACCAACGCCATTCAAATGGGGTATTCTCTTTTCTTTTAGGATACCAGAGGAAAAGTATGACCGGAAAAAGGAGTCCCACCTGGTAAATCGAGGACCAGGCCTGAACTGCCATCCGGTCGAAATTGCGGATCAGAAACTTGTCGTAAAGACCACTGACAGATCCCAGTAAAGTACCGGCAATTATAAATACGATCCATTTGTTGGTGGTGAAGTGAATCCCTTCCGATTTACCTGCCAGTGAGAAAAAGTAAAAAAAGAGGAGCGTGACGGCCGTTCCAATCCATTGAATCATTGTAAGATGTTCCGAAAAGATCAGAATAGCGCCAAACAGCGTCCAAATAGGACCAGTAGCCCTTATTGGAGAGACAATCGTTAACGGTAAGTGTTTTACCGCAAAAAATGTAAAAATCCACGAGCTGGTAACGATCAATGACTTTAGAAAGAAAAAACTGTGTTGTGCAAGTGGGGCAGAAGGAATAAACAAAACGCTGTTAATGAATACCTCCGGATAGATGGCTGATAGTAAAACGAGGGGAAGGAAGAGGATTGCTGAGGTAAGTGTTGAGAAAAAGAGCACCGGAAGAACGGCATTGCTGTTGAGCGAAAGCTTTTTAAAAACATCGTAAGTTCCAAGAAATACCGCCGAAGCAACGGCAAACAATGCCCACATACCTTTTGAATTGAAACGACAAAGGTAGGCATGAAGGCGAGAGAGCCAGGTTTAAAAGGCTATATCCTGCTAAAATTAATGTTATCTTGTTAATTGGCAGAAGATAAAAGCCAACGGTCTTCCGGCTATTTCTTCCGGAATATATCTGACAGTGATTTGGCCTTTTTCGAAAGCCGATTCAAACCTTCTTCAATCAGGCTTTTATCAAAATCGTCGGTAAACATCATTTCCGGATTTTCCTCGTTCTCATTCGGGTAAATCAGGATGAAATCATAGTTTTCAAAATTCCTGGCCATCAGTCGCGGAATACCTTCCTGATTGAGTTTATACGAAACACCACCATTACGCGGAAGTGCAATAATAACCAAATCAGTTGGCTGGATATAGGCTGAAATTTCAAGAAATTCATTCCAATCGGTAAACTCAACATGTTTTGTGGATATGGCTATATTATTAGCGTCCATGTATTCAATTATATGTCTGTATGTTTGCGGTGTTGAAAGAAAATCGCAGGATACTTTCAGCGAATCTGCAAGCCGGAAAACACGGCTCAACCAAAGATTAAAACCATATTCGCGATCAGCATAACGGGGGCAAACGACCACAATTTTTTGGCGTTGACTTAAGTGTGGCGAAATGCTGCAAACCCAAACTGCCTGGTTGGTATTCTCCACAATATATTTGATGATACTACCAAAAAGGAGATCCGTAAACTGATGTTTCAAAGCAAATCCAATGATGATTTCTGTGGCAAATATTTCGGTTGCTACGCGTTTAATCCCGCTTGGCACGTTTTGACTAATGGTGGTAATGATTTCAACCTCCTGATCAACGGCAGCAGCGTGTATAATTGCTTTTTCGAGGGTTCGCCTGGCTTCGATCAATTTTTGCTGAGCTGCATCATTATCAGCAACAACAGATAAACTTACAATCGGAAACCGGTTTTTGGGATTTTTTATCGCCATTGCCAGATCAAGCAAGCGCTCCATATTGTTGGGATTGTAAATCGGAATCAATATCTTTTGACCGCCCGTTGCAGGATGCGCAGGACCAATGATTTTTTCCATAATCAAGACCTTTTTTGCTGCATTTTCTGTTACAAATGAAGCAACAAGGCAGGTGACCAGGATCAAAACGATGGTTCCGTTCAGAATGTTTTCATCGACAATGCCAAGCCGGAATCCAACCATTATTACAGCGATGGTTGCCGCAGCGTGCGAACTGCTTAATCCGAAAATAAGATTGCGATACGCCTTTGAATACCTGAATATTGCCGCTGTGAGCCATGCGGCAATATACTTACCGATGAGCGCCACAATTGTTAACGTTGCTGCAATGATCAGCGCAAACGGACCTTGTGCGAGCACTTTAAAATTAATCAGCATTCCAACACTGATCAGGAAGAAAGGAATAAACAGTGAATTGCCGACAAACTCAAGCCTGTTCATCAACGAAGAAGTGTGCGGAATGAGTCTGTTTAATGCGATTCCGGCAGCAAATGCTCCAATAATTGGCTCAAGTCCTGCAACTTCTGAAAGAAATGCTGCGAGAAATACCATTGCAAGGACAAAGATGAAATGGGAGTTTTTTTCGCCTTCAAAATTCCGGAAAAACCAGCTTGCGAGTTTGGGTATCAGAACCAAAACAACTAAAAGAAATAGTATTACAGATATTGAGAATTTTATCCAGAAATCTGCTGTTATCTCGCCACTTACTGATCCCGCAATAATGGCGAGTATAATCAATACGGCCGTGTCGGTGAGCATGGTGCCGCCAACGGTAATTCCGACCGCCTCATTCCTCGAAATGCCCAGGCGGCTTACGATTGGGTAGGTTACCAAAGTGTGTGTCGCAAACATACTCGACACCAAAAAGCTTGTTTCGAAACTAAACCCAAGAAGATGCTGGCAGACCGGAAAGCCAATGGCGAATGGTACAATAAAAGTGAAGAATCCAAATACCAGGCTCTTGTGTTTATATTTGGCAAAACCTTTCAGATCGAGTTCGAGCCCGGCCAGAAACATAATATACAAAAGGCCAATCGTTGAAAAGAGATCAATCGCTGAATTTTTCGCGATCAGGTTTAATCCATGAGGGCCAATGATTACTCCGGCAAGTATCAATCCGATGATGCCGGGTATTTTAATACTTCTGAAAAGCAAGGGTGCCAAAAGAATAATAAACAAAATCACAGCAAAAACCAGCACCGAACTTTGAAAGGGTGTCTGGAATATATGTTGCAAATTTTCAAGTACTTTATTCATCTTTAAAACAAATATTTTAAAGTTTGGAAGAACCAAAAAGATTCTTTCCAGGCTATTTACCCGATTCTCAAAATTATTCTTTTAGCAGCACAATTTTCGTATTGAATGTTTTTTTATTTTTAATTAATGAGGTTTCACCTTCATTTTGCCTTAGCTCTGCTTCACAATCTCAAGGCTCTGCACCACAATCTCAAGGCTCTGCACCACGATCTCAGAGCTCTGCATCTCAATCTCAAGGTGCTGCATCCCGATCTCAAGGCTTTGTATCCCGATCTCAGAGCTCTGCATGTCAATATATGGGCTCTGCAGCTCAATATATGAGCTCTGCAGCTCAATCTCCAGGCTCTGCAACTCAATATATGAGCTCTGCAGCTCAATCTCCGGTAAGGAAATTGCTTGTTCTTGTTCAATTAAATTTGTCTGATTATTCTTTAATCCGGAAGAATTTATACTCCACTTTTCATTTTTCTGATTAGTTATTACAAGCGCCGGAATTATTCCAAAATACTTATCAACCAAATTGTGTTCATTACTGCTTTCCGAATTCGATCGTGCCATTTTTGTTTTTCATTATATTTGTGCAAAATCGTAAAAAATGGTCCCAGGTTATTCAGAAGAATCAATTCGTACGCTTGATTGGAAAGAACATATCCGCAAGCGGCCGGGAATGTACATTGGCAAGCTGGGCGATGGCTCTGCTGCTGATGATGGTATCTATGTATTACTAAAAGAGGTACTTGACAATTCTATCGACGAATTTATGATGGGTAACGGACGCAAAATTGACGTCACGGTATCGGATGAACTTGTGTCGGTACGCGACTATGGTCGCGGAATTCCACTTGGAAAACTGATGGATGTGGCTTCGAGAATGAATACTGGTGCAAAATACGACTCGAAAGTATTCAAGAAATCGGTTGGTTTGAATGGTGTCGGGATCAAGGCCGTGAATGCCCTCTCGATGAATTTTTCAATCAAGTCGGTACGTGAAGGTCGTCTGAAAAGAATCGATTTTTCGAAGGGAGAGTTGGTGAATGAGCATCCTGAGGTTCAAACGGAAGAGATCAATGGAACCGGTGTTTCGTTTACTCCGGACAGTGAAATATTTAAGAACTACCATTATATAGAAGAGTTTGTAGTTCCGTTACTTAAGAACTATACCTTCCTGAATGCCGGGCTGATTATCTATTTCAATGGCGAAAAGTATCTTTCAAAGAATGGTCTTTATGATCTCCTGGAGGAAAATCTCGATCAGGATCCTGTCTATCCAATCATCCATTTGAAAGGCGAGGATATTGAGTTTGC
>JANXZJ010000197.1 GCA_025355585.1 Mariniphaga sp. | reverse complement strand
CTTTATTTTTTTCTTTTTCAAAAAATAATTTTTTGTTCCCAGGGCGGGTATATCACTTGCATTAAAAACCAGTTCACCAGTTGAAAGACGTTGTGATAAAATTGTTTTCCCGTTCTCATCACTGATACTATTAAATGGTTTGCTTTGCGCGGAAGACACAGAGATCAGGCCACTTCGCACCCAGGAAAGCGTATTAAATACTCCTACGATTGAACTGCTGCTATCTGCAACAGATGATAAGGTGGAGGTTAATAAAGATTTACTCCGGTCTTCAGCCTGCTGGAAAAAACCAAATTTAACCTTCAGAATGTCATTTGTAATCGGCTGTTTCGATGGATCCATATAACACCAGGTGTGCTCGGTCCCCATGATCACGTTTCTCCAGGCTTCATCAAAGTCGGAGCGCGGTGCAGCCTCAACGAGATGGAGCATTGTCCAAAGCGTTTCTGTCTGGATAAGGCGTTCTTTGGAGTTACGGTTCATTCCTGTTTGTTTTGCAGCAGTTCCAAGACCATCGGTCCAATACTCTGTAAAATCTCCCTTCAAAACCGGCAATTGATTTCCATACCTTTCTTCGAAAGTGCGCATGATATCAGTTGCGCTGGCAATAATCAAATGGGGAAACGCGTAATCTTCATTCCAGCTTTTAACTGCATCGGGTAAATCGGCATCAATTGGAGTATTGTCGGCCATTGCCCACGACATCGCGAAAATATCGTATGGATAATAATCTGATTTTTCCAATTCGGGCAATTTATCAGCCAGGTATTTATCAATGAAATTATCGCGCGGATGATCGGTCTTCACAATTTGAATTAATTTGGACGGATCGGTTTGACCTGCCATCAGCGGCCAATAAGCGAAACCCTTTGCATGCGCTCCCGGCGTATAACTCCCTGGTTGCAGAAATAAGATTTTTGATTTCCCATCCTGACCAAGCCACCAGAATGGATGAAAGCTAAGGTCTGTTGAAAGTCCTACACGGTCAGACCCGTTATTCATTGCAAAGCAGTACTTAATTCCAAGTTTTGCTGCAACTGGAACAACGCCCCACGACATTCCCGGAACGTCTACCTGAACCAACGTTTCAATCTTTGTACCGGTCAGTTTTTCCAGCTCCCTGCACTGACGAAAGTACTCGAAAATCTCTTCATCAGCCGAGGAGCTTGTATTGGTATGTATATACCCTGCATCCAGGTGAAGATACCCCTTTCGGACAGCATCAACTATATTCTCTCTTTCATCAGGTGTTGCTGTTTTCAAATATCTTTCAACCGGCCATAAAACTTCAGGATTCCACAGGTAACGAGCATCTTTGGGGTAACCGGTCGTCTTTTTTGCGAGTTCTATGCCGTTAATTAAATTCCTTTTATGGATAATTTCAACATTGGCCTGCGTATTGGTATAGCCAATATCAACATGTGAATGAGGATAAATATAAACCGACCACTGCCGCTTTTCAGGGACCATAAAAGTACCTGAAATCTCGTGTCCGGCACTCCGAAGTGTCATCTTTACCTCGCATCCGGATTTTACTCCCGCGCCCGGAGGAAGTAAAATTGAGTAATGATCAATGCCTACATTTTCATTCAATTGCATAATTTCCTTTTCTCCGGAACATTCGAGTTCAATGGTTCCTTTTCCGGAAAACTTGGGGCCCTTAAAATTTAAAATGATTTCCCTTCCAGGCTTCCCGTCGGGGCGATGACGGTAGAATGGCTGAACAATGCATCCGAGCGAATCCGGAAACGACTTTGCTAAAGCTATTTTGGATTTTTCCCCTGGAATGTACTCTGCATACGAAAGGGAAGTATTCAGCAGTATTAGCAATATTATTCCTGAAATAATTGTAAAAAGCCTTTTGTTCATCATATCATTATCTTTAACCATTCATTAAAATACATTTCTTATCTGAAATTTCTTGCGGTATCAATCATCATTTTCAGGTTCTCCGAAGGTGTTACGGGAGGAATCGCACAACCGGCATTGAGGATAAACCGGTTTGAATGCTGATAGGCCGTTAATAATTCCAGCGTCTTTTCCCTGACAGAACCAACTGTACCTAAGGCCAAAACCCCACTTGGATCAATATTCCCGATCAACGTTGTCGTATTTCGGATCGTATCGTATATCCTGGAAATATCTGTTTTATAATCCAGTTCGAACGCGTCGGCTCCGGTTAATAACATATGATCCAGAATGACATCCGTATTGCCGCAAATATGCAACGTGTATGAGACACCCGCCTTGTGGGCGACTTCCACAATTTTCTTCTCGTAAGGCAACGCATATTGCACGTACATTTCAGGCGAGATCATTTCTGGTCCTGCCGGGCTGTCACCATTCGACACCATATCGCAACCGGTTTGGGCCATAAGCTTAATAAACTGTGAACTGGCGTCGGCGCAATATTCAAGTATTGATTGGAGCTGCTCATCTGATCCCATCATTAAATCGAGCATCCAATTTTGAGCCCCGCGCATCATGCTTGCCAGTGAAAAAGGAGCCTGATCGCAATTGCCCCGAATATAGATCTCACCTTTGTAATATTCTTTTAGCAGTCTTACCGATTCGAGCCAGATCTGAATATACTTGTAATTCTCAACTTTAGGCGGTTTCAGATTCACAATATCCTCAAGATTCTCAAGATTTCCAATATGGGTCCGGGCAGGATCATCTGCGGGGAAATCAACCGGGACACCGACGGCACCCGCCAGCGTAACGGTGTCAATATCGACAAGAATACCATCAAACTTATATTTGTCCACAGAAGCAATAAAGCATTCCGCAATCAACTTAGGATCATTACGGTATTGCTCCATTGTAACTCCATGTTCCCTGGCTGCCATCATAAAATTATGGAGCATCACGGGAACTTTGTCGGGCCTATCATCCCTTAATGCGGCGCTTATTCTTTCGTATCCGTTCATGATATATGAAATGTTATTGGATTAACAAAGTACTTCCTTTTCAATCTGTTCGAGCGTTTTCCCTTTTGTTTCGATGATGTATTTTTTCAAATAAATAAATCCGACGAAAGTGACTACTGCAAAAAAGATAAAAGCATAACTCATTCCGAGCTGTTGTGCTGCTTGTGTAGTGCCGAAGAATCCAATGACGACCGGAAAGAAGAAATTTAGGGAGGCACTCACAACCCAATTTGCAAAGGAGCCCATAGATGCACCCCGCGCACGGATAATATTCGGAAACATTTCGGACAGCAACACCCAAACCACGACACCCTGGGATGCTGCAAAAAAAGCAATATAGGCGACCAGTAATGCGACCAGCCAATAACCAACGATTTGCCCTGTAAGCAGTCCAAAGCCAAACAAGCCAAGAACAACCATCATTCCCATTTGCCCGGTGAGTAATAGTTTTTTCCGTCCAACCTTATCTATAACCGACATGGCCAGAAGTGTAAATATCAGATTAGTAATTCCTAGAATTACGCTTTGTGCCATTGAATTATCCGTTGAGAAACCGGCAATACTGAAAATCTGGGAAGAATAATAGAATACCACCCCAATACCCGTCAGCTGGTTAATAATACCTACAAATATGCCGATAAAGGTTATTTTTCGGTACGGTTTTTTAAACAGGTTTATTCGTGCGCCTGTATTTTCAATATTGATAGATTCCTGAATATCAAGAATTGTCTGCTCCGTATCGATTTCATGCGATGATAAATCTTCGATATTTTTCTTTGCTTCGTCGATGCGGCCCATCTTTACCAGCCAGCGAGGACTCGTCCGGATCACCAAAAGCATCAGGAAGAAAGTAACGGCAGGAAGAGCGCCACTAAAAAGCATCCAGCGCCAATTCTGATCGCCGATATTCAGCAACAAGTAATTGGATATTAATGACAATAAAATCCCGGTCACAATTGCCAGCTGAAAGGTGCCTGCCAATACTCCACGGTGTTTTGGCGGCGAAATTTCGGAGATATAAACGGGGCAAAGCACAGACGCACCCCCAATAGCAAGTCCACCAATAAACCGGAACAGAATAAAGACACTGATATGGGTTGCCAGGCCACATCCCACCGATGAAGCCAGAAACAAAATTGCCAATAGTTGCAACAACCGCTTTGAACCATAGACATCTCCGGGTTTACCTATCAGGATAGTGCCCATAATACATCCGATCAAAGCAGAACTCACCGTCCAACCCTGGAGTGCCGGAGACAACTGAAAGTACTTAACCAGATCGAGCATGGCACCATTAATAATCACGGTATCATAACCAAATAACAGACCACCCAGAGCAGCGGCAAAAGTGCATTTCAAAAGAACTTTATTCATTTATTTATCATTAAGCATTAAATCTATCCGCTTCATCATCTCCATCATCGATCTTCCGTTGTGATAGGGGCACTTCCAAGGATCGATTTTCCAGTCATTGCGATAGTAGGGTGAAGGATCGTCAGCCGGCTCAACCAGGTAAGGAACTCCAAGGCGATTCAATTTTGTGAACCACTCCCCTCTTTCATGGTCAATCAGGCAAGTGTCAATAAAATTCCACGATCGTTTTACCGTTTCCCAATACTTTACATCACCTGTCAGGTCGAAGGCATTCATAAATCCAACCAGCGTTTCGGCCTGCTGCCACCAATGTTTATTGGTCTTCAAGTGACTGCCAAACCTTGTTGATTCCAGAAAAAGTCCACCATCTTTATCCACCGCCACCCGTTCAATATGATCAACCATTTTTAAGGCAACAGGGCGCATCCGATCCATAATATGTTTGTTTCCAAGTATTTCAGCCGCTTCCCACAACAACCATGAACCTTCGATATCGTGTCCGAATGAGCAGATACCTTTTGACGATTCCACCTCACTAAAAGCTTCATCGAAGAAAATACCGAAATGGCCATCTTTACGAATGATTCTATCAAGGAACAGGTTCATCAGTTCGGTCAGCCGCAACTCTACTTTTGGATCTTTCCATACTTTGTACAATGCGGCCCATGCTTCGAGTACATGCAGGTGGGTATTCATCGATTTGGGTTCGTTGTTGTCTGCCATACGGTTCTCAGTATAGATTTTCCAGTCGCGTGTAAACGATTCCCGATAGCCAATATTTTCAGGGTCTTTGGTCTTTTCCTCCAATAATGTGAAAAGCTCCTGAATCTTCTGCATAACAGATTCAAGCGGTCTGAATTCATAGTATTTGCAAAGCGCGTATATCACAAACGCCTGGGCATAGGTGTGTTTTATATCATTGGAGACCTGATTTTCCGACGACAATTCCATATAATAGCCACCAAACTCCTTATCTTCAAAATCTTCGGTAACCACTTTATAAGCTTTGTCGGCAATAGCCGCATAATCCTGATTTCCGTCCAGCATAGCAGCAGCCGAAAAAGTCCATAGAATTCTTGCATTCAAAACGCTTGTTTTATTGGCGCTTAACACCGGATTGCCGTCCAGATCTACAGCTCCGTAGAATCCACGACCGTCCTTTTCAACACCATTTTTCATCCAGTAGGGAAGAATGTCTTCATGAAGTTCATTACTGAAATAGTCTCTGTACTTCTTTAGTTCGTCCTTAAGTTCATTCATTTCAACGATAATTAAAATTGGTTCTCTTAGATTTGACTTGAAAAATTCAGGTGTAAAGTCTTGCCAATCTGACCTGTATGCTATGATGTGCCCACGATTTTGGCAGGGGAAAAGCCAACAAAAAAACGATCGTTTTCATTTCTCTCATAACGATATCTCTTAGGTGGTGATAACAGATTAAATCAGAAGTTGGAAATACAATGCTAAGTTAGTTTTTCCTTTCATTTCCCGTTCCCCCTTTTTCGGGATTTTCCGTGATCTCTTTTCTCCTTATCGGATAGTTAGCCAGTTGGAATACAAAAAAAGAAAGAAAATCTGTAACAAATATCCCTTTTTATTGTTTGAAATCAAATAACACGAACAATTTAAATTTCAAAATATGAACGATGAACCAATCATTATAGAACGCGTGTTCAATGCTCCGATTTCAAAAGTATGGAAAGCAATTACAGACAGAGACGAAATGGCAAAATGGTATTTTGACCTTGCTGAGTTTAAAGCAGAAACAGGTTTTAATTTCCGGTTTATGGGTGGACCAAGTCCCGACAGACAATATTTACATCTTTGCGAAATAACCGAAGTTATCGATGAAAGAAAACTATCGCACAGCTGGCGCTTTGATGGTTATCGGGGCAATTCTCAATTGACTTTTGAACTGTCGCGACAGGACAATAAAACCCTGTTAAAGCTAACCCATAGTAGCATAGAAACATTTCCTAAAGAAAATCCTGATTTTGCGAAAGCAAATTTTGTTGAAGGCTGGAATGAAATCATTCATGTCTCATTAAAGAAGTATTTGGAAACCTGATATTAAATGAAAGCTAACAAGGCAGGAATGTCATATAAAGTCGTTGCCCCTTCGATTATCCGCTTGTAAAAAATGAAAGAATGAAAAAGATTTACATTTTCCCCCGGTATGGCGGTGACGAAGATTCCGATTGGTACCATCAAGCGAAACAGGAAATTATGATGCACGATAAAAGTGTTCTTGTCATTCTGCTCTCCTTGCCAAACTGGGATAATCCCGACATTACACCGTTTTTATCTTTCATAGAATGTAGACTTCCACAAACTGAAATAGATTCCGATACCTATTTTGTGGGTCACAGCGTGGGTTGCAGGGCCATTCTTCTTTATTTGAATGAACTTCAAAAGGAAAACCAATCTCTCAGAATAGGTGGTCTGATGTGTGTTGCGGGCTGGTGGCTTGTTGACAAACCGTGGCCTCAACTGGAGCAATGGATTAATATATCCGTTGATTACGAAGGAATTCGGAAAATAAGCAATGGTAACATTACAACTTTAATTTCTGACAACGATCCATTTACATCGGATACACTAACAAACAAATACCTCTGGAAAAAAAATTTGAACGCCAGGGTTCGGATTGTGCCAAATGCCAAACATTTTAACAACGATGGATTCGATGCAATTGTCGAGGAACTCCGGCTTCTAATTCATTAAGTACCGGTAATCATTGAAAATCATATTTACTGTAACTGCAATTAAAATCTTACGTTAATCAGTTGAATTCGCACTGACGAGGTCATTCATCTTAATGTATTTGAAGGCGGATTGAATAGCACAGGTTATCTTAAAATCTGTACCACTACCTAATAATTTATACTTTAACTAAGTTTGAATGCAGACAGGTAAACCGCTTTTTTAACATTTTCATATATGCATGCGGATTTCTTTCCGAAATAATCGCCCGTTTACATTACCTGAATGTACGATCCGGATTTTTAAAAATTCCATCGTGTATCTATAATGCACCAGGCGGTGCGTATAAAAATCTTCAAAAAATTTGGTTATCGCGGCTCTTCAGAAGAGTTATATCCGTATTAGTCAGATCTCCGTTTCGAATTAATACGCCTCAAATTGTCGATTTCATTTCTCCTATAACCGACATTGGCTGTGTTATTGTTACTTTTCATACTCCCTGGGCCAGATTACTCGTGCAATGGTGTTTTGAAAATAATTTTGCCCTTATTATCACAAACAGCAAATCGAAACAAAGGGCAAGCAGTATAAAAGTAAAAGGAAAGGGCTATACCGAAATGCGCAATCTTGTCAGGCATTTGCAATCTGGTGGAAGAATAATTATTGCGGCGGATATTTTCAATAATCTAAGCAACTGTCCGATAAAATTTCTTGAGAAAGATTGTAACGCATCGATACTTCCTGCCCGGCTATCAAAAATTGCAAATGTTCCTTTGATGGCATGTGTACCGGAACTTCGTAACGGAACTATTCATATCTGTTCAGGCCCCCGATTCGATCCTAAAATGTGGAATCATGATTCTCAGGTAGTGATGAAAAACCTACTCGCATTTTTTGAATTAGAATTAAGGCGAAATCCTTCTATTTGGGCTGTTTTTATTTGTAAATCACTATCCAAAGATTAATTCAAAAACCTGTTATGAACATAACTTAAATGGAGCTTTATGAATGCAATAGTGGATATTTTAGATGTATTGCTGCCAAAATATCCGGGGTATAAGTGATATTTACATGTTATTTCACCAGTGTAATTTTTCGGAATTTGAAGGTATTTCCAGCAATACAGGTTTTTCCATTTAGCAATTAATTTCGTCTCCATAATAGTTTTCTGCAAAGGCTACCACCCTGGTTTTTAAGGCATACAATCAGTAACTGTGAGCCACCTTTAAAATTTATGGTATGTTTGATGGCTCCCTGTAATTTCTGTTGAAGTAAAGTTCGTCCCATTTCATCATAAATAAAGACTTCTGTTTCCTCCTGAACTGAAACGAGGTCTATCATTATACTGGTGCCGTCGGTAAATATTTTTGCCGAAAGTTCGTTGTCTGACTGATTCTTAATCGTTGCGAAATGTAATAGAAACCGATTGTTGTTGTCCGTTTTTGAGGCGGCAAAATTATAGGTCTGTCCTGTTTTCATATTTTGCATCTTGTTCGTTTGACGATCTTCGAGTATTACGGTTTTAAACCGATCATAGTCAAATGACCATTTGAACATATAGTTTCCATCTCTGCCGGGTTTAAACATGATCGGAATAGTTGGATTAGCCACAGTATCTGTAAGATATCGGACTGAATAGTTCGCGCCGTTTAACGGAATGAAAATGCCTGGAGCTGTAACTACAGGGCTAAATAGTTTTGCAGCACCAGTTTGATTAGCAGAATAGCCAAATAGTAATTGTATTTCATCAAAGGTGTTGTCTGACGTAGATTGTACAGTGAGGCTAAGCTTTTCCGGATTGATACGTGCACTTTTCCAGTCTACTGCAACATAATTAACACGTACTTCATTATCTAAAATCAGGTCGCCTGCATTGACTGCCCGAACAAAGTATCCCTGCATTGGAGCGATGTACTGCGTAACATCATTGGTGCCGCTTCCTGTGAATGAGTTACAAACTCCATAATTGCCTGCTGCCTGATTCCATATCCACATATCGTAACCATCGCCACTGGCCAATAAATCGGATCGTGTCCAACCTGAAGAAGCTCCCCAGTCAATAGATGACGAATACGGATTACCAACCAGGTTGAATCCCTTTAACATTACATCGGTACTGCTAATTGTAAGACCATAATTGACAGAACCATTATTTAAATTTCCGATAAACACCTTCGTAGGATTGGTGGTTTGCACCGAATAGAGGTAACCGCGACCTACCATGAAATTGCCTCCCGGATGGACAGTACTCCAATTAATAGTAGAAGCAGCATTCAATTTATAGATCCAGCAATTGTTGGGCTCATTCCACAAATAGAGATCATATCCTGTGCCATTGCCATAGGTTCCTGAAGGTAACCATGGTCCACTTATAGCCTGCGCTGAAACAGGCGAAGAGAGAAAATGCCAGGCTTCGGCACTCCCGCTGATATAGCGTTGAACTGTAGCCGGAATATTGTTAGAATTATGGATAAGCGATGCTGTTCCTGTTGCGTTGGATTCAAGAATAAGACCGGAAGTTCCGGCGCTGTTGGTGAGGATTCCTGATATCGAAAGTGCCTTTCCAGCATTTATAGTTAATCTCGTACCAGAACTGATTGTCAAATTATTACAAACAGCGTTTGTTATGTCTACATTTGGTGAATAGTCGGTTCCTGAAGGAATCGTCACATTGGTGCCTGAAACCGGAACTCCTCCACACCAGTTGGAACCGGTGTTCCATCCGGTACTTATACTGCCAATCCAGGTACCGGCTGAATTCACTACCAGGTTTGTCCCATTATCCGATCCGATAGTTGCAGGGGCATCACTTACCACCCTTATCCTATAGCCGGTTCCATATGGCGTATCGGAGGGTATTGTCACACTAATATTCTGGCTGCCAATAGCATCAGAAGCTATATTTTGCAAAGTGACGAAAGTTGTAAATGAACCTGATGAATTAGATAATTGTGCGGTAAAAGTTGCACCTGTGAAATTTGTTGCCAGGTTATATGTGAAAGGAACAGAAATACCGTAAGAGCCTGCACAAAATGGTGAACCAGTTATCATTCCGGTGGTAATATAGTTTCCGACCGGAACCACTTCGCCTGTGGAAAGTATGCCGGCAGCATAATAGGCGCTTCCGCTGTAAAACCGAATTTCTGACAACTGCAAGGAATTCAACCCATTTGAAGAACTTCCCAAATAAATTTTTCCTGCCGTTCCGCCAGTACCATTATATGCACCTGCCCATCCGGTAATTGTAAGCATTTTTCCCGTTGTCCAGCTTATTTCGTTGCTTGCCTCAAAAGTAAGCGAATGTATGCCAGTCCCTAAGCTGACAGTTGAATTGTCTGATAAAATAAGGACTCCGGCAGTTTCTGAATAACCTATTGTTGCACCCGTTCTGAATGTACCCCCATTTAATGCGATCGCACTTGTATGTGATAAGATATCCGTAGCACCAAATGTCAAAATGGTTGAGCCACTCAATTTGGTAGTGCCGGAAACTGTAAGTGTGGCAGTTAGCGTAGCAGTGGCTGTTCCTTCCATTATAAAATTTCCAATGATGTCAAGTGCTGTTGAAGGCATGGTTTTGATACCACTTCCACTGAGAATAAGGTCGGTGTAAATGTTTGCTGAAGGATTTGGAACAACAACTGTTTGGGCTGTTCCATTGTAATCAATGGTATTAGGATTGGCAGCAGCATCTAAAATACCCGAAGATGACAGGGACAGTGCTCCTGTAATACGCATTATATTACCTGATGTGAGTGTTAAACCTGCACCATCGGCTACGGTAACATTGTTAAGATTGGTACTGCCGGTCATGGTTGCTGTTGCATTGGTAAATACAATAGTACTACTGCCTGCATTGAACGTTGCATTATTAATCCATGCATTGGCGGCGCCATTAATTGTAAGTGCTGGAGTGCCAGTAGTGGCATTTAAAACTCCTCCCAATTGTATCTCAATTGTGTTGATGATTCTTCCATCAGGAAAACTCCCATCGGGCAAACTTCCAACAGGTACAACTGGATAGTAAACTAGTCCTCCAGGAATTAACACATTGGTAGTAGTACGCGGAGTTCCACCTTCCCAGTTGCCGGGCAAATCCCAATCTGTGGTTCCGGATGGGCTTCCTCCTATCCAGGTGGATACATCATTGGTCGTACTGGTACCCAGTGCCCAGAAATGATCATCAGCAGAAGCTGTGCCCAGGAAAGCCAGACCTACATTGCCAAAGCCTACCCAGTTATCGGTGGTATTTAAATCCGTGCGCCCGTGATCATGAAAACCATCGGCCGACACATGGTAATCAAAAAGGTCTAAGTTTCCTTCAGTTGCACCATTTAATTCTGTATCCAGGTAATGAACATTGAACCTTAACCGCGTTGCGGCTGAACCACCGGTACGTGTAACATCATAATAGCGGTGAATGGCATCCGTTTTCCAGGAAATATCAACCGATGTTAAATAAACTTCCAGCGTTACAGAATTTGGCAATGGACCTACTGTAAAGTTCATCAAAGTGAACTGGTTACCAAAGGTATAGTCTGTATTTAATGTGAAAGAAGATCGGTTTATATAACCTGATATATCCCCGATACCCGTGGTTGTGGCAGAGGAACCCATGTGAAGCACATACTCAGGATCAGGGATATGTCCCATATACAGTGTGCCATGTGTGGATGAAGGATTGGCACTACTTAAATTAAGTATGCCGGTAACTGTCAGATCTGCACCGGCACTGACTCCTGCAGTGTTATTGATGGTTAGGTTATTAAAAGTCGTAGTACCCGTAATTGCCTGAGCAGACGTTCCGTTAAAAGTAATTGCTCCTGTGCCTTCAATAAAAGCACCCATATTCTCCCATATACCGTTGACGCTTAAATCAATTCCACTTCCAGAAGTGAGGGTGCCGACTATGTAAAGATTGCTGGCAGTTGCTGTTGCATCGATGGTTACAATGGTGCCACCTGAAATCATAATTTGATGGGCATTATTATCAGGAGCTAAGGAGGATGGATTCCATATCGTGCCATTAGCTGAACTTTCCCAGGTTGATGGAGAACTCCAGTTGCCTGTGGCTTTTGAACGGAAATAATCTGTTGGAATAGACAAAGCCTCGCCAGCCACAAAATCGCCAAAAGTTGCATTCCCTGTGGTTTTCACCGTTGTGGATGTTGAAGTTCCTGTGGTTGTTGAGTACCAGGAGGAAGTACTATATTTTTTTACGAGTAGTGCCGAAGGAACAGCTGATCCTGCAATATCATCTGGATCAGCAAACGTAAATGTCGCATCATAGGTTCCAAATGTCACACCCGAATTGGTAATGGTCCAGTACCTTTTCAAGTATTTAGACTGACTTAGTTCTGAGGTTGCATACGCCGGCTGCGGACCATCAGTTGTACTGCAGGTTATACTACCTGTTCCATTGGTTGCAGTGCCGGCAAAGTCAATGGTGGCAGGTAAATAATTCGTTGAATTTCCTATTTCAAAAATCTTAGATGTTGATGAAGCCGCAATTCCCTTCTGTAAATTACCAAAAACATATTTGCCTGAACCTGCACCACTCACCGTACCTGAACTGCCGATAGTTAAGTGATTTGCATTGGTGGTGATCTTACCTGATGTAAAAGTAAGTGCACCATCAACTTCTGCATTAACTCCATTTAGTAATAATCCGTCACTATTATTAAGCGTAAGATTATTGAAGATTGTAGATGTGATTCCGCTAATTGCTTGTCCGTAGGCGTTTCCGTCAAAAACAACTGTTCCTGAATTGTTATCGACAGTTCCGGCAGCATTATTTGTAAGTTCATCTGCGATATTCAGTGTAGCTGGTAAAGTTTTAGTTCCTGATCCACTTAATATTAAGTTGTGATAACCCGGTGTGCCACCGTTCGGATTGGTGATAGCTTGAGAAATGCTTCCCTTGAACTCAATTGTATTTTCGGTTGATGTAGATGAAAAAGTACCGCTATTCGTAAGTGTGCCTGAAATACCGATATAACAATTGGCTGCCGGTGTCAAACTGGCTCCGGTAGCAATCGAAAGATTATAAAAATCGGTACTTCCGCTAATCGAAGAAACTGCCGAAGTGCTACTGATGGTTACAGTGCTATTACCGGCACTAAACAATCCATTTGATTGCATATTCCACACATTGTTACCTCCGGTAAGTGCCAGTGTTGCGCCACCTTCAGTATTAAGAATGCCGAAACTTTCAATAGTTACTGCCTTGCAACTTGCACCAACGGGCAACCCAGGAGTATAAGGTGTGGTATTGTCATCAGGAATTAAAACTGCAAATCCAGCAGGGTCATTGTTTGGTGTCCAGTTTGCTGCATTTGCCCAAGCGGTAGACTGACTTCCATTCCATGTCAGCGTCGTATATTGTGTTGGGGCAAAGGCAACATGGAAATCACTTAAACCTGAAGTTATCAATGCAAGATCAACATCCTGTATTGAGATATAGCCTGTCGAAGTATTTATATTTGATTTGCCTTTTTCATAAATAAAAGAAATGTCGGATCTGTCAACCCAAATTGAAAGAAGGTTTTCGTTAGTCCCAACAGGAAGTTCATCATGTCGGTAATGTGCTCTGAAAATAGCTTTTGTTCCGGTCCCACCTGTTTGAGCAAGATCCAATATCCGGTTAATTGCATTTGGAGGGGTTCCAATACCCCATGCAGGTGGAGAACCTAGCGTTAATCTCAATGTTGCAGAAGTTGGTAAGGTTTGACCTGATACAGAAGGAAAAATGATGACTGTGTTTTGATTTCCAAAGCTATATTCCGTATTTAATGCAAACGAAGTAGCCGGCGTACGTTTAATAATACCCGTAACATCACCTATCCCGGTAGTTGTGGCGATATCACCCATATTTAATATTTTACCGAAATTCATTACCAGTGCCCCGGCAACTAAAGATGGGTTGTCGCTTTCAAGGTATAGTGTCCCGTTAACTATTAAATCAGTTGAAGATGATACTCCTGCTGAATTATTAATGGTAAGGTTATTGAGAACAGGTGGTACTGTTCCGCTAATAGTTTGAGCTGTTGTGCTAATAAAAAAAATCGTACCGCTTCCGACATCTAATGTTCCGTTGCTGGTAAAATTGCCGGCAATATCAAGATTATCAATAAGGAAAGCACCTGTTCCACTGATAACCAGATTGTAATAACCTCTTCCGGCAAAACCTGTGGTTGACGGGTTCACAATATACTGGTTGACGCCATTGTATTCCACCGTATTGTTAAGCACCGATAAATCCACGATGGAGCTAACGTCACCGTTAACCAGTCCTGAAATCTTGATCAGAGAGCCAATACTAAGTCTGACGAAAGTATTGGCAGCAATCGTAATATTATAGAATTGAGTTGTTCCGGAAATTGCTACAATATCAGTTAGACTACCATGTGTAATGTTTACTGTTCCGGTGCCGGGGATAAAGGTTCCGTTATTCTGCCATGCCTCATTATATCCATTGATTGTTAATCCATATGTACCCGCTGTAAGCGTTGCACCTGAAGCTATTTCGATTGTTTTAATTTCAACATCCGAGGTTAAAACAGGATACCTGTTTGATCCGGACGATACATCAGGGATTAGCACATCTTCCGAAGCTAGTGGCGCATGCCCTGCTGTCCAGTTAGTTCCATCACTCCAGTCAGTGTTGTATGCCCCTGCCCATGTGTTTTTGGTCGCACTGTAATCTGCCAGACCCCATTCTTTATTATCAATGCTTGTTGGTGCAACATAGGTAATCGTTCGGCCAGATAATCCGACCCAATGATTTACAGTACTATTGTTTGATTTGCCATGTTCATCAGTATCCCCTCCCGTATAGTGGTGATCCCACAAAACAAGTTTGGTTTCATCGTTACTGTTTAATTCAGAAGTAAGATAATTTAGGTTTAAGGTAACCCGATCAGTACCGGCAGTACCGGTTTGTGCAAAACTATAATAACGTTTCACAGCTCCTGATTTCCAGGATGGAGCAGCACCTATACTTATCCGGCAACTTACTTCATCGGGTTGATTTCCTGTATTTAAGAAGTTCAATGATGTATATTGACTTCCAAATTGATATTGTGTGTTTGGGATAAAAGTATGATGTCTCCTAACTATACCCGTAACATCGCCGTTTCCTGTTACACTTGCCGATGCGGTGAGCATGTTTAAGGTATGGCTTCCCAAATCCAGCGTCCCATGCGTGGCATCAGGATTAGCACTTGTAAGCGTTAATGATCCGTTAACCGTAATATCGCTTGCCACTGTAACGCCTGTTGTATTGTTAATGATCAGATTGCTAAAGGTCGTTGGTCCTGTAATTGTCTGTGCTGAGGTTCCGGTAAATGATACTGTTCCTATGTCTGTCGTAAAAGTGCCACTGTTCGACCAATTTCCTTTCACATTAAGGGTATAAGCGCCCGAAATAGTAAGGCTTGCACCGCTTTGTATTGCAATATTTTTGCATGTACTGCCTGCGGAACTTATTACCGGCTGTCGGGTTGGTGACGATGAAATAGTAACATCCGTAATAGATGTAGGTACCGAACCACTGCACCAATTGGTGGCTGTATTCCAATCGGTGCTTGTGCTGCCAAGCCATACCGCGTTAGTGGAACTACAATCATCTTCGCCAATGTAAAAATCTGAAGTTTCGAAAAGGCCTGCTGTTGATAACCCGGTTGCAGTAATTGTATTTCCAGTTGCACTTCCGTTGGTAGTGTACCATGTAGATACAGTGAATTTGCGTAATTTAAGAGACCCAGTAGTAGGACTTCCCACTTTATCTGCATCAACAAAAGTAAAGCCCGGACTGTAGGCAGTAACACCTGCAACACCGTTATTCGATATGGTCCATTTGCGGTTAATATATTTAGTCTGACTCAGTCCGGAAGCAGAAGATGGTTGGGCGGCAGTAGTTGATACATCAATAAACCCGTTACCTGAAGGTGTACCGGTCACTGACAACGAAAAAGGTGCATAATTAGTTGCATCTCCAATTGGGAAATCAACCGATGTTGTTGTGGTAGATACATACCATCGCAGCACTCCGTTGACATATCCTGTCCCCGAATTGGAAGCTGTTCCGTTTAAACCAACGATTACATGGTAACTTCCGGTAGTAATTTTCCCTGCTGTGAGGGTCAGCACTCCATCAATGGTCATGTCTCCTGATAGGGTTTGATCACCTGAAGTAAGTGTAAAATTCTCAAAAGTCTGGTTCAGTCCGCTAACTCCTGTTCCCTGGACCTGGCAGGTAGAAAGGGTTGAACCTAAAGTAGAAAATGTACAAACGGGAATACTTCCGCCATTCATGTTGTGCCAGTAAGTGCCACCATGTATTTCTATCAATTCCAGCGGATAGCTTCCGTTGTTATTGATTAACGTTCCACCGGAATTTTTCAAAGTGCCGTGAACGTGTATATTATAATCACTATAAGAAGAGTGATTTAGCGTAAGGTTTCCTGAAGCGCTGATATCCAATGTTCCGTATACCAACATCGAATAGAAGGAGGCTGTAACATTGGCGGTGAGGGTAATACCTGAAGGAACCCGAATC
The DNA here is from genome assembly GCA_025355585.1 of Mariniphaga sp. GTDB lineage: Bacteria > Bacteroidota > Bacteroidia > Bacteroidales > Prolixibacteraceae > JAAFHB01. The sequence continues at coordinate 13,308 of JANXZJ010000197.1, read as the reverse complement.
AGATCGTTAGTGGCAAAAATATTGCTCGCCGGCAGTGTTGCAGGATTCGTCCATGTCGAACCACCATCTGTACTTTTTCTCCATCCATTTGCTGCATCCCAGTTTTCGGTTGCTACCGGTTCATAAATTGCACCGTCATAAACATCAAAAGTCGCACTCGTACCAGCAGCAAGGCTTTCTCCTGAAGTTTGGGTGGCAGTTACTGTTGCATTATGATTATAGGTTGATGTGCCTGTATTATAGGTAGATGTGGTAAACATTATTGAGGAAACTGATGTCTGATAAGTATTTGGACTAATCGTCTCTGTGGGAGTTGATGACATTGTTGTATTGGTACAAGACAATACGAAACCTGTAGCTGTGCCAACCATTGTGGGAACGCCCTGACTGTTCTGTGATTGAACCGTAATTATAGTGCTTGGCACCCCCAAGGATGGGTTTACAGGCGTAAGGTTTGTAACGGCTAATTTACTGGCGCTAAAAGCATCACCACTCCCCAACGCAAAGAAACCGGAAGTGTTGGTAAAATCGGTAGCGGAGCCTGATGCTATAAATGTAGTTGTACCTGACCCGGAAGTAATTGGACGATAAGCCCAGGATGTACCATCGAAGTAACCGATTTGAGGATTGGATGAATTGCTAAAACCGGTGCCTTCTTCGCCTGAATTATAGGACGTGGTTAGCGTTAAATTGGAAGATCCGGCTACATCTCCTGACAAAAACCATTTTCTGTTTACCGTTTTTGCACTGTTGGCGTTAGTTATCGTGCCGTCTGCTACCCGGATACTGAAATTCTTTGACGAATTAATATCGTTGTATTGGACGGTCATTGGATTATAGGAAGAATTACCAACAGGATAAATTTTTGAACCTCCTAATCCTGGAACTGTTTGCTTCAGTCTTCCGGTCCCACTTGTTTTCACGTAACTGGTGGCACTTCCGCCACTGATCGAGCCGGTAGAAGTAATTGTAAGATTGTAATTTCCAATGTCGATAAGACCTAAAGTCAATGTTAATGTACCGGAAACCGAAGTGGCAACACCTAAAGTTATAAGCCCTATTCCGCTTTGAATAAAGCTATTAAAAGTAGTAGAAGATGAACCACCTACGTTTTGTGGAATAGCTGCATTAAAATTAAATGTACCTGTACTTGCCGTAAATGTGCCATTGTTGGTCCAGTCGCCCTGGAAGGTATGTGAAAAACTGCCGGCATTAAAATTTCCTGTTATAGTAAGTGAGCCAATAATATTCAACGCTCCCATGGCGGTTTTAGCTCCTGCGCCACTAAAAGTCACATTGTTAAAATTACTTGCTCCAATGTTTCCCGCACTTGCACCGTTAAAATTGATGGTTGATCCTGTATGTGTAAATGTTCCGCTTTTTGTCCAGTTGCCACCAACGGCATGGGTAAAGGCACCAGCAGTGAAATTACCGGATATGGATACATTCCCTGTAATGGTTAAGGCTCCTGCTGCGGTTTTTGTACCGACTCCGCTAAAAGTTACATTATTGAAATTACTGGCACCTATATTTCCAGCTCCTGAACCATTAAAATCAATAGTTGAGCCTGCCGCTGTAAATGTTCCGCTGTTAGACCAGTTGCCACTAACCGTATGGGTAAAGGCACCGGCAGTAAAATTATTGCTATTACTCACATTGCCACCGATAGTTAAAGCACCTGTTGCCGTTTTTGCTCCTGTACCACTGAAAGTTACATTATAAAAGTTACTGGCTCCTATATTTCCAGCGCCCGTACCATTGAAAACAACAGTTGAAGTGTTGGCCGTAAATGTTCCATTGTTGGTCCAGCTTCCGGAAACGGTTAACGTATTGGCTCCAACAATAGTCAATGATGTACCTAAAGCAATTGTAATGTTGTTACAAATTGATCCCGACGCGCCAATGGACGGATATCGCAGTAAGCCCGAAGAAAGGATTACATCGGTTGAAGCTGTTGGTATCACTCCGCCACACCAATTCGATGTCGTAAACCAATCAGTACTGGTGGTGCCTAACCAGGAACCAGCGCTTAAAATAGTAGCGGTTACATCCAATCTTGAAGTACTTTCGCAGCCACTTACTGTTTGACTTGCATAATAATGGGCCCCATTAACTAACGTCGCAGAGCCTGACAGAGATGAACCGCCACTTGCTGTGGCATACCACAGAATACTACTGCCCGTTGCGGACAAATTTGCGATTGTGCTGCTGCTGCATAAAATTTGAGTGGCAACACCTGTTGGGGCAATTGGTCTAGTATTACTTGTGAGCGTAAATGAATTTCCGGAACTTGAACAGCTGTTTACATTCGTTACTGTAAGGATTCCTGTATAGGTGCCCCCGACGACATTAGCTGCAACAGGAATGGCAATTGGGCTTGATGTTAAGGAAGTAGTACCAACATCTGCCAGACCAGCCGTGTGGGCCACCGCATTCCAGGTAATGGTGTAATTTGTTGGTGCGTTGGTTGTTGTACTGTATGAAAGTGTCGTATTCTGCAAGATGTTGCTGAAACATACAGTTACAGCTGCAGCAGAACTTGTTATTGTTGGATTAGGAATCGTGGTGACATTTACAGCATTGCTGTTAGTTGAAACACATAGTGTCGTTGAATTCCGGCCCACTGCATAATATCCGTTTCCAGACGACAGCCCGGACCAGGTAAGGCCTGATCCTGAACCTGGAATTGCTGTTTTGACTTCCAGGTTAGTATTGTCATATAATTGATAATTGACCCCTGATTGAGAAGTTGTTGAAGTTATTGTCCCATTCCCGTCAGGACTTGCGCATATTACACTTCCGGTTAATACAAGTGCAACCGGATTAGGGGTGGTTGTTATACTCACCGCATTACTCACTGGAGAAACACAGGAAGTTGTTGCATTCGTTCCTGTTGCATAATAACCAGATCCTGCAATTAAATTCGGCCAGTTAAGACCTGCTCCTGTACCAGGTTGGGCCACCTGGACAGGGTTATTGCTTCCGTCGTACAACTGATAGTTTATTCCTACTACTGAAGTTGTAGAAGTAATGGTCCCATTGCCACCCGGACTTGCACAAATTATACTGCCAGTCAGCGAAAGGGATGAAGGATTGGGATTGGTTGATATGTTAACAGTACTGCTTGTTGACGTGCAGGTAGTAGTTGCATTTGTGCCTGTTACATAATACCCGGTGCCTGCAGAAAGACTTGACCAGGAAAGACCGGAACCTGTACCTGCCTTTGCAGCCTGGATTGTCGCGTTGCTGGAATTATACAATTGATAATTCACGCCGCTTTGAGAACTTGTAGATGTTATCGTTCCATTACCACCGGGACTTGTACAAATTGCACTACCGGTTAAGGACAGCACTGGCGGATTTGAATTAATCGTAAGTGTCACGCCAGTTCGCAATGCACTTAAACAACCTCCATTATTAGCTTCAGCATAAAAAGTGCCTGCTGCCAAAGGAGTATAGGTTAAAGAACCAGTTGCAAGCAGGGTCCCCCCATTTGCCAGAGAATACCAATTTGCTGTTTGACCGCTTCCTACGGTTACCGAGAGTGCAGTTATGGTCTGACCAGAACAAATAGTTTGATTTCCACCACTTGTTGGAGCCGATGGTGCAGCGCAATTTACATTTAAAACACCGGTTGCTGTTGAAAGAAAATAAGTATCATTAACATAAGTAGGTGTGGCAGCCGTTCCACCCCATGTCCCCCCGGTTTGGCTGCTTCCGCCAAGCGTTAGCGAATAAGAGGAATGATTACCCAATCCCAGATTAACTACTGCAGTTCCACTAATAGATATGTTACTATTAATTGTTGTAGCTGAAGAAAGTGTTTTATTGCCTGAACCTGAAAATGCCAGATTATTAAATGATAATCCTGAAGCTGCTAATGTTTGATTTCCTGAGGCACCAAAATTAACAGTCCCTGATGCAGGTACAAATACACTTCCTGTACCATTCCATGCTGTCGCACTAACCACATTCTCGTTGAGGGTGCTGCTTCCTCCATTTAATGTTCCGGCTGTTAGGGTAATATCTCCAGTAAAGGTATGTGTTAATGCAATACCTAAGTTCAATGTACCTCCGGAACCATTAATTGTTAGCCCTGTCCCGTTCACGTTCCCAGTAAAAGTTGCAACACCCCCGGTTTTTGTCATCAGTACAGTTCCGGTAGTCGTAAAAGCACCTATGTTTTGAGTCGCAGTTCCAGTTAATGTTACTCCCCCTGTGGTACCACTTGCTGTCCCTCCATTATTTATAAGGTTCCCGTTTAATGTGAGTAAAAAAGTCGACATTGCCAATGATGAGCCGTTGTTAATTGTAAGAGGTGCCGTTGAATTGAACACCTTGGCTGCATTCAAAGTTATTGTTCCGGTATTGGCAATAATAACTCCACCGGATGCAACAAACGGAGTTATCCACTCTGTACCAGCAGTTCTTGAACTGGCAGTATTAAATTGCAACGTTGCATTTGATCCATAGGTTGGTGCAGCAGAAACTGTTGCACTTCCTTCCATAGAGAGCACACCATTCACTGTTGGGGTGTTCGAAAATGTTTTCAATCCCGAATTGGAAATGATCAGGTTATTGAATGTTGTAGCAGTCGCCGAAAGCGTTTGAGTACCGGGGGCACTGAAATTCACAGTTCCGGTACCCGCGCTGAAAACAGATCCTGTTCCATTCCATGCGGTGGTACTGGCCGCAGTTTCGTTGAGGATACTGCTACCTCCATTTAAAGTACCGGCAGTCAATGTTATAATTCCGGTAAAGGTATGTGTCAGGGCAGTCCCCAAATTTAAGGTTCCACCCGAACCATTGATAGTCAGTGGTCCTCCGTTTATATTTCCCTGCAAAGTTGCAGTACCTGCTGTTTTGGTTAAGGTAACTGTTCCGGTTGTTGTAAAACCAGCAATAGATTGTGCAGATACGGTACCTGCAATCGTTATCCCTCCTGATCCGCTTGTCAATGTTCCTGCATTTATAAAATCACCGTGAAAAGTCAACAGGTTTGCGCCCGGTGTTAAGGTTGCACCACTGTTAATATTCAGCGGAACACTCGTATTGTTTCCGATTTGTACAGCAACCGGAGTTGTAATAGCACCCGTATTTTTGATGATTATTCCACCCGTTGCTACGAATGGCGTTATCCATTCTTCTGTCGAAGCAGTTCTGGCAGTTGAAGTATTGTATTGAAGTGTTGCGCTTCCACCATAAGTTACTACTCCTGTTGTAATAATAATAGTTGCAGTTCCTTCCATTGAAAGAATTCCGGTAACTGTAGGTGTCGTGGCAAATGTCTTTGCGAGGGAACCCGATAGCGTAAGATTTTTATAGGTTGTTACTTTGGCTGTTTGTGCAACACCTGTATAGTTTACGAGATTATTTACAGCTATTGCAGAAAGGGTAGTAACAGAAATTGCTCCTCCTATATTGAGCGTTCCGGTGGTTCCGTTGCCATTGGTTAATGTTCCGGCACCTGACAGGCTGGCATTGGCAGTTATTGTCCCTGAATTTGTTAGGCTTCCTGTAATGATCAGACCTGTTCTGACAGTAAGCGTTCCGGAATTTGTCAGACTTTCTGAAATTGTCACACTGCCTATTGAGGTGACTGTTGAACCGCTTATCGTTTTTGTCGTTCCACTGAAGGTATGTATTCCTGTTCCTAAAGCATTAAATGTGGTAGCATTGTTCGTGAAGTTGCCTCCAAAGCTGTAAATGTTGTTAGCACCATTCCCAGTGGAAGGTTCTGTCCAGACAGTACCGCTATTAAGTGTAACATCAGTGGTGAAAATTATTGTACGTGAGCTAGAGCTTGAGGAATTAAAATTGATTGTACCGCTTATATTTGTTGTAGTTGTTACTATAAAATTAAAACTTGACGTGAGAATGGCTCCGCTATTAATTACCAGACTATTACATGTCGTGGAGGCAGATGTAGTTACAACCCCTGCACCAGTCGTTGCAATTACGACATCATCGGTAGAAATTGGTACAGTTCCACCAACCCAGGTTGAACCTGTTGACCAGGGACCGCCTGATGAAGTACTCGTCCGTGTTACCGCATTTGCATTCAGGCCGATGGCAAATAGGAGAACTATTCCAACAGCAAAAACAGAAATGCTTTTCAAACTTTTATTCATTTTAACGCTGTTTAACCCGCACGATGTATGCTCCGGGGAATCCCATCTCAATAAGTTTTGGCACGAATTCAAATGCCTCATTCCTGTTGGTGAATCCCCAGATTTGAATAATATAGAACTCATTTTGAAATGTCATCGTTGCCGGATGATCGAATGCTTTCGTGATATTCTGTTTTGCCCTGACCGCATTATCCTTATTTTTAAAGGCTGCAACCTGGATTACTGCACTATATGGCTGATTGTCAATTTTCTTTTCGCGACTCTCCTTGCTTAAAAGGTCCCTGAAATAAGCCTTCGGATATCCATCTTTTGATAGTATAGCGATGAGTTTGCCGACTTCTTTTTCTCCTGACAAACCTGTTATGCACGTTTTATACAGTCCATGTTCATATATGAGGATAACCGGCTGATCAGTGCGATTCATCGCTTTTTTCTGAGCAAGTAATGCGTATGACTTAATGCGGTAAGCCCCAATCTGAAGCACCTTACCCTCATATTCGATGATTGATATCTTTTCAGTGGTTGGTTCAGAAGGAGTAATTTCTAAAGTATCAGCCTGAGGCGGAACAACAGATGTGGAATCAATCAAGGTGCCATTTTTCGCATTATCCATTTCCACTTCTTTAGCGGGACTAAGCGTAAAGTCTAAGCCGCTCACAATAGTTCCATCATACGACTGGGATATTTTAATTGAAATCGTTTCGGGCCAGGAAACCACATTTAATTTTGCAAGCTGCTCAGGATCAATTCTGGCAATGTATTCTCCAGGTTCAAGTCCAAGAAAATAGATGTATCCGTCCGTTTCGGAAAGCGTTTCTCCAACTACTTTATTGCTGCTTTTATCGTAAAATTTCACTAATATTCTTCTGGCTCCCTTTAGTGCGTTATCCTTGTTCAAATAGGCCATGCCACTTACCTCACCAACAGAAACGACCGGAACATCAATTCGTTTAAATTGGTTGGGGTCAATCAACACCTGGTACACTTTCTTCCTGAATCGCCAGGCTATATTCTCCAAATCATTATCCTGGAATTCGACCAGGTAATTGGTAAAAGCATTTAAATCAGGAATTCGTACAATTGAATCCTTCTTGCTAAAAATGACTTTACCACCCATAATACTTACGGAGGCTATTTTTACCATACGCTCACCCGGATCGAAAATGCCATTGTGATTCAGATCAAGAAAAGGATAGAGCAAAATACCCCCTTTACTTACTGATGGATTGTTGCTTCCATAGACATATCCATTCCCGCCACCAAAGGCAAGGGACCCTTGTGCGCTCTCCGAAGTCATCAAATTGCCGCGACTGTGCGAAACAGAAAGATTGGTGCGTGCAAAAGGTAAATCATATCTGAAGTTGACGTTGAAAAAATGATCGTTATACATCACATTCTTCTCGTATGAAATTGAAAAATTCCCCCTCGGTATGTATTTCTCAAGTGCTAATTTACACGTGATCAGTCTGCCTTCGCTGAAATTATATTGGGCAGACGGGCGTATCGTGATTCCATTTTTCATTCGGTACGAAAGTGCAAAATCGTTGATCACATACGACGAAAGGTTGCCGATCCAGTTGACCTGGGTAGACGAATTGGCGCTAAACTGCTGAAAATATGCCGAAAGCATAAAGCTGCCCTGGTTATAGTTAAATCCATCATACAACCGTTGCATGAAATCCAATTTGGCAAATCCGGTCACTTTTCGGTATCTGACAGGTGCTGACAACTTTACTCTTCGTTCTTCGGGAGCATTGAACAAGGTAGCTCGTTGTCCTTTCACAAATTTGGCATAATCAATCTCTAACAGAAGATCTCTTTTTAAATAGTAATTAACCAAAAATCTGGTTTTTACGCCATGGTCATATTCTGCGTTAATTGTCAGTTTGCTAAATGGTTGTAAAGTGGCTGTGGCAAATGGAATATATGGGCTGTTGGGGATCGAGGACAAATATTCAAGGCCACCACCTACCGTTAAAAACCGATTGACACCGTAATTGAATTCCGCTCTTCCGAATCGGCTCGAAACGCTGTCCTGCAGGATTCCTCCCGATAAGCCATATTCAAATTCACGGGCCGGCATTACTGAATAGGGTACATTTATCGTCCGTTCATCAGTCCGTTCCTCACCCAAAGGCCCGTAAAATTTTAATTTCAACGTAGTGTAGCCGTAAACAATGGGCACTTTAAATTGATACAATCCCGATGCATCGGATTTTGTAAAATCGACCATCACATTATTGATGTAAAGCTCTACGCTCCAGTTTGGTTCAGTAAACTCATTAATTGTATAATACCCCGATGCCTTTCTAATGGTGGTGGGCGAATTCCTGACAACAGCGCCAATGATCGGCGAGTTGATAAAAGATATGGTTTGGTTGGAGATCTTGCCGACCTGCGCCTGTTTAATAAATGTCTTATCGTTATCGACCCAGCGCCAGATATAGTATAACTGACGATTATCAAATTTGTACTGGCTGTAATAATTGACCGCTACATCTGCTTCTCCATAAAGCAGTTCGGTTCCAATACCCAAGCCAAGGTGATGTTCTGCCGGTCCTTTCGATGTTTGAAAAGAGCCCAACGACCAGTCAACTGTTCCAAACTTCAATAAATGATAGTCCCGTTTTACGATGGTATCGGCAATTACTTCTCCTTTTATCTTCGAGATATTCGTGCGCTGTTTTTCGATACGCAATTGTTTCAGGATGGGCAGCTCGAACTCCGATTTTAATAAAATAGTCAATGCCCGGTAATTAAATGTCATTGTTATTCCGAAAGCTTCCGAAAATACGGAGGTCTCCAGGTAAAGCGCTCCAGTTTCTTTTAATATTCCATTTTTAATATCGATTGTTTTACCTCCGATTTTTAGCTGTTTTTTATCAAAGTCGATGGAATAGGTTTGACTTTCTTTTTCGATAAAACCACCAATGCTATTTCCGTTGAGTGATGAAATGCAAGGGATATTCAACGTATTGAACAGATCTTCGATATTCACAAATAGTAGCTTGTTATTGCCGTAGATAGCGTCGATGTAAAATAACTTATACCCTTCGATCATTACCCTCACCGGAATTTCGTCGAAAGCAAATAACGGGACATCAACTTTTGCATTTAGAGTCGCTTGTGCCTTGCCGTCAAATACCGAAAATGAAAATAAAATGAACAATAGTCCTATCTTTTTAAGTAAAAATGCAGACATACAATTCCCTGTTAACTTGCAATTTAGTAGAACTTTGCCTGTATAACCGGGATTTTTCATTTGTTATTGCTGGTTGAATGTAATTGCAAAACTACCTGTGTAGGTTCCTGGAATTGCGGTACCGGGTACATGCAATGTGCCTCCCATGCGCAATGGTGTGATAAAGTTACAATCGCTGTTTGTAAGGAAACTGGCACCGTTAATTCCTTTTTCGGTGGGCCCGAGGTTTAGTGTAAGCGTTCCTCCGTTACTTCCGCTCAGGATCGTAGTAACATCAAAATTGATGATCACATTCCGGCCTTCACAGAGTTTAATTTCAAAAATAGCAGGATGAGCAGTGGGTGATTTCGTCAAAAGTGCAATATCGCCGGTTTTATTACGGCTTCCATCATATCCAACCGTAATTGTTCCTCCGGAAATATTTGTCAGGCAAAACGTACCAAAATGAATTCCCTGCGTTGGTGTAACAGTAATTGTTCGCTGCGGTAATACAGGTTGAGCATATGAAAAGCAGGCACACAAAAATAAAACGGTCGTTAAAAACAACCATTTAAAAAAGCAAGTATTTGTGTTCTGTACTTTCATCGCCATCTTCTTTGAAATTTCTAATTCCCCAAATCAAGTTCGCCTTCTGCATAAACCACATATTTAGCATCATCAGGGCTTGTATAGCGGACTTTTAACTTCCCGCTTTTTAAATCCTGGCCATTGGGTTTGTTTAACTTTATAGAAATATCCCGTTTATTCAGGTTTGTATAAATGCCAACATTCATTAAGGCTACCTCAGAGGATTTGCCTTTTGAAGGAATATATTCGACTTTCAGCTTACCGTTTATAGAAATATTTCCTGTTCGGTTAATTGTGAGTTTGAGATTTTGTATAGTATCTTCTTTCGTTTCTAATTTTAAGTCACTCAGCGTGGCACTTACACTCAATGCCCCAATACGGATAATCACCGGAATTGTAATTCCGAATATGGCGGTTACAGACACGCTCAGTTGATTTTGATCTAATGATTGGTTCTCTTTTCCCATTGGTGCATAATTCTTTTCATCCCGGAACCATAAATGGGAACGGTATTCGCCAGCTATCATATCGGCTGTACGTCTGCATTGCAGCATAATTACCTGTCCTTCACCCGGCGCTAAAGTCACCTGCCGCGGAAAGACACGAAGATATGGTTCTGCAAACATTTGTGTTGTGTCAGGTTTTTCAATCAGGGCTAACTTACCCTGCTCTGTCATATTATAATTTCGAAACGTAATGGAATAGATTGCTGTATCAGTTCCGGTGTTCATTAAGTTAAGTTCTGCTTTTTGATTATTGCCTTCAAACACGATACGTTTTGGAGTAATCAATAAATCACCTTGTGCGAACATTTTTAAGGTTAGGGTCACTATAAGAGTAAGCAGTAAGAATCTTTTCATGGTAGTATTAATAACATTTATTCCGAAGTCTAAAATTTGTCATTTATTAATTGAACCAGTATTTTAACAGGAGAAGGTCCGTAAACCTTTCCTTCCCCTGTTGAAATTAATGAACTTAATTTAATTATAAATAATCTACAACTACAGTATATGTTCCCGCATAAACACCCAATGCCTGGGTAGCCCCAATATTAAGCTTGCCGCCCACTAAAATTGACGAAGCGCCTGCTGTAAGTGTGCAGGTTCCAATAGAGCCATACACTACTTGTGCTGCACCATCCACCTTAACCACAAAATTGTCAATAGTCATAGTTTCCGTACTCGAAACTTTAGTTACTGTAATACTTGCTGGTAGTGTAAAAGAATAAGTAGCACCTGATGTACCGGTTAAATCAAACTTTGCCACAGTCTTTTGGGTACCTGAAGCAACGATGGTGCATCCTGTAGGAGTACGCACCCCCGCAGTACTCAATGTAACTGATCCTGCACTCGCCGAAATAGCTAATACACCAAAATGCAAAGGAGTTGTATTTGTAATTGTAAGCGCCGTGACTAATTCTGCGCCAGCTGTATTGCCCGTTAGGGTAACCTGCGCCATGACCTTGGTTGTAAAAACCGCCATCATGCATATGACTGAAAAGATTATCAGTATTTTCTTCATTTTTGAAATATTAAAAGTTAATAATTCCGTTTCTTACTTTTAGCATATAATCATTGTTTCCATTACCTGGTAATGGAAACAAAGCGGGTCGCTATGCAGCTTGCCTGTTGTGTTTTTAATTTCTGGTTTTTTTGTTTTTGTTTTTTTAATAAGTTATCCAAATAATATTTTATCAACATATTCTATAATATTCAAATAATTAAGGCAATTGTCATTTTGATCCTATTGTGATTTTCTTCTTTCTCAAATTCATTACTTTAGAAAAAAATAAACAGTGCCTGCCTGAATTGCCAATCGATGTTAATAGTCTGATGAATTAAAGTTAGTCTGATGAATATGTTGGACTTATTTGCTTTCCTGATCTCCCTTAACACTTCCGTGTCGCAGATTCGTTCATTTTTAATGTTTTCGATCGCCGGATCAGATTTTAGAATTCAACGTTTTTTAATCGTTTAAGATTTATTATAAAACTCAACAATCTAAATATGAGCACATAGAACAACAATCATTTACTAGCTTTAATGAATCAAACCCGGATGATTGCCGACTGGTACAATGGTGCCAGCCTGCTAATATTCTATTATAAAAGTACTTTCTATTAAATGGATGGTATGTAAGGGAAATACTGATTTTTTTGTAGGGGAATCCTTACACAGTGATGGGACCAGACATGTCATTTGTGTCTTGTTTACCATTTTTGGAAACCTGAACCATTAAGTGATTTTCACCGGTTAAAAGGGATCGTGATTTGTGGCAGACTTCGGAAATGGAGATTTAAACCAAAGAAAAAAGCCAGACAAATTACTTTCGTAACTATCTGGCTTTTAGTGTGGGAACTGATGGGTTCGAACCATCGACCCTCTGCTTGTAAGGCAGAAACTATCCTTTTTTATATGTTTTTATACATTTGCAAATAGTGATTTATCATACTGATTTATAAGCATTTTACAATTTTTTGTTTTTATTTTTTTGTTGTGTTTTTCATTTAATTACTATATTTGTATGCAAATTGTATGCAAATTGTATGCAAATGAAACACAAAACGGTTATGGAAAACTTCTCTTTTGCAGGCATTACTGCCTCTGTTATTTTGGATAAACGAAGACATAAACAGAATTTATTGTACCCTATTAAGTACCGCATAACCTATCTGCAGAAGCAGGTTTATTATCCATGCATGGACTTGACCGTGGAAGATTGGGAGTCACTTCCCACAACCAGGAAAAAAGAGTTATTAAAAACAAGATCCGCAATACAAACAGGTTTTAAGAAGATTACAGAAATTATAGTTGAGCTTGTCAATAACAACGGCTTTACTTTCGACGTATTGCATAAAATGCTTAGTAGAGGAACCGAAGACAGCATCATTGATGCGTTTGATTATAAAATTGAGAAATTAAAAAAAGAAAAGCATATTGGTTCTTCTGTTTGGTATTCGTGTGCCCTTAACAGCATTAAAAAATTTGAAAATAAAGGCCTCAAATTTGCAGACATCACTCCTGACTGGTTAAAAAAATACGAAACTCATCTCTTAGATGAGGGCAAGACCTATACAACAATCTCTATGTATATGAGAGCACTTCGGGCAATTATTAATGATGCTAAAACGGATGGAATCATCTCACAGGCTCAATATCCATTTGTCCTAAATAGCAATGGCAGATATCAGATCCCGGAAGGAACAGGTCGAAAATTGGCATTAACATCATCACAGTTGATCGATGTGTTTAATTACCCAATAATACCTCAGGAAGAGATTTGGAGGGATTTATGGGTATTCTCTTTTTACTGCAATGGGATTAATCTAAACGACCTGCTCAGACTGAAATTTAAAAATATTATTGACGGGGAAATAGTCTGGTTCAGGCAAAAAACAATTAATCAGGA
>JANXZJ010000152.1 GCA_025355585.1 Mariniphaga sp. | reverse complement strand
TAATCTATCGTTAAACTGTCCGGATTAAAAGGGAAAACGCCATACACATCTTGTTCATCAAATTTTATTAACGGTTGTGGTAAACTACCCTGACAGAATAAGAGCAATGGTTTTGCTTTTTGTTCCTCTCCTTTTTTTGATTTTATCAGAATATCAACAATGTCACCTTTGTAATTTATCTGTAAGTGCCTATATCCATATTCTTCTGACTGCTTGTTTTGTCCAAACGAGTTAATTGTCAGAAAAAGAAAAATTGTTCTAAGTACGGTCTTCATAATATGAGGCATAGTATTTTACAACTCGGCGCAGGGCATGATTTATTGATGAACTTATTATAGAAATGTGGCTCTTCTTATTTAAAAAGCACAAACTACTTACTAGCGTATGGGTGCTGATAGAAGCCTTTTTTATTAAAATAATTTCCACCATTTGTCCTTTTTAGTCAGCTGTTTAATAGTTATAGTCTTTGACGGTTTTGCGATTGACAATTCCGATTCGAATTGTTTTTCAGCAGTACTATTCATGCTCCATCCTGCTGTCCAAGATGGCTGGAACAGATAACCTTTACCGTCATAATTTTTTGAGTCATAAGCAAAATCAACAACAATTTTACCAATGAGTTCATAAAAGTCAGAATAGTCTTTATAGTAAAGGTCAGGCATATGCCATATAACATTTGGTTTGTCTTTCCATTCCCCAAAATTGCAGATAAGAACATCCGCGTTTTCAAAGTCTTGAAGACTAGGTTTGTTTTTTTGATTTAGTCTTGTCGTTGCTACTAGATTAGAAGCTGTTTCGGGATTTGAGTCAGTTGCCAAAACTACAGCACCACCATAATTACCGTTTTTTATTTTAAAGACAAGACAGTCTCCAGTTGAAAATATGGGAGTTTTTAATTTTGCTTTTTGTCGTGGTTTGGCTTTGGGTCTATCAGATTTTATTTTTTCTAAAAACTTGTCAATGGCAACTTTCCTTTTTTTTATGTCTTGTTCGCTTGCTCCAAGGTCTAGCCAAAGCTTTAATTCAGCACCTGAAATTATAATATTTTCAACTGTTGATAGAACTTTCAGATCAAGCGATTTGGTTTCCCACTGTGCAAGAGCAAGAGCAAACCAGAAACTATGTTTCTCTTCTTCAATTTCCAGCATCTCCCAATTCTCATCGGTAATTTTTTTTGAGATAATGTCAGGCTGTCCCCCTTTGTTGTAAAGTTCATAGAACTCACTATAGATGTCAGCAAATGCGTCACTGTCTTTTATTGCTGTTCCCCAAGTTCCCATGTCTTTATTATCTGTCTAAAATTGCCTATAATGTTAACGAACCTTTCAGGTTGTCTTTTTAAATATCCTGGTCCGTGAAATCCGTTGCGTATTATTGCTCCCGTAAACATACATAGTTTTAAACAATAACAAATCATCACCTGTAAAATTATTTGTTGATAATCTGCATATTTACAAGCATTTTGATTCTAGTTGCATTTACCCTCTTAATCAGTTATCTGCTTCAGATAAAAAAAGAAAAACCTTGCCGGATTTTACGCCAACAAGGTTCTTTCGTTAATTGCAACCGTTATTTACTTTTCGGGGATTGCAACAGGTTTCTCTTCGGGTTTTTTAGTTTTCCGCGAAGCGGCATCCACAATTATACGCGCATTTCGGACCGCCTTAAAGAAATCGGGTTCTTTCGATTCCCAGGGCTTTACCAAAACATCGATCGTATCTTCGAGCAACAGATCAATCCGGGCGATGGCATCCTCAAGGTTTTGCGTCGAGAGAACACTCTTGCTTTGTTGGGTCCGTTTCTGTGGAAGCAATTCGTTGAAATTGTCAGCCAGATCTTTGAGTTCAGTTACTTCATCGGCCTCAACATAGGGACCGAGTAACGCTGCATATGGAAGTGCATCGCCATAAACCGTATAAGCGAGCGAAAACAGTTGCATATCGCGCTTTTTGCTAATATCCGTGTCGTTGAGCTGGTATTTAATCTTGAATTTTTTGAGCTCCTGATCGGTAGAGACAGTTGCAAAGGCAGCCAGCGCTGCACAGATCTTAATGGTGCCGGCAGTTAATGCGACCCGTGCATTATTCTTTTTTGATGTAAGATCCGTGCCATTTTGCAGCTGCCCCTGATTGTGTCGTTCCGTTTCTCCAATCAGGTAATCTAACTCGTTTTGTGCGGCACTTAAGCCCGGTGTTTTGCTCACTACTTCTTCAAAACCGCTTAAAATTCCCGAAACGGCTCTGCTCATCTTAATACGCACTTCTTGTTTCTTGTCCATAATCCTGGGATTTATTAGTTAAACGTTGAGGTTTCTACAAATTGGTCGCCGCTATGCGGCTTTGGCCGTTTACCTAACGTTATTACCTGTTCACCGGGATCGAAAAGGCGAGTAAGCGCGAGTTATAAGAGACAGAATGTATGGCACCGTCATTTCCCTTACGGGCGGTAAGTCTTTTTCCGGTCAATCGGGCAACTAATTGCAATCCCGACAAGCCCAAATGGTCGGTAGATAATAATTCGCGGTCGTCGCTGGAGCGCATTGCTGCCAATTGCACTTTTAATAATTCAGCCAGCTCCATATCTTTTGAGTCAAGGGCCGGGTCTTTAAGGGTCATCACCGCCAATTCGACATCATCGGGTTGGCCAAACGAGATACCACGCGGTTTCAGCAACGTGGGCATAGTTACCGGCGTCCGTAACTGGGGTACAGGAACCACCTTCTTTTCCGGTTTCTGATTCGCAGGTGTCTGTTTTAGCCTGACAGGCACTTTAGCAGGAATCGGCTTTGGAGTAACTGCAGGGTTCGTTTTTTCTTTCTCCTGATCTTCAATTTTTAAATTTACATCAGGCGAGACATTATTACCATGCGTTTTACTTTCGAAATTACCACTCAGTTGTACAGATCCTGATTGTTTGCCAATATTCGGTTGGAAGAGCAGGTAGGCCAACAACAACATGGCGGCAACCGAAGCCACCTTCATCCATAACGGGATCAATACAATTCTCTTTTTGAGTTGCTCTTTATTTGCGTAGACAATGGATTGGTCGGCTTCCAGTTTCAGTTTTCCAAACTGTTGTGCCTCTGTTGCAATAACCGAATTTTCGGAAAGATGAGCTTCAAAGTCTTTCTGTTCGCTCAACGAAAGATCACCTTCATAATAAGCCACGGCCTGTTCCTGAAATGCTGTTTCCAGATCGCTGACCGACTTTTTAAGTTTCTCTTTTGCTTCGAAATGAATATCATCACCTGACCGCAACATGATGAAGTCGCCTGTTTCGAGTTCAGACGCCAGATCGGGATTCTCTTTCAGAAATACCTGGAATTCATCCATGATGGATGGATCCGGATTTCCTTCGAGAAAATCGAGAAAATAACTTTCGTAATTTGACCTGGTAATCCTCATTTTATACCACACTTTGAATTTGTCCAATATAGCTTTTCAAAAATATCCGGGCACGGTAAATATACACTTTTACCTGAACCTCGGTAATACCGGTAATCTCACTTATTTCGCGGTAAGAATAACCTTCGTAATCGCGTAACATTACAACCGACCGTTGAATTTCGGGCAACCGTTGCACCGCTGCGTGTAACACTTCCTGAAGGTCAGTATATCCATGATGAGATACGGGTTCAGCGACCTTCTTCCAGTCGAGTGAAGTTTCGCGTTTCGCTTTCCGGATATAGTCGATCATCGTATGATGGGCCGTCGTGAAAAGGTAAGCTTTCACCTTTTCGCCATCAATATTTTCGCGGTGCACCCACATCTTCTCGAAACAATCCTGAATAATATCCCTCGATTTTTCTGAATCGGAAAGATTCTTCAGCACGAATCGGTAAAGCCCGTCAGCCCATGCATCTACAGCCCGGTTGTAATCTTTGATCGTCATCTCTTCAGTTAAGCTATTCAGATAATAAGACGCATGAAAAGATAGATTGTTACAGGTGATGGAAAAGAATTATCTTATCAGGTAATAACAACATTAATAATGAGCAGTTTAAATCCGGGTTCCCTTGCACTATATTTTAAGTTCCGGAATAAAAAAACCGCGAAAACTATTTGTTCCCGCGGTTTCTATGTTGAAGAATTAGTGAAGGTCTGAACAAGTCAGGCTTTCACTTAAATATAAGCTAATTCGACTGTACCAGCATCTCTTTTTTATCAAACGCCTTCATGGCTTCTTTAAGCGTCGGATCGATTCTGCTGATTACCGAATAAAAGCCAACCTCTCCGATGATGTTGCGCGATATGTAAGCCATAAGCTGTGTCTCGATTATTTTTCCGGAAAGAGCCATTCCTTTCGCGTCAGCGGCAATTCCTTTTTTAGCTGCAAATTCGGTGAATGAATTGAGAATGTTGTGCCCTATTAGATAGGTCTCAAATTCCTGTCCGGTTTTCAGTTTACCAAGTTCGCTTCGGTATTTATCCGAATAGTCGAATGCATATTGATAGACAAGTCCTTTTTGGGTTATCTTGAGATAATATGGCGAGAATCCTGTCGTATCAGCCGCAACGAAGAGGTCCGGCATAATTCCGCCACCACCATAAACGACTCTTTTCATCCGCGTGTAATATTTAATGGTGTCGCTGTAGTGAATGCTGTCTTTTTGTTCGAATTCGCCATGCGCATAACGACGGTTGAGGTCGCCGTAATAATCATCCAACCCTTTTTTATACGATTTCTGGATACAACGACCGGCCGGCGTGTAATAACGCGCCACGGTTAAACGAATGGCTGAACCATCGTAAAACGGGATCTGCTCCTGCACAAGGCCCTTGCCAAAGGTGCGGCGCCCGATAATTGTACCACGGTCGTTGTCCTGAATAGCTCCGGCAAAAATCTCACTGGCCGAAGCTGAATATTCATCAACAAGCACAACCACTTTCTTTCCTAAATACGATCCTTTCTTCTCGGCATTGAACGTTCTTTTGGGTTGAGTACGTCCTTCGGTGTAAACAACCAGTTCTCCGTTATCAAGAAATTCGCTGACCATTTTTATAACAGCGCCCAGGTAACCACCCGGATTTCCACGCAAGTCGATAATGATCTGATTAGCACCGCTCTTTTCGAGCTTGTCAACACCGGTCATAAACTCCTCGTATGTCTTTTCTGCAAACCGACCCACTTTTATATAGCCCGTCTTATTGTCAATCATATAGCTGACATCGATGCTTGTAAGCGGAATCTCGCCACGTGTAATTGTGTAAGGAATAAGTTCAGCAAATCCTTTGCGTGCGATCGTGACATTCACTTTTGAACCTTTATCACCACGAAGCTTTTTAAGAACCTTTTCGTTGGTCACTTTTACGCCAGCCATGATTGAATCGTTTACCTTGACAATACGGTCACCGGCCCTGATCCCCAGTTTTTGGGAAGGTCCTCCCGAAATGACATCAATCACCATTATTGTATCGTTCTGGATTGAAAACTGCACCCCGATTCCACTGAAGTTTCCAGACATCTCTTCGCTCACTTCCTGCATATCCTTAGCAGGGATATAGACCGTGTGAGGATCGAGTTGCTTCAGCATTTCGGGAATAGCGGCCTCAATTATTTTTTTCGAATCCACTGTATCGACATAATTTCCCTCAATAAGGTTCATAATCAGTCCAACCTTATTTGCACCATTTGCCTGCGTTGTCCGGGTGCTCAATTGAAGCCTGCTTTGAAGTCTGGCTCCAAGAAAAACTCCTGCAACAATGGCCAGCGCCAAAAAGACAGGCATCCAAATCACTAATTTCCGAGTTCTGTTATCCATCTTAAACAATTATTTCTTTATTCAAAATATTCAGGGAAGATCAACTTTAACGACCTCCACTTTTGCCCTTTCGAGCAATTCAACACCGTCATTCATATGATACTGTTCCGAAAAAACAACCCTTTTTATTCCGGCCTGAATAATCAGTTTGGAACATTCGATGCATGGTGACGAAGTTACGTATAACGTTGCACCATTGCTGCTGTTGTTCGACTTGGCCACCTTTGTTATTGCGTTCGCCTCTGCATGAAGAACGTAAGGTTTTGTCTTGTTATTTTCATCTTCACACACATTCTCAAATCCGGATGGCGTGCCATTATAACCATCCGAAATGATCATTTTATCTTTGACTAGAAGTGCTCCCACCTGACGACGCGTACAATACGAATTTTCAGCCCAAATCATTGCCATTCTCAGATAACGTTCATCCAACTTCAATTGTTTTTCATTATTTGGAATAGCCATATCAACATAGATTATATAATCGCCAAAAGTAACAGAAAATGTTAATTAATTGATCTTTGACTTTAGTTAACAACACTTAAAATCAACCGGTCAGTTGAACCAGTATGAGAGTTTCAGAACAAGCGCCCGATTCTTGACATTCATACTTCCGGGGAAATAGTTATCGGTGTAGACAAGGAATAAATCGGATACCGGTTTATAGCGCCATTGAAACCGCGCGTTGATATTCAGGTTATCGGCCTGCTGGTTGTACTGCACGTAGGTTGTAAAAAACAGTTTGTCGGTGAATGTTATATCGAGTTTGGGACCAACCAACCAAAACTTTGTACGTTTCCACGGCTCGGGTAATGCAAGATCATTATAGCTATAAATTAAAGAGATATAGCCATAAGGCTGAAACCTGTAATTAAACGTTCCCTGGACAAACCACCGGTTACCATTGAAATATCCGCCGTAACCCGTCTGAAAATCGTATTTAAGTATCTTTCGGTTATCCGACATGTAGATGACTGAAAAGTCATTCCAGCTATAACTGCTTCCTGCCGGCAGAAAATTGGCTCCTTTATTTGTCGGATCGAAATTCTGTTGAAGAAGAACATAACGGCTGTTCCCTTTTATATCAATACGGGCCCTGCTCTTGAACTGGAAAAAATAATCAAAACCTACAGCCTTGTCGGTTAGTTCTTTATTTTCAGGTTTATAAAGATTGTTGATCTCACCCAATAACCCGTGGTATTCGAGTGGTCCGTTTTTAGGATAAAACTTCCAAGTTGCACGCGGATTGATCTGCACAAAATCGCGCCGCGGTACATAGCCTGTCTCTGCATTAAAATCTTTCCCTACATAGAGTTGCAGAAACTCAAGAAGGTAATTTTTTCGCGAATAAGCCAGATTCAACCCCTGTGAATATTCCTCGGCTGCATTTGCTTTTGGTGTAAAAGACTTTTGCCCAAAAAGCTTTCCGGTCCAGAAATTATTCCGGCTTGCCATGTTGTATTCAAGTCCGGCCACCCGGTTATAGTCGTTTCCTGTCCAGTCGGCAGGGATATTCAGTTGCTGTTTATTGACAAAAATCGCCGCAATATTCGACCTCGAAAAGATCTTTTTTTGAACCGAAGCCACGAAGAAATTCCGTGCAAGGTAATCGCCTTCAACGCCTGTTTGCATGTCCATAACGCCAATGCGCAAGTCCTGTCCGATCTTACCGCTTAGCCTGACTCCGGCATTTACAGGTGCATCAAGGCCAATCCGGCGCGAGAAGAAAGGGCGGATATTTGTTGCTCCAAAATTACTGAACAAGTCGCTGTTTTCGAGGAAGAACTGCCTTTTCTCCGGATAATACAATTCGAACCTTTCGAGATTGGTTACCTGGTCATCGACTTCAGCCTGCGAGAAATCAGGGTTATACGTCAGGTCGAGATTGAGTGATGATGACAGTCCAAGTTTTGCATCAAAGCCGAAATCTTTACGGTAACGGGTATCCTCCCCTTTCTCAAAATTGCGGGAAGCACTTCCATAAACATATGGGATCAGCGCGAGTTTAAGCCCCGATTTTGGAGGCGGCGTTTCCCATTTCAACTCACCTGCATAGGCCAACGATGCTGTTGGGAATTGTCTTGGAACAGGTGCCCATGCCGATTTCTCGTTTAATTTCAAATCCTGACGTGAGAACTGTATATTCCAATGGTCTACCTGGGGATTGTATCGCACCGATTTAAAGGGGATTCTCATTTCTGTGATCCATTTGTCCGGATAGTTTTTGGTCTTGGATTCCCATTTACAGTCCCAGATCAAATTTACGGCTGCACCTCCGCTCATGGTACCGTCCCAAATTGCACCGGCAGCATTTACACCAAACGAGTAACCAGTTGTCTGATCATTATAGGGATCAATGAAAACCAGAAAATTATCATTATTACCAAAAACAAAGTCTTTTCTTAGCGATTCGACAGGACGCTTTCCGGGAAGGGTATCGTGAAAAATTACGGCAATGTAGAAAGCTTTGTCATCATAAGTCATCATCACTTCCGACTTTGCAACGCTGTGTCCTGTATCATAAGGCAAAACCATGTAGAAATCTTTTGCCTGCTCGGCGATCAGCCAATCTTCTTCATTAATGATTCCGTCGAGTTTTATAATCCCCTTTGTCTTTTTGGCATGAATCTGAAAATTCCGGTTTACAGTTCCGACAGAAGATAAACTGTCCTTTTTTAAAATGGGAGAAACTACTTTTTCATTTTTAAAAGAAAGGTCTGCGCCTTTCGCTCCAACAAGAATAAATAAGAAAAAAAAGATCGTGCAGCCAAAAAACTTATTAAACATGATTCGGGATTTGAAAGGCCGAAGATATAAAAATAAGTTTGCGCAATAAAACTATTTTCTTACATAATCAAAAGGCAAATTATTGTAAACCCGGGCCAACACGGCGATATTTCGTTCATCACCTTTTAAACTATCAACAGATTTCGAAAGATAGTAATCTACCGGCGGCATTATTGATCCCAAGACCGGTTTGGTAAAACCGTACAGTCCGACTTTTTCCTTTATTGCGGCCGGAATAACCTTTGCAGGATCTTGTCCGTTCCAATTTGCGAGGCAGGTAACCAGACGCGTGTTCTCACCCAACATGCTGCGAACGATTTCCGTGGTGGCAATATCACCGGCCTCATTCAGCACCCAGTCGACCTCTTTAAGCATATCCGATCCGGCAATATCTTTGCTTGTAAGCTGACAGGAGGTCAACCAAATAATGCAATCGGGTTTAGTCTTCTTTACGGTTTCCCGAATTCTTTTCCAGCAGCGGTCAATTGCTTTCCGGCGAAACTGAAGTTCAATCTCAGGGGTTATCTTATCCTTTCCCGGGAATGGTTGATTCATTAATTCACTGTACATTACCTGTTCACAATCCATCCATGCCAATGGAGGATATGGTTCCATTGTGGTTCCGGGATTCCATAACCAGTCAATAAACACGCCATCGATACCGGTCTTCCTGATTGCATCTTCAATTGAAGCGCAAAGATAATCGAGGTACTGTTTTGTATATGGAATATGAGGACTTGATGGAGCTCCGTAGCTCAAATCAGGATGTTCCTGCCCCCATTTTGTGTTGGATCCTGCACAAAAATAGCCAAACACCTTTATGTTTTTTTGATGTGCCAGCTTTACCTGATCGGTCAGAAAATCATATTTTAATCCAGGCTGCTCTGGAACAATTCCATTTTTATACCATGCGTAGCCGTTGCACGATACGGCAAACGATTGTATCACATTGCATCCCAACGCTGCATACCAATTCACATGCTCCACAGGATTTGCATCAGCCCATAACCCCGGCCTGGCAAAACCATTCGGACCACCTTCGCCCCAGTTAAAATCAATATTATAGGCTTTTATTTCCTCATCATTCGTTTTTTGTGAATTTTCAATGCATCCACTAAAAAGGAAAATAACCATTATTAGTAAACTGTTGTTTTTCATAGTTGATAAGAATTAGAACTTTTCCTGCTAACAAATTCAAGATATTCAGTAAGAAAGGATGTACAAAGGAGGTCAATATTGAATTAAAATTCCCGACCTGCTGTATAAATAACAAATTTAATGAATAATTCTATCATTATTGATAACCATTCTTAACCGGATTTCGTAAAAGACCCGATAAAATATTTGTGTCATCATAAAAAGAAAGGAGGCAAACATGAGCACCAACTCATGAGTGGTTGAGAAAAACGTAACCAGTTTAAATATCCGGTTAAAATGGAAGATTTCCATTCGTTAATACAATGGTTTACTCAAGGACCTGAACCGGTTGATTTAAACGACAATTAGCCGTAGTTATTACGTAAACACATATACCGGATTAATTACGGTTTCAAATAATTCATTTAGATATTTAAGTATCAATAAATATTAAACCACAATTATCATGAAGAAATTAATCGGAGGCTTGGGCGGTGCCATTGGATCCCGCTACCTGAATAACAAAAACCAACTTGTATTTGTAGAATATTCAGGTTTTATTTCTAAACTAGATCTTGTACAATCCATGGCATCAATCGTTTCAAAAGGAACAACCGTCATAAACGGGACCTGGCTGTTTGATTGTGAAACAGGTTCAATGCTGGCACCAGCAGCAACACTTGATCTATGGTGGGAACAAATGACTGCTGTACAACGGCAAATGGTTCCACAGGGAGGAGCGAAGATTGTCAACTTAGGCAAAGTAAACTTCACCGCTGTTACTCCAGCAGCCATGCAATCTTACACTTATACGACAAATCCAATTCCAGCCAATAACGATGCCAGCAATAAACTGGTAAACGGAGATGTTTTTTGTGTGCAGACAAGAGAAGGCAACTATTGCAAGATCCAGGTAATAAACTACGACTATAACCTAACTATAAAATGGGTTACTTATAAGCTTAATCCAGCCTATGCCCGTATAGGTTCAGGATATGCCAATCCGGAAGATATTGCAGTTTTTAAAGATGAAAAAACGGCCTATGTTACCGAACGCAGTGGAAATCTTCTGAAAGTAGATCTAACGAATGCAAATCGGGCAGCATCCACCGTTGTCTGCAGTGGTTTGAATTCTCCTCAACAACTCTGGGTTGATGAAGTGAATAATCAGGGCTATGTAGT
>JANXZJ010000137.1 GCA_025355585.1 Mariniphaga sp. | reverse complement strand
TTTCAACACCAGGTCGTTAAATATTTTCATAGTAAAAGCTATCTTTAATTCGGAAACAAGATACAAAGAAGATTTTGATAAACCTAAGATACCTGCCTGATATTCATATATTTTATATATTACAGACAGACACTAATTAACGACAACCAGGTAACAGAAATCGGGAAGATAGGAATTATCAAACAAGAAAATAGTCAGACAGTCATCAATTTCACCCCTGATGAAGACGCTAAAACGAACTATTCATTTATTCAGAAAGATATATATTTCATGGGGAATGACACGCTGATTTTAAGCGACTACAACATGAGTGATGGGTACAATAACTATTACAAAAGAATAAAATAAAATCATTGTAGAACTGTTCGAATGAAAACACGTATGGAAAGCGGCTGCATTCTAATCCTGGGAGCACCCAATGATCAAAATGGGAACCTGTCTTTGTTAGCAAAAACAAGACTTATACAAGGAGCAAAAGTGTTATCTCTTCATCCGGGATTTAAGATTCTTCTGACAGGCGGATTCGGCAAGCATTTCAACGATACGAATCAACCACACTGGAAATATGCCAAAGATTTTTTAATAAAAGAATTATCAGTTTCTCCGGATTCATTTTTAGGTGTATCCATAGAAAGTGCTAACACTGTTGAGGATGTTGAAAAATCAAAATCCATCTTCCAAAAATATAATTTCAAAAAGATAATCGTGGTTACTTCAGAATTTCATCTTAAAAGAGTCAAATACATTATCGAAAAAGCATTGGATTTAAAAGAAAATACACTTTCCTATTCATGTGTCGCCGATAAAGAACTGGACGAAGAGTTATTGAAAGAACTCTGTGAACATGAGAAACAGGCCATCGCTTATTTTCAATCAAATTATCGGGGTAGCCTTGAGTAAGTTTATCTGGAAACTTACTCTTGCGAGGACATACGAGACTATACTGTTAGGTTTAAGTGACTGCAAAGAATATTCATTGTTTCCTAACAAAGAAACATTTATCTTTGTATAAACTTTTATAATATGACTGAAAAATTTCAGGTTCAGTTTTTAGAAGACGCAGCCGTGTTCTTAGATAATCTTGATGAAAAGGCGAGAGAAAAAATTTACTACAACATTCAAAAAGCCAGATTTTCTAACGACAAAGAACTGTTTAAAAAGCTGAAAGGTGAAATTTGGGAGTTCAGAACCTTGTTTAACAAAGCACACTACAGGCTTTTTGCTTTTTGGGACAAGACCGGGGGTAATAAAACAGTTGTGATATCAACGCATGGAATAATTAAAAAGACAGACAAAACACCACCCGGAGAAATTGAGAAGGCAGAGAATTTGAGAAAGTTATATTTTGAACAAAAAAGTCAATAGTCATGAAAACGGAAGCATTGAAAACATACAGTTTGGAAGAAATGTTGGACAAACATATAGGTAAACCGGGAACGCCTAAACGTGAAGCATTTGAAAACGAGTTGCGACTTGATTTACTTGGAGAAGCAATCAAACAAGCGCGCAAAGACAGGAACCTGACACAGGAACAACTTGGGCTTCTTGTCGGTGTTAAGAAAGCACAAATTTCCAAGTTAGAGAACAGCTTGACGGATGCAAGGTTTGAAACAATAATTAAAGTTTTTAAAGCCTTAAATGCAAAGGTTAACTTTAATGTTGAGTTGCTCGATCAAACAATTAAACTTGCCTGACAGACCGAAAAACAGGCCGTAATAACAGCTATCCGTAAGTCGGGTTTCGTTTCTTCGTTGACGGGAAACCGTATTTTTAAGCGGTGCCTGGCAGTGAAGTTTATCAGGAAACTCACTTGCAAAAAATGAAACACATACTGGTAATTGTACCAATATTTGGTGACTTCGTGAAAAACTTGGTGAACTATTAGTAGAAACACTCCAATATCAATAGGTTACTATTTGATATTTTTATTCAAAATAGAATATCTGCCGGAAGATTTAAAAATGCAAGTGAGGTTATCAGGGCAGGCTTGAGACTTTTGGAAGCGGAAGAAAACAGAATTATTGCATGATCCCCATTGTTGAAACGCGGAGTTAGTAATCAGTTGTTTGCAACGATAAATACGAAACTTCAAACTGGAACTACTCGGATACGATGTCTTAAAAACCTTATTTTAAAGAAATAAACCTGAGCAGAAACGGAAGCAATTAGATAACCAAACCTTATTGCCTTATTTATGAGCGGTTTATTAATGAAGACAAATTCTAACAAAAGACGATCAACCCCAAATAATGTAATAAAGTTGTGAGCTGTGTGCGCGGATTTTCTACTCAGGTAGCCCTGTAAAATAAGGTTTAAGGAAAAGGTAATCAAAGTTATCTGGACAAGGTATATATCAAAAAGCTATTTAAAGAGTGGGTTGCAAACGATGAGTAGTCTGGATTATAAAAAATGAAACGGTTTTGGTAATTGTACCAATATTTGGTAACTTCGTGGATAAAATTGGTGAACTATGAGTAGAAACACTTCAATATCAATAGGAGACTATTTTGATAATTTTATTCAAAATAAAATATCTGTCGGAAGATTTAAAAATGCAAGTGAGGTTATCAGGGCAGGCTTGAGACTTTTGGAAGCGGAAGAAAACAGAATTATTGCTTTACGGGAAGCTATTCGGGAAGGGATTGAAAGTGGGGTGGCTTATGATTTCGATCCTGATTCACATTTGGAAGGATTAAAAGCTAAAAAGAAATTGAATGGCTAAGTATAAATTAACCAATAAGGCAGTTGATGATTTAGCCAGAATTTGGAATTATACGTTTGACTACTGGTCTGAAAATCAAGCAGACAAATATTATCTTATGCTTTTGGAAAACTGTAAGGAAGTTGCAAATAACCCTGAGTTTGGTAAGAATTATTCAGATGTAACAGAAAACTTATTGGGGTTTAAAGCAGGAAGTCACATCATTTTTTACAGAAAGATAGACGAAATTGAAGTGGAAATCATAGGAATACTGCATGAACAAATGGATTTGAAGAATACAATCAAAGAAAAATAGCTTCAAATAATAGTGCCCTAAAGTCGGATTTCAGTGCTTCGTTGAAAGGAAATTAGTAACTTGAACAACTACACTTCATAAGAAAATAATCCGTGTAATTATTTTCTTCCTGTAAATACAAATAGCTATCTTCGGATGACGGATGGATCAAAAGCAGCTATAACCGAACGATAAAAGATAGAATTGGTGGATTGGATAAATAAGTGGATATCTAAAAGCTGATCATATGGAAACAAGTACAAGCAATCTTGAACAGGCTCAAAAGAAGCAACTCAGGCTTTGGCCAGGTATTGTTATCTTAATTTTACAATGGTTTCTACGGTTTGTAATCCCCGTTTTTATACCGGGAACTACAGAAATCGGCGTGTTGGGTGGAGTTGTCGGCGGCTTCGCAATCGTTATCTGGTGGTTATTCTTCAGCCGCGCACCCCGGCCCGATCGCTGGACAGCGGTTGTGCTGATGATAATAGCGCTTATAGTAACACAACAACTGGTCCACGAGTCGATTGACACCGCAATGATGGGAATGATGTTCATGTTCTATTCCATCCCGGTGCTTAGCCTGGCTTTTGTTGCATGGGCCGTAGCCAGTCGTTGGCTATCGGAAGGACTTCAACGAATAACAATGGTTGGCACCATCCTGATCGCATCGGGATTCTGGGTGTTTCTGCGTTCAGACGGGATGGATGGCGAAGCACGCCAGGATTTTGCATGGAGATGGGCAAAAACTGCAGAAGAACGGTTACTCGAAAAAGCTGAGGCGCTTAAAACAACGCCATTGGATTTAACAACATTGAAAACAGCAGCCGAATGGTCAGGTTTCAGGGGGAATAACCGGGATGGCATTGTTCATAACGTTATGGTAAAGACCGATTGGTCGAAGACACCACCGGTTCAGCTATGGCGCAGAGCTGTCGGACCTGGGTGTTCATCCTTTGCAATGCATGGTGAATTGCTTTACACACAGGAACAGCGTGGCGAATTTGAGATGGTTACCTGCTACAACCGGGATACAGGTGAGCCCGTCTGGCAGCACAGCGATAAAACACGTTTCTGGGACGCGCATGCCGGCGCAGGTCCCCGTTCAACACCAACACTTTGCAATAGTCGCGTTTACACTTTGGGTGCCACAGGAATCCTGAATGTATTGAATGAACGCGATGGAACTGTTGTATGGTCGCGAAACGTAGCAAAAGATACGGATGTAAAGATACCCGGCTGGGGCTACGCGAGTTCGCCGCTGGTGATTGACAGTGTGGTTGTTGTTGCTTTGGCAGGTAAACTTCTTGCTTACGATCTTGCAAATGGCACCCAGCGCTGGACAGGCGCTGACGGTGGAGAAAGCTACAGCTCTCCGCAATTATTTACAATTGATGGTACGGCCCAGGTCATATTTATGAATGGGGCAGGAGTAACCTCTTACGCACCAGTTGACGGCAAGGTATTGTGGAACATCCCGCTGAAAGGTGCCCGCATTGTTCAGCCGGCACTGCTTACTGATAACGAGATTCTGATTGATGAAGGTGATATAAAAGGGATGTGTCGTTACGCAATAAAAAATGGATCAGGGGGATGGCGCATCGAAGAACGATGGACCTCAGATCAGTTAAAACCCAACTTTAACGATTTCGTTGTTCACAAAGGTCATGTTTACGGTTTTGAAGGACCTATGCTCGCATGTGCCGATATTGAAAAAGGGATTCGGAAATGGAAAGGTGGGCGTTATGGAGGACAGATGATCCTGCTGGCTGATCAGGATGTACTACTGGTGTTGTCGGAAAAAGGGGAACTTGCGCTGGTCGAGGCAACCGCTGAACGGTTCAAAGAACTTGCACGATTCCCGGCCATCAAGGGTAAGACATGGAACCACCCGGCAATGGCGGGCGACGTTCTTGTTGTTCGCAACACTGAGGAAATGGCAGCATTCCGGTTACCGCTCGCAAGTAATTGAAATAGTTTGTATTCGGATATCTTCTAAGATATAGTATGTTGATTATTGATACCCAATACGTATTCTGATTATCCTTTAACAAACAGACCTTTAATAAGATTCAGAAGAAAAAGAACCGAGATAAACAGAAGATTAGCGATCATTGAGAGAATAAGCAGGAAATAAAACCCCGAGATATAACCGACAATACGGCCAAGGAAATCAATCACAAAATTGCCAATCCACAAGGTTATTAGGTTGAATACGAGAAAAATAATAATCAGCCACAGGAATCCGGAGATGGCGCTTCCGACATCCGATTTACTTAAGGTCATCGAACTGCCAACCGAATAAAGAATATAGATCAGTAAGGCTGATTTCCACCAGACTGCGGCCGAACCCACAAATACAATCGAAGAAAAGGAAATCAGGCTGTTCCAGATATTCAGTCCGATTTGCTTTAAAAGACTTAAATCGGTGAGAACATGGGGCGAAATCCGGAAGGTGGAAAGTGTGGTAACATCAAACCGATAGAGAAGCAACACGCAAAGAAACAATACAATACCACCGAACAACAGCGGGCTGATACCGATAAAGAAATTCCCTGTTTTCTGGTAAATGCTCCTCTTATTGTACGAATGACTCACATGGCCCAACGATTCGCCGTTACTGTTCGGCTCAAACAATGCGACTTCCGAAATTTTGTGACCAAAGATCAGCGCGAAAAAAGCATGGCTCAGCTCGTGCACCGAGCATCCGAGCCAGCCAAATCCATATAAAAAAAAGTTCCTGCCCCAAAAACGAACACTTAACCGCGCGGTGAAGATTGCTGATAGATTAAGCAAAACAATCAAAATCAGCAAGGGACCAAACAGAATAAAGAGTTGGCTGTATGTCGTTTGCAGAACGTCAAGTAAGTAACTTAAAAATTTGGAGAAGTAGTTTTCCATGCTGATTGATCAACTTATTATTTGATTCAGTTTTTAAACGTAATCCTTTTTGAAAGAAACAAAAGTATGCATTTGCCAGATAGCCATCATGAAACCAGCGGTTTCATATATTTATAGAAAATAATAATATAATCCGCTATACGACTCCGGCTGGAGTCGTATTTCTCGATAGATCACTTTTCTATAAACATACGACCTCTTTGAGGTCTGTAATGATTTTTTCACGGAATAGCCTCTGCCACAATAAACGTACTGCCGCCAACAAAGATCATATCATCAGCATCCGCATTTTTACGGGCGGCGGCCAATGCTTCGGCTACGGTAGGGTAGGTATTGCCCTGAAGATTGAAAAAAGCAGCGATCTTCATCAATTGATTTTCATCGAGTGCGCGGGGTATCGAAGCCTTTGTAAAATAGTAAATTGCATCTTTTGGAAGTAAACTCAAAACTCCTGCAATGTCTTTGTCATTGACCATACCGATCACAAAATGAAGTGTTTTGTAGGGCGTCTTCTTAATCTGTGCAACCACCTCGCGAAGTCCTCCTTCGTTGTGGCCTGTATCGCAAATGATACGGGGATTGGCTCCAATCACCTGCCAGCGACCCTGTAAGCCTGTATTCTCAACGACTTTTTCCAATCCTTTTCTCAGGGCGATTTCAGGAATTTTCCATCCGAGATCGCGAAGCTGTTCAATGGCAGCCAATACGGTACAAATATTTTTAGCCTGATAATTGCCGAGTAAGTCGAGTCTTAAATTTTCGTAAATAACTTTCCCACCTTTCCGGATGTTAAAGATTTGGCGGGCATCAAATGAATTAAGACCGAATCCGGGATTAAAAAGCTGGTCAGCAAAAACAACCGGCGATGATAATTCCTGTGCGATGCCATTGAATATCACACTTGTTTGGGGATGAGTCTCACCTACAATAACCGGTACACGCCGTTTAATGATTCCAGCCTTTTCGAGCGCAATCTTTCCGAGTGTATCGCCCAATAAAGCGGTATGATCCAGGCTGATATTTGTAATCACCGAAAACTCAGGATGAATAATATTGGTTGAATCGAGTCGCCCGCCTAAACCAACTTCGATGATCGCTATATCTACCTTGTTTTTAGAGAAATAATCAAAAGCCATCATTACGGTCAATTCGAAAAAGGAAGGTTCAAGTCCTGTTTCCCGATTCCGGTTAAGAAACTCCGTGACAAAGTTGACGACGAACTCCTTTTCGATCATTTCACCATTGATCCGGATTCGCTCACGAAAATCTTTCAAATGAGGTGAAGTATAAAGACCTGTTTTATAGCCGGCTTCCATTAAAATACTGGTCAGCATATGCGAAACCGACCCTTTTCCGTTGGTTCCTGCAACATGAACTGACTTAAAATTATGATGTGGATGATCGAACATCACGTCAAGTGCGATCGTATTGTCGAGATTATCCTTGTAAGCAGCAGGTCCCGATCGCTGATAATAAGGAAGATGATCATATAAATAGGTGATTACTTCGTCGTAGCTTTGCATAGTGTCTGTGTTTGTTGACAAAATCGATGGCAAAGATGATAAATATCGAAGGGCAAAACGACAAACCGGACTTTTTTTATCTATTTTTGGCCGCATTAAAAGCTAGAATACCATGCCAAAATCAAAAGTATTTGTAATTGATACCAATGTGATCCTGCATGATCACGAGTGCATTTATCATTTCAACGACAATGATGTGATCCTTCCGATTACAGTACTTGAAGAATTGGATCGGTTCAAAAGAGGAAATGACCAGATCAATTTTCAGGCACGGCAATTTGTAAGGGTACTTGACGAGATTGTTGGCAATGAGCTATTTAACGGGGGCATTTCACTGGGAGCAGGAAAAGGAAAACTTACGATTGAAACTGGTAAACCGTTTTCAGAAAAATTGAAAGAATCGTTTCGCGAAGATATTCCTGATCATCGTATTTTGGCTATCACGGAATATTTAAGGGAGAAATTCAAAGACCGGAAAGTAATCCTTGTTACAAAGGATGTTAATCTTCGGATGAAGGCAAAATCATTGCACATCGAATCGGAAGATTATAAAAATGATAAAGTTCAGGATATAAATGTATTGTATCAGGGAATACGTGAAAACAAAGAATACGACGATCTGTTGATTGCACGATTGTACGAGAATAATTTCCTGACAACTGAAGAAGCGGCTATCGAAAGACCGCCGTTTGCCAATGAATTTTTCATCCTGAAAAGCGCACGGTCAAGCGTATTGGCGCATTACAGTCCATTCCGCCAACGATTTGAACGAGTAGATAAAAAAACAGCTTACGGGATTAAACCCCGAAATGCGGAACAGACTTTTTCGATCCATGCGCTACTTGATCCCGAGATCAAGCTGGTAAGTCTGACAGGTAAGGCAGGTACTGGAAAGACGTTGCTTGCACTGGCTGCTGCCATCGCACAACATGGCATCTATGAACAGATTCTCCTGGCACGACCCATTGTGGCACTTAGTAACCGCGACATTGGATTTCTGCCAGGTGATGCAGAAGAAAAAGTGTCACCATATATGCAGCCTCTTTTTGATAACCTGGCAGTCATTAAGCGATGTTTTAATCAGAATAGTTCTGAATACAAAATGATTGAGGATCTTAAGAAAGACGATCGCCTTGTGATCAGTCCGCTTGCATTCATCAGGGGAAGAAGTTTATCCAATTGTTATTTTATTATCGATGAAGCTCAGAACCTGACCCCTCATGAAGTGAAGACCATTATTACCAGGGCCGGCGAAGGGACAAAAATGATTTTTACGGGTGATATTCAGCAAATTGATTCTCCATACCTCGATATGCAATCGAATGGATTGGCTTATCTCACTGACCGGATGAAAGGACAGGATATTTTTGCGCATATCAATCTTGTGAAAGGTGAACGAAGTTATTTGGCTGAGTTAGCCAGTGATCTGCTATAAAATCAGATAATTAATTAATCATCTCAGCCCTGAAAGAGCTGTATATGAATAACCCCTGGAAAGAGAACGAAGAGAAAGCAACCCGTGGGGCATAAAATTTAATAGCAAGAGGCGCAACTACATGGTTCAGTTGATACTATACCTCTGTACGCGCCGCAAATCAAATTAAAAAACTTGGAAATGTTAAAGGTAAACGAATATTTTGGCGGAAACGTAAAATCGATTGCGGTCGAAAATGAAGAAGGCGTAGCAACAGTCGGTGTAATGGAAGCCGGTGAATATGAATTCGGAACTTCGACAATTGAGATCATGACGATAACAGGCGGAACCCTCCAGGTGATGCTGCCGGGTGAAAGTCAATGGACAACCTATTCCAAAGGCGAAATATTTGAAGTAAAAAAAGATGTCAGGTTCAAGGTAAAAGCGGTAGCACCTGTGGCTTACCATTGTCAGTACAAATAGAAATACCTCCTTCTTGTTACTCGTTAGTCCAGTTTATAACATACAAGTTGCTGCATATAACGAAGATATATTTTGCCATTTGCTACAACCGGAACTGTCCATGCAGGGTTTTTCACATCTGCCAGGGCCGATTTTATCTCACCGACTTTATTAAACGCCGAAGGATCTGGTTTTATGAGAAACAGGTTTCCCTTTAAATCCTGGCAAATAAGGTGTCCGTCAACAAATGTTGTTGTTCCCTGGCCAATAGAATTAGTGCTCCACATCTCTTTGCCGGTAGACAATTCAATGCATTTAAACTGGCCGACATTCCGGCCGCTTTCGCCTGAATAACCATAAATACAGCCATCAATCAATACCGGATCGGAATGCTGCGCCTCCATGCTGTTGTTTTTCCAGAGTACTGAATAACCACTCTTTGTAACTTTTATTGCTTCACATCCCATTTTGTAACCCGAAGTGTGAAATATTACATCGTTGTGAACGATGGGCGTGGTTGCATTCACGCAATATTCTGTGGGCCATGGAGCCGTCCACAAAGGTTTTCCATCCGAAGGGTTCAGACAGGAAAGTCCTTTGCCATGATAAATAATCAGCTTCGTTTCATTTTCGATATTCATCGTAATCGCCGCCGCATAACCAACTTCACCTTCCATCGATTTCCAGCGTATTTCACCTGTTAATTTATCGTAGGCGATGACCAATGCCTTTCCGCCACCCTGAACAATAACCTTGTCTTCAAACACAAGGGGTGTTGTTGAAAAGCCCCACGAAGGTTCCACTCCGCCGGCATCCTTTACATTTTTCCGCCAAAGGAGTTTGCCGTCTTCAAGCTGCCAGCAAACCAAATCACCGCTGCGGCCGAATGTGTAAACCCGATCGTTATCAATAAAAGGTGTTGCGCGTGAACCAGGGCCATGACTTGATTCTGCATTGGCTTCGTAGGAACCTGTCCATATTAGTTCTCCGTTGTCTGCATTTATACAAAAAACCAAATCATTCTTCCTGTCGCGCCCCGGAACGATTAACCTGTTACCCTGAACTACAGGAGTTGACCATGCTGCAGTGGATTTGTTTTGGCACAAGTAGTTGACGCTCCAAAGTTTGACAAGTCCACTCGACCAATCCGTTTTAATCCCGGTCGTGGCGCTTTTTCCTTCAAAATTAGCACCTCTCCAATTTGGCCAATCAGCTGTCCCTTTTGTAAGAGGCGGAAGTGAAGTCGTTTTAGTCGGAATCGTTTCCTGCTTCCCGGATATCGGTTCGCTTCCCATTACCATATTATAGATCTGATAACCCAAATAGACTGCGATTACCAGTATAATAGAAGCGATTACAAGAATTATTTTGGTGCGTTTTTTCATAATACGAGCCTAAAAAGGAAACAATGATTAAAAATGATAGTGAAAGAATAATCTGTTAATAATTTGATTGATAAAATCATGATTCTTCACAACAGTTGAAACGCAAAAATAATAAGACTAAACAATATTTCGGAATAGAAAGCGGTAATAATTCAAATTGGTTGAATTTAGTTCAACAATAAGTAAATTAAAGGCCGATGATCCTAAGTCGAAATCACCGGAACTAGAAATATTTAAAATTTCAGGTTGAAATTGAAACTAAAAGTATTCGTTATTCGTATTGGGTCTAAATAAATATAAGGCAGGCGCTTAATTTATTGGGTCGTTTATTTGATAAAAAGTAGAATCAACGAACCCCAAATTCTGAACAAAGAGTTGGAGTAAATATTAATAATCAATAATACTACCATGAATTACTTTGCAGACATCCATAGCCATCCGACGATGAAATCATACGGGCATAGCTTCCCGTCAAAACAAAATAGTAAAAACCCGCTTTCCAACAGTTCAATCTGGTACTACGATCCCCCCAACTTATTCGATAAACTCATCGATCTGTTGGGGGGTATTGTAAAATACCGGCAGAGCAATTTTTCAGCGATGGGTTTTGGAAATACTGGAATTGTATTTGCTACGCTATATCCAATAGAGCGCGGATTTTTTGACAACAAGCTCGGTACTGGCGACTTCAACGACATGTTGCTGAACTTTATAACCTCCGTTGGTAAAAACCGCATCGACTTTATTCAATCCATCACCGATTATTTTCCGGATCTCGAAAACGAATACAACTACCTGAAGCAATTGGATGGAACCACTGTGAAACTTGCTGACAGGGCTCAGTATCAATATGTGATAGCTAAGAATGCAACGGATGTTGATATTATTCTAAACAAGGACACAATTGCCGATAAAAGAGCGAATTCGATAGCAGTAATTGTCTCAATTGAAGGCGGTCACGTATTTGGAACAGGCATTCATCCGGAGACAAATCCTGCCAATCCGGTTTACGTGCTTAACAACGTCGATAAAGTGAAAAACTGGAGTCATCGTCCTGTATTTATGAGTCTTGCACATCATTTTTATAATGAGTTGTGTGGCCACGCCCAAAGTTTGACGGGTATTGTCAGGAAAGCTACCAACCAGCAATATGGAATGAATGAGGGATTTACTCAGCTAGGCATAGATGTTTTGGATAAGTTGCTCGATAATTCTGATAACAAAAGGATTTTGATCGACATCAAACATATGAGCCGCAAATCGCGGCTTGAGTATTTTAACCTGCTTGATACAAAATACAAAAATGAGGACATTCCTGTAATTATAAGTCACGGTGCAGTTATGGGCAATGAAATGGACAATCACCTATTCCTGCAGGAAGATATCAATTTCTATGATGATGAAATTACCAAGGTGGGAGCAACCAATGGTCTTTTTGGTTTGCAACTTGATGAAAGACGCATTGTTGCAGCAGGCGATTTTGTACTGAAAAAATCGCATGGGTTTGACCGCAGGAAAGTTTTGTATTATTCTTCCGTTCTTGCCTGGAGACAAATACAGCATATTGCTGAATTGCTGGATTCAAAAGGACTTTTTGCCTGGGGCATACAAAGCCTGGGTAGTGATTACGATGGAATGATAAATCCGATTAATGGATTCTGGACTGCTGAAGATTACCCAACACTCGCTGATTATCTTCTTAAACAGGCGTTTAATTACAAAGTACAATTCCCTGGAAATTTAACCCAGGCCCGTAACCGTATTGATCCGGAAGAAATAGTTGATCGCGTAATGGGAAATAATGCATACAATTTTTTGCAGAGATATTACCGGTAGTAAGATTGAATATTTATGTACTGCCCTGACGGTGTTGTAATTATATGTTTTTAATTTTTAAACTTTAAAACAATGGAACCTATTACATTGACAAAAGATCATTTAGCTGGCATTGCAAATGACATGGACAATCAGGAAGAGATGTTAACTGACGCTGAAATTAATGCATTGGCTCAAAAAGTCAACAAAAAAATCAATCTGCCTTTTCTGAGTGAGGAAAAAGAACTTGTTGTGTTTGCTAAACTGGTTAAATGGATTGACCGTGAATTGTATAAGATATTGCCTAATGAATATTATAGTCTGATTCATGACGTTTCAGAAGGCCTTACCAGTCAGGAGGCAACTGATCTTGAAATAAGGTTAACCCCTCTGATTAATAATGCGATTAATATCCCTATTTTGTCTGAAAAGCTCGAGGGAAAGTTGATAAGCCTGGTATTGAGCGGTATAATGGGTGCAATGGTGAAGGGATCTAAATTGGAAGAAGTAGTCGTCCCCTCTTAATTTCATACTTTTAGCCATGGGCGTATTAATGCAGGCTTTTTACTGGGATTGTCCCAATGATCAATCTCAAAGTTGGTGGGATTATTTAAAAACAAAAATGGAAGGTTTGAGCAAACAAGGCTTCTCTGCCATTTGGCTTCCACCTGCCAGTAAAGGTTACCCCTCATTCTCAATGGGCTATTCGCCTTACGATTATTACGATTTTGGAGAGTTTAATCAGAAAGGCAGTATTCCTACCTGGTTCGGTTCAAAACATCAGCTATTGGATTTGATTAAAGAGATCCACCATCACCAGATGCAGGTTTATGCCGACCTCGTCATTAACCACAACAGCGGGGCTGACTCCGAAGAAACTAACCCGATTGACGGAAAAATACGGTGGACAAAATTCAATCCTGCAAGCGGAAAATTCAAACGCGACTGGACTTGTTTTCACCCAAGCTATTACGAAACATGGGATTTGCATACATTCGGGGATATGCCCGATTTGTGCCATCGGAACCCTCATGTTTACAGCGAATTAATTGAGTATGCCCAGTATCTTTTGGATAAAATCGGATTTGATGGTTTCAGGTACGATTTTGTACTTGGCTATGGTGGTTGGATGGCCAGAGCGATACAGGAGTTAAGGACATTGAGGAATGGTAAGGTCCAAAAACCTTATGGCGTAGGAGAGTGCTGGGAAAATATCAGGACGATTGACGATTGGTTAAACGAAACCAATTCATTTACAGATAACCCTGTCGGCGCGTTCGATTTTCCGTTGAGGGATAAGCTGAAAAACCTGTGCGATACGTTTGGTTTTAGTCTGAAGCAACTTACAGGCGGAGATACACTGGTAAGTCAACGGCCCGGTTCTGCAGTTACTTTTGCTGAGAACCATGATATTGTGAGAACAAATGGAATTATCAACGATAAAATGCTTGCCTATTCCGTGATTTTAACGCACGAGGGTTATCCTTGCGTCTTTTGGCAGGATTATTTTAATTGGAACCTTGGTTTGGAAGGGCAGAAAAGCGGGATATCAGAACTTGTGAAGATTCATGAGGCGAATGCGGGCGGAACCACAAATGTATTGTATGTCGATGATAATCTGTACATCATGCAGCGTGTAGGTTCAGGAGACCAAAAGGGACTGGTATATGTGCTGAACAACAGGGGAGATGCATGGAATGGCTCAGGAGTGATAACAAATTGGAAGAATACAAAATTTGTACCGGCAGCCTGGAGAGGCAGAAATGATATTAATACACCTCAAAATGTAGTAGCCGACAGCAACGGCTGGGGTCAGTTTTGGGCACCACCCAGGGGATATGTTGTCTATATTCCTCAATCTTAAAATATTGAATCATCAGCGTTATTTGTAAATTATTTTCGGGATCAACCTGTTTTATTAAATTGAAAAGGACGAAACCGGGCGGCTCCATCCTTTTACTAAAACTAACCAACCTAACTAAACCTAAACTTATGAAAAAAAATGTACTGCAAATGTAGGGTTCCGGAATCAACTGACCTAATTTTTTAAGTTAACGAATTGTAAATTAATTGAAAAGATGTTTTAAGTGCACCTTTTCCTCATTTCTACTCCTTCATTACAAAAAAAGAAGCTGATTGCCTTGGATTTTTTGTGCCTGATGTGCTGATCGTAGGTGATGTCAGTCGTTGTTTTTATTAGTTTTACAATCATTTAATATTCGGATAGATGAATAAAACTCAGGAAAACTGCTTTTCGGAAAACAATGCCAACCAGCTAATATCCTATCATTTATTATGGGTAACCTTGTTTTCAATCGCGATGGGTATGTTGGAAAGTTCAGTAGTCATTTACCTTCGCGAATTGTACTACCCCGACGGTTTTCATTTCCCGCTAAAAGCAACCTCCTATACCGTTGCAGTGACTGAGATATTCCGTGAACTGGCGACCCTGATTATGTTACTGGGAATCGGAATGCTTGCAGGAAAGAGCAAACACGAACGGTTTGCATGGTTTATCTATAGTTTCGCCATATGGGACATCTTCTATTACGTGTTCCTGTACCTGATCATCGATTGGCCCGTGAGTTTATCCGATTGGGATGTATTGTTTCTTTTACCCATGATGTGGGTTGGCCCGGTTTGGGCACCTGTTTTGCTGTCGGTTCTGATGATTTTGCTGGCATTGTGTATTTTATATTTCGCGAAACACAGGCACAATGCAAATTTGAAATTACATGAATGGATGATATTGATTACCGGGGCATTCATTGTTATTATCGCTTTCTGCAAAGACTTTTACCTGTACATGACGACCCATTTTCCAACCGTTCCGGGCACACAACTCTTCTTTTCAAAACACACATTCGAATATGCGGCACAATACGTTCCTGTCCGTTTTGATATATTGTTATTCCTTTTCGGGTTTGCTGTTATTTGCATAGCGATTGGCAGGTATGTGATCAGGAACAGAAAGGCCGCGGCAAAATAATTCAAACGATCAGGCAAAATTCAACCCTGATTGTATTGGGTTCTTCCTTCTCTAAATCTTAACTGAAATCATTATTATTATTACATTTGTAATTCCTGATAAAAAACTAATTCTAAATATTTGAAATGAGCATGGTACAAATACCGCGAAATGAAATGAATCGAAGATCGCATTAGTCAATAAACTCTTTCGGGTTCCATCAGTGGATATTTAGATGGTATGGAATTATTCCCTTCGGTTCAAAAGATATACAGCAACTTAATATTATTATATACGAATGAAAGCGCTTGTCCTGGAAGATTATAATAAATTGGTTTACAAAGATGTTTCCGACCCCGGAATAAATAGTAATGAGGTTCTTGTAAAAGTGATGGCTTGTGGCATCTGCGGCTCAGATGTTCATGGCCTCGATGGAAGTACCGGACGAAGAATCCCGCCTATGATCATGGGGCATGAGGCTTCTGGAGTTATTGTCCAAACCGGAGCCGATGTCAAAAATTGGAAAACAGGTGACAGGGTAACCTTTGATTCAACCGTTTATCCGCTGAATGACTGGTTTACGCTTGGAGGAATGTATAATCTGAGCGATAACCGTGAGGTGCTTGGGGTCTCTCCGGGGACCTATAAACGAGATGGTGCCTTCGCAGAATATATCGTTATTCCACAGCACATTCTTTATAAAATACCTGAAAATGTGACTTTTGAACAGGCTGCAATGGTCGAAGCAGTGGCTGTTGCGCTTCATTCCATCAATATTTCAGGAGTTAGAACCGGGGATAGCTGCGTGGTGGTAGGCACCGGAATGATCGGGACTTTCATTCTGAAACTTCTGAAGTTATCGGGTGCTTCAACAATTATAGCAATTGATATCAATGAAAAGCGCCTTCAGCTTGCTGAAAAAGCCGGAGCAGATTATACCTTTCTTTCAACGGAAGAAAACCTTACTGAAAAGATAGCTGCCCTGACAAATAACAGGGGCGCAGATATCTCTTTTGAGGCTGTTGGCAGAAGTGAGTCAGTCAATCTGGCAATTGATGTTTTAAGAAAGGGTGGTACCACCGTTTTGGTTGGGAATGTCTCGCCTAAAATTGATTTTCCACTTCAGAAAGTGGTTACCCGCGAACTAAAAGTTCTTGGAAGTTGTGCGATCCGGGGCGAATATGAGGTGGTCCTTCACCTTCTCGAAACCGGTAAGATAGCTGTAGATGACCAGATTTCAGCCATTGTTCCGCTGTCGGAAGGGGCGCTGTGGTTTAATAAGCTTTACAAAAAAGAGGAAGAACTGAATAAGGTAATTCTTGTTCCCTAAACTGATTAAAATGACTGAAAGGATTTATAATATTTCTATTGCCGGATGTGGCAAAGTGGCACATCTCCATGCAAAGGCTATTCAGGATATCCCCAATGCACGACTGGCAGGTGTCTGGAGCAGAACACCAAAAACGGCTGAAGATTTTGCCTTGCTTTACAACACAAGGTCGTATTCCGATATTACCGGCATGGTCACTGAAAACCATGTTGACCTTGTAATTGTATGTACGCCACATCCTTTTCATAAACAACCTGCAGAGGAAGCTGCAAAAGCCGGCGCGCATGTACTCGTTGAAAAACCACTGGCATCTGATCTTCAGGATTGCGATGACATCATCCGGATATGTAAAGAATGCAATGTTCGGTTAGGCGTGATAAGTCAGAGGAGGTGGTACGAACCGGTGAAAAGGGTCAAAGATGCCATTGAACTGGGAAAGATCGGGAAACCAGTCCTGGCAACTGTTACGATGTTGGGCTGGCGCAATAAAGCCTATTATGATTCTGATGCATGGAGAGGAACCTGGAAGATGGAAGGCGGTGGAGTCCTTGTCAATCAGGCTCCCCATCAGCTTGATATTCTGCTTTGGTATATGGGTGACGTCGACGAAGTGTATGGAATATGGCGGAATCTGAATCATCCGTATATTGAGGTTGACGATACAGCGGTTGCGATTGTGAAGTTTAAAAGCGGTGCAATCGGGAACATCGTCGTCAGTAATTCCCAGAAGCCGGGTATTTACGGGAAAGTCCAGGTGCATGGCGAAAATGGCGCGTCAGTTGGGGTTCAGACGGATGGCGGGGCGATGTTTATTGCCGGTATGACAGGTGTTGCCGAACCTCCGGTAAATGATCTCTGGACCATACCGGGTGAAGAAAACATGCTGAAAGAATGGGTGAAACAGGATACCGAAACGTTTAATAATTGTGACCCTACTGTCCGCTATATACAATACCAGGTAGAAGATTTTATAGCTGCAATAGGCAACAATTCGGAACCATCAATCACGGGGGAAGCCGGGCGCAGAACAGCCGAACTTTTTACGGCAATCTACCGTTCCTCACGTGATAATGCCATTGTTAAATTTCCATTGAAACCTGAACCTTGATGCCAATAACCGCTAACTAAAAAACAATAATCTGCAATATGTCAGCAACCTATATAATTTTTATCGTAGTGACAGGCGTATCAATGCTGTTGCTAATGGTATTGAAGTTCAAACTGAGTGCATTTATTTCACTGCTTATCACGTCGATCTTTGTCGGCATTCTTGCCGGGATGCCTCTTTCTCAAATCACTACGAGCATTCAGCAAGGAATGGGAGGAACGCTGGGATTTGTTGCAACAGTGGTGGGTCTTGGAGCAATTTTTGGTCAGATGCTTGAAAGTTCTGGTGGTGCAAAATCACTGGCTCATTACCTGCTAAAAAAATTTGGCAAAAGCAAAGCCTCCTGGGCACTGATGTTAACCGGTTTTATAGTTGGAATACCCATATTCCTCGATGTCGGGCTGATAATATTAATCCCCATCGTTTATGCGTTGACAAGAGATACGAAACACTCTATTCTTTATTACGCGATACCGCTGCTTGCGGGTTTGGCAGTTACCCATGCAATGGTCCCTCCTACGCCCGGGCCAATGGCTGTTTCCGAAATCCTCGGAGTTGATATGGGTTGGGTTGTCCTTTGGGGAATCATTATTGGCTTCCCAACTGCTGTAATTGCAGGGCCCGTGTTTGGCAGCTTTATTGCAAAGAAGATTTATATTCCGGCTCCGGAAGAGATAACAGAGACCAATCCTGAAATTATTGATGCGTCGGGTAAACTGCCGTCTTTCGGGATTATTGCGCTGATTATTTCTACGCCGTTACTTCTGATACTGATGAGTACTTTAATTGGCGTCGGAGTGAAAAGTGGCGCTTTTGAAAAGAATTTATTAACTGAGATACTGACCTTTATAGGCCATCCTTTCACTGCCCTGATTATTGCAACACTCCTGTCGATCCGTTTATGCATATCGAGGAAAATGTCGCGGCAAACCATTCTTGACCTGAGTACGAAGGCGCTTGGCCCTGCAGGGATTATTATCCTTGTTACAGGTGCCGGTGGCGTATTAAAACAAATTCTTGTAGACAGCGGCATCGGGAAAATGCTTGCTGAATCAATTGCAGAATCATCCATTCCAATCATTTTACTGGCATGGACGTTGTCCGCACTTGTAAGGATTGCACAAGGATCGGCGACAGTTGCGATGATAACAGCAGCTGGCATTATGGCGCCAATCCTGCCCGCATTTAACCTCGATCAACCCAATATTGCATTAATTGTCATTGCAATTGCTTCAGGCGCAACTATTTTATCGCATGTTAACGACAGTGGTTTCTGGATTGTAAGCAAGTATTTGGGAATGAACGAAAAACAAACATTGCAATCATGGACTATCATGGAGACTATCATTGCTGTTTGCGGACTCATATTTACGCTTCTTGCAAGCGCACTTATTTAGTTTTGATGAGCTTCTTCTAATCTCTCTGGGGTTAGTTCCCCGCTGCTTGCAGCGTTAATTTTTTAATTTTGTGTATGCAAGAGAGTCGATATATACACAAATCCCATAATGTTACGGTTCTTTTATATCATTTTGTTTGTCCAGCTAAGTATAGAAGAGTTGTTTTCAGTGAGTCTGTTGACTTGTCCCTAAAAAATATATGTTTAGAAATAGAAAAGCGTTATGATGTGTATTTTTTAGAGATAGGAACAGACAAAGACCATGTTCATTTTTTACTTCAATCAGTACCGACAAAAAGCCCAACGAGTATAATAAAGATGTTGAAGAGTATAACTGCAAGAGAAATATTTCGACTTCACCCAGAAGTAAAGAAGCAATTATGGGGAGGTGAATTTTGGACTGATGGGTATTATGTAAGTACAGTAAGTAAACATGGCGATGAAAATACAATATCAAAATATGTGAGGGATCAAGGAATTGAGAAAGAATACAAAGTTTTGCACAAAACTACGCAATTGCGGCTCTTCTGATACCCCGTCTGCTTGCAGCGGGGTAGTTCATTTTTTCTAAGGCTGATATAACTAATATAAAAAACGGAAAGTAATGTTTGACGGCGAAAACGAAACAGATCCAAAAGAACTTCCCATTTATAAAAAGGGTTGGGAGATCTACGAAGTGGTTAATCAGATTTGTCAGCTGATCCCTGAAGAAGATGAAATGCTGGGGCATGTGAAAAGCATCATGCTCGAAGATGCCATGCTGTTAACTGTAAAGTTAGCAGGGGCTTCAGCCGGACAATTGTACGACATCAAAATGGAAGCAGCCACCATTATCCGGAAGGCAGCCCTCGATCTGATGATTCAGAACCACTCACTCGAAATGTTTGGGTTTGAATATGTAGAATATTTTCAGATTGTCAGGAACTTACTGGAGGAATACCGGTTGTTGTTCATTGATTGGGTCGCGAAATTCGATCAATGGAATTATATCATCGATCGCTGGGGGCTTTTCAATCCTCCGGGTGTCGGCCCTTTCGATCACGATCCGGACGATGATCTGCCGTTTCACGGATTCGATGATATTTAAATTGAAACTTCTGTTAATTTTGGATTATGAAGCGAATTAAAATATTTATCAGCAGTGTTCAGAGCGAGTTTGCCGAAGAGCGTCAGATTTTATTCGATTATCTGACAACAGATGCACTTCTGGGTACGTTTTTCGAGCCGTTTATTTTCGAAAACTTACCGGCAATTAATCAATCTGCCTCCACGGTTTACAGGAGAGAAGTGGAACAATGCGATATTTACTTTGGACTTTTCGGGAAAATCTATGGCTTTGAAGATGTTGAAGGAGTTTCGCCCACTGAACGTGAATTTGATCATGCCAGTCTTCATCATAAAACAAG
The DNA here is from genome assembly GCA_025355585.1 of Mariniphaga sp. GTDB lineage: Bacteria > Bacteroidota > Bacteroidia > Bacteroidales > Prolixibacteraceae > JAAFHB01. The sequence goes on along the minus strand of JANXZJ010000137.1, from coordinate 21,890 downwards.
ACTGGTATTTCTGAGCAATCATCCAAATCCGGAAAGGCATCCTAAAGAGATTGCACTAATTAAAAAAGCGGAGCAAGTTGTAGTACGAAAGCAATTTATGTCAGTTTCAGATTTAAAATCAGCTGTTTATGGATCTTTAATCAGATACTTGGAAGAAAAAGAGTACGTCAGAACAGTTCCTTTCGATGCCACTTTGAATGCTTCGGCGAATATCGATGATTTAGATCATGATAAAATATCGCTGTTTGTCAATATTGCAAAAGCAAAAAGGGGATTTCCATTACCTGTTGAAACTTCTCCTGAAACTATTTTAACACATTTAAATTTGATGGTGAATGGCCGGATAAGCAATGCGGCAATTATGTTATTTGGTAAACTACCGCAACGTTTTTTCATAAGTTCCGAAGTAAAATGTGCTCATTTCCATGGTTTTGATATCGTAAAACCAATTCCTGCGTATCAGGTATACAAAGGAGATGTATTCCAATTGGTGAATCAGGCAGTGGATTTTGTATTGTCCAAAATCGATATGTCTGTTGGAACACGTGATCAGGGTAACCAGGTACCAATTGATTATGAGCTTCCGCGTGCTGCTGTTTCGGAAGCCATCGTAAATGCAGTTGCCCATCGGGATTATACAAGCAATGGAAGTGTCCAGGTGATGTTGTTTAAAGACCGTCTTGAAATTTGGAATCCCGGGAATTTGCCCTATGGTTTAAATACAGCTATGTTGCGTCATCCACATGCTTCTATACCGACCAATCCGTTGTTGGCCGAACCGATGTATCTTGCCGGGTATATCGAACGTTTTGGCACTGGAACAGGCGATATCATTCGTTTATGCCAAGAGAAAGGTTTGAATGAACCGGAATTTGTGCAGGAGGAAAACTTTAAAACGATTATTTGGCGAACATTAAAAGCTACCGGACACGCTTCCCGACAAGTTTTCGGACAACCTATAGGTGAAGGTAATGATAAAGTTACGGAAGATGCTACCCTACAAGCTACCCTACAAGCTACCCTACAAGCTGATGATGAAATTATGGAAACAATAAAAAGAGTTGTTTTGGTTTTGGATGGTGAACTTAAACGAGCCGAGATTCAAGAATTATTGGGTTTGAAAGATCGTGTAAATTTCGTTTCAAACTATCTTGCGCCATCATTGGAATCAGCTTATATTGAAATGACTATTCCAGAAATTCCAACTCATCAGGAACAACGCTACCGTTTGTCAGCAAAAGGCAAGGAACTGAAGACAAAACTTCAAAAAACTAAAAGGATAAAATAACTTTAGTGAAAGTAACTGTTGACAATATTCACCATTATCAAACTTAATCTAATTGTATGTATACTAAAGAATTGGCAATAGGTTTTAAGGATAAATTAGGACTTGGAAATATCCCTGTTGGAATGTTCTTTTCAGAAATCAGGCCTGAAAACGCAATTAGTTTCAAATCAAAAGGCAATGGTTGTATCCTGCCCTTAATTTATAAAGCCGCACAAGGCAAAACGATTGCCATTGATCAGGATACAACAGGATGGAATTGTTCCGCATTTTATTTGGGTTACCAGGACTGGATATTTGATGGAATTGAATGCTTTTTATCCGACGGAGTTGTAAACGGAAGAGAAGGTGAACGTTTTATAAAAACTTCAAAACAGGCGAAATCGTTTGTAGAATATTATCAGCCCAAAACATTGAATACCAAGGTGACTGTTTTTAAACCTTTGTCAGAATTTGAGGCGTATGAAACGCCGGAACTTGTCATCTTCTTCGTAAACGCCGATGAATTAAGCGCGTTGGTTTATCTCCTCCACTATAATGCACCCGAAAGTGAGGATCGTATTGTTACACGTTTTATTTCGGGCTGTGGTTCAATAGTTACATTGCCGATGAAACTAAAGAATGAAGGTAAGATGCAGGCAGTATGGGGGATGCACGATATTTCGGTAAGAAGAAGATTACCAAAAGAGCTGATGACACTTACGATGCCATACGATTTACTGGTTGAAATCACCAAAGACATTGACGAAAGTTTTATCATAACAGATAGCTGGAAAGCAATAAAAGACCGGAATACACAAAATACAGGAGATGGAGCCTGAAAAACGTATTGTATATCCCGGGAAAAACGGGAACCTGACAAATGCGAAAGGTGAAGTTCTGGTTCCTCCAGCCACATGGGCTTTTTTGCCGGCTGGTGATGCAGGGATTACCCGGAAAGTGACTTCGAAAGGTGTATTCTGGAGGGTCGAAGTAAAAATGGGACGACGAATGATCTCTCAGGGAATATGGGCACCCGAAACGACCATTGTTCAGGCCCGGGAAGGGGTGATGGCAAGTAGGTTAACCGACGATTACAAAAAGAAAAGAGTTTCAGCTATCAGCCGGCGCGATCAAAAGCAGGAACGTTATGATGCTGAATTTTGCAAAGCCGTTGAGGATTATCTCGGCTTCCATCAGATTTATAAAACGATGGAGAAGAAGCTTGCAAAAGCTGTTACTTTACATGCGATTCCGGTTGGCAGCGGAACAGTAGCGCGAACACAGACAATTCCCATAGAGGAGCGTGCGGCACATGCTGTCATTGCATGGATGCGGCACCAGACAACCGCTTACGATCATGTAAAAATTGCAAGAATTAAAGGGGAACGTCGCGCTGTAAGACGGGAATATGCACAACAGTCGGTGGCTTTACTTGCCATATACAGGCAGGGAAGAGGTATTCCCGATAATTGTCCTTTGCAAAAAGCAATGATTAAAATACAAACCGACGATGAATAAACTTTGTCCCTGCGGATCAAACCTGCCGTACTTTGAATGTTGTGAGCCGGTCATCAGTTCAAAGCGGGAGGCCGCCACTTGCGAAGAATTGATGAGGTCGCGGTATACCGCTTTTACAACGGCAAATGGCGATTACCTGATGCTTAGCCACTACTCCGAAACACGCAAGGCAAAAGAGATCGGGCGTATTAAAAAGTGGGCAGAATCGGTTCAATGGATGGGACTTGTAATTTTAAATACGCAGAACGGAGAAGTGACGGATGAAACCGGATTTGTGGAGTTCAGGGCGTTGTTTATGGAAGGAGGGGAGATGCAGCAAATTCATGAAAAGTCCCTTTTTAAACGCGAAAACGGGAAGTGGGTTTATGTATCGGGGATCCATTTCCCGGAATAACAGCAGCCATTTTCAGAAGGTGACATTGTCTGACTTGTATTGCCATCCTAAATGGCCGGTTTATTTTTAAACACAATTTGATATTCTTTGTTGTATGCTTCATTACAGGAGATTTCCTGTAATGATTGGTAGAAACGTTTTATAAAATAATTGTCTAAATTTTCTACACCATGAAAACAAATAAAGTGTTTAACACCTATATCCTTAGTGCTGCAAACGATAACCGGGAAATAATTGTCAGATTAGTTGTTGGCCTCATTTTCCTTACAGAAGGAATTCAGAAATATTTATTTCCCGAATTGTTAGGGACAGGAAGGTTTTTAAAAATAGGATTTGCGAATCCTGAATTCTGGGCTTATTTCACCGGAACTTTTGAAATTATTTGTGGCGCTTGCCTCGTGATTGGTTTGCTTACACGATTAATGTCAATCCCGCCTTTTATCATTATGGTGGTTGCTTTTGTAACGACGAAATGGCCGCTTTTGATTGAAAAAGGGTTTTGGCCTTTTGCGCACGAATATCGCACCGATTTTGCGATGACCTTACTGCTTATATATTTACTGATTTATGGCGGTGGCAGGCAGTCTGTCGATTCGAAAATAGTGAGTACCCCAAAAAACTGAACAATGGCAATCCATCCTCTGAAAGCAACCATATTATTGGTCATATTGATGTTGCTCTTTGTTCAGCCCATCTTTGCCGGCCCGCCATTCGATACCGATGACCCGGAACCGGTTGATTTTAAACATTGGGAATATTACATATCTTCAGTAAACACCTATCAGTCGCATGCATGGTCCGGTACAAGTCCTCATCTTGAAGTAAACTATGGATTAATTCCAAATGTTCAGGTTCATTTACTGATGCCGCTGAATTATACTTATTCGCGCGATCAGGGTGCAAATTTTGGTTACGCGAATACCGAATTCGGAATTAAATACCGCTTTATAAAGGAAACCGCAAACCGTCCGCAGATCGGTACCTTCCCGATTGTTGAAATACCTACGGTCAGGAACAATGCATTCGGTAATGGGAGAGCCCAGATTTATATTCCGGTTTGGGCCCAGAAATCATGGGGCAAATTAACCACTTACGGAGGGATTGGTTACTGGATAAATCCCGGAACAGGTAATAAAAACTGGATCTTTTCGGGATGGGAAATGCAATACGATATTTCACCTGTTGTAACGCTTGGCGGAGAACTTTATCATCATTCTGCCGATACGGTTGATCATAAATCAGTAACTGCATTTAACCTTGGCGGGATGATTAATGTGAGTTCAAAAACACATTTTATTTTTTCTGCTGGTCATAGTCTGGCAAACGACCACTTTTTTAGTTCTTATGTGGGTTTGCTATGGACGATATGATATTAAACTGAAATCTTTTTAAAAAATTTGGATGACCCGGTAGGTTGCCGGGTTTTGTTTTAGTAATCATATAACAGTTTTCTTATATTTGTGTCAGTTTTTGTTGCCAATAATAAATTCAAAAGTCAATTTCAGGGAACAGCCTGTACCAGGTAATCCTATAATTCGTTTAATTTATGAAAAAACTGATCGCGCTTATTTGCTTATATGAAATGCTCGCCGGATCATTCCAGCAAAATTTACAGGCTCAAACTGCTTATAATGAGCAATGGCCTGGTTTCCGTGGTCCATGGGGACTGGGGTTTATTGAGAATGCAAAAACAGCTTCTGAGTGGAGTGTAAGTATCTTTAAAGGTGTAAAATGGAAAACCCCGATCCCCGGATTAGGTCATTCCAGTCCCGTTATCTGGGATGATTGCCTGTTTGTTACCACGGCTTCAAACAGTACGAACAGCGAATCGCTCAAAGTTGGCTTATATGGCGATATTGATGAAGCAAAGGATAATACCGAACATGAATTCAAAGTTTACTGCCTGAATAAATATACGGGAAAAATTATTTGGGAACGTGTTGCCCATAAAGGAATTCCAAAATCGAAACGACACATCAAAGCATCGCAGGCCAACTGCACACCTGCTACTGACGGGAAATACATTGTGGTAAATTTTGGTTCCGAAGGTTTGTATTGTTACGATTTCAAAGGAGAACTGATCTGGAAGAAAGACATGGGATTACTAAATCCGGGTTGGAATACGACGCCGGGAATCGAATGGGGCTACTCAAGTTCACCAGTCATTTTTGAAAATAAAATAGTCCTGCAATGCGATATTCCTAAAAACCCATCAGTTACAGTATTGGATCTGCTAACGGGAAATGAGATCTGGAAAACTTCACGGATTGGTGAAGCTCAAACTTACTGTACTCCTGCAATTTATTCAAAGGGCGGCGTGACGCAGGTCATTGTCAATGGATACATGAATATGGGTGGGTATGATTTCGGGACAGGGAAAGAAATATGGAAGCTAAGTAACGGTGGTGATATTCCTACGCCGACTCCCGTAATTGCCAATGATCTGATCTACCTGAACGGTGCACACGGAAAATACTCGCCAATATTTGCTGTCAGGCCAAATGCTACAGGAGATATTACACTTGCTCCGGATAGTACAAAGAGCAAATACATTGCGTGGAGTGAAAAACGAGGTGGCGCTTATATGCAGACACCACTTATTTATCGCGGATATCTTTACAATCTCCAGGTCAATGGTCAGCTAACATGTTTTGATGCCCTGACAGGTGAAGTGAAGTACAAAGAGACTTTGAAGGAGGCTTTTACGGCGTCGGGTATTGCAGCTGACGGGAAACTCTATTTCAGCTCAGAGGAAGGAAATGTTTACGTTGTGAAGGGCGGCCCCACATTTCAATTGCTCGCTAAAAATGACTTAAAAGATATTTGCATGGCCACCCCGGCAATTTCGGGGAATACGCTTTTTTTCAGAACCCAACATGCTTTGATAGCCATAGAATAAATATTTATTCAGAGGGATTCAGATTCAATAAGTAACAAAATTATAGAATCGCGATGGATGATTTTCAGGTGTTTGCAAAACCGGTTGGGGCAATGTGCAACCTTGCTTGTCAATATTGCTATTATCTGGAAAAGAAGAACCTTTATCCTGAAGGTCCAGGTTTTCACATGTCTGATGATTTGCTTGAAGAATATATAATTCAGCACATTGATGCTTCTTCCGGACCCGATATCTTTTTTTCGTGGCACGGCGGCGAACCTACCCTTGCCGGATTGCAGTTCTTTCAACGCATAGTAGAACTTCAGCAAAAACACCTGCCCGAAAATTTCAGGATCATCAATGGCCTGCAAACCAACGGAACGCTGCTCAATCATGAATGGTGCCTGTCTCTGAAAAAAGAGAATTTTATTGTTGGAATCAGTATGGACGGGCCAGAAAGTTTTCATTCAGCCAACCGTTTCCGAAAAGATGGTCAATCCTGTTTTGACGAGGTGCTACGTGGTTACCAACTTTTGAAAACCTATGAAATTCCATGTGAAATACTCTGCGTTGTCAATTCATCGAATGCGCCTTATCCGCTTGAAATATACCGGTATTTCAAACACCTGAAAGCTGAATTCATTACGTTTATTCCTCTGGTTGAGAAGATAAATTCTAATGGAAGCCTCGTTTCAGAACAATCAGTATCAGCTAAAGTTTTTGGTGAGTTCCTTTGTGCAATTTTCGATGAGTGGAAAACTTCCGACATCGGGTCGGTCAAAATCCAGGTTTTTGAAGAGGCGATCCGAACTGCATTTGGTTTGGAACACACGCTTTGTATTTTCAAAAAAACCTGTGGTGGTGTACCTGTTTTGGAATCAAATGGCGATTTTTATTCATGCGATCATTTTGTCAACGAGACGCATCTGTTGGGAAATATTCGCAAAACCACGTTGTCACAGCTTCTTGAAAGTCCGGCACAAAAAGCATTCGGGCAAGCCAAACTTGCTTTTCTTCCTGACTATTGCATGAATTGCGAAGTCAGGGAGATGTGCAATGGTGCCTGCCCGAAAGACCGATTTGCCGATACACCTGATGGTCAGCCGGGTCTGAATTATTTATGCGAAGGTTACAAACTGTTTTTCAATCATTGTAAACCCTTTGTTGTGAAGGTCGCGGAAGTCTGGCGACTGAGTAATCCGGGAATTCAATGATTATTTCAGCTTTTCCTTCAGAAAATCAATTGTCCTTTTCCATGCAAGATCAGCAGCTTCCTTGTTGTATCGTTCCGGGTTTGTATCATTGTTAAAAGCATGTTGTGCACCTTCGTACATGAAGATCTGATACTCAACTTTTGCATTTTTTAAAGCCGCCTCAAATTCGGGAATTCCTTTGTTGATCCGTTCATCGTTTCCGGCATAATGCAATAGCAATGGCGCTTTTATCTTTGGCACATCTTCGGTTTTTGGCTGACTTCCATAATAGGGAACGGCCGCATCCAAATCGGGAGCGTTTACAGCAACATGATTTGTCATTGCGCCACCCCAGCAAAAACCAGTACATCCAACTTTCCCAGTTGTCTGGGGGGTGGTCTTCAGGTATTTTACTGCAGCAGTAAAGTCTTGTTTCGTTGCTTCGTAGTCTAATTTCTGAAACATTGGGATTGCATCCTCTTGTTTTTCAGGCGTTCCACCCAGGGGAGATAAAGCATCCGGAGCAAGGGCGACAAATCCTTCAAGTGCAATTCTACGGGCGACGTCTTTAATGTGAGGCTGAAGTCCGCGATTTTCATGAATCACGATCACCGCCGGAAACTTCTTGTTTCCCAATGGTCTGGCCATATAAGCGATCATGGGGCCACCTACCCCGGCATAACTGATTGTTTCGGTAATAAGCCGGGGGTCATCAGTTTTGGTGATTTCTGCAAACAAACTACGAGGTAGTGTTGTCAAAAGTACGGATCCGCCTGCAATAGCAGTTGTTCTTTTAAAAAACTCTCGGCGACTGGTCGCATTGCCAGTTTCAAGATTCAATTCTTTGGGTTTAGATTTCATCTTTTTTCGTTTAAATTGATTTATGTCATTTATGGACAAACAGATTGAAAAATCAACTAAAATTACAACTAATTCATTGAATCTAAATTTTTTGAAAAAAAGAAAAACTATTGCACCCTTTCAGCCGAAGGGGGCGCATCATTCGCAGAACTTCCCCAGCTGCGATTTGCTTTCGGACCCATCTGAAGCACCAGCTTGCCACCTGAAATCAGATCCGAATGACTGAACCACGGCTTGTTCCATGGCTTTCCATTTAAAGTAGCCGACTGAATGTATTTATTTTCGGCCGAATTACCGATTGCTTCCACCTCGAAGAATTTGCCATTGCCAAGATCCATCCGGACCTTATCAAACAGGGGACTACCTATGTTATAAACGGGCATTCCGGGAGTTACGGGATAAAATCCCATGTAAGAAAAGACAACAAACGATGTCATTCCACCACCATCTTCGTCCCCGGGAACACCCATCAGATCATTCCGAAACCATTCGTTCAGCAATGAGCGGATACGTTTCTGGGTTTTCCAGGGTTGTCCGGCGTAGTTGTACAAATAAGGGATATGTAATGCCGGTTCATTGGCCATTGAAAATTGACCCACATTACCTGTCTGGTCAGGAAGCTGCGCATAAAAAGCATATTTCCCTTTACCCAGCGGCTTCGAAAACATCGCATCGAGGTTATTCACGAAGTTTTCGTTTCCACCCATGAGACTGATCAGGTCCGCAACATTGTGCTGAACATCCCAGCGGTAAATCCATGCGTTGTTCTCACCGTAGGTTTCGCGTGCACCCAATCCACCGGAGAACACGTAATCAAAAGGCTCCAGAAAATTTCCTTCATTGTCTTTGGGATGAAAGAAACCTGTTTTCGGATTGAAAATATTCCGGTAATTGTAAGAGCTTTTCAGGAAGTATTTATAATCGTCTGTCTTGCCGAGTTCTTTGGCAATCTGCGACAAACACCATTCGTCGTAGGATGTTCCCAACGTTACAGCTACCGGCTGGCGACGTTCGAATGAATGAACTTCGGGGATTGTTTCCTTTTCATCCACCTTTAATGCGGGGATGTATCCGTGATCTTTGTAAAACTCGTCGAGCTTTCCTGCAGGTTTTCCCGACCAGGGCGCCAGCGTCTTTTCGGTAATGCCACCTTTACATGCCTGGTATGCTTTCTCAAGGTCAAAACCACGCAAACCTTTCCGGTATGCATCGATCACCGAAGCAACGCCATGGTTTGAATTCATGCGACGACTGTCGCCTGTGATTTCAGGGAAGGTGGGCATCCAGTTGTGCTCCATTTGTCCGGCCATCTCCACAAATGAATGGAGGATGTTTTCTTCTTTCTTTGGATCAATCAGCACTCGCAAAGGATGATGAGCCCGATAAGCGTCCCAGATCCAATCATCCGTAAAGAAAGGTGTCCCGTTATCGTTATGAACGGTTCCGTCGAAAGCGCTGAAGTAGCGGCCATCTTCCGAAATACAGACTGGACGTTCGAAGGTACGGTAGAAAGAGGTGTAAAAGATCGTTTTCTCATTGTCTGAACTTCCTGTAACCGCAATCTTTCCAAGTGATTCATTCCAGGTTGCACGCCCTTTTTGCTGGAGGGCTTTCAGATCGTAATTCTGAATTTCGCGGTTCAGGTTTTTCTTTGCCTGGGCCTCGTCGATAAACGAAATGCCATAACGTAACCGGACTGTTTTTGTCCCTTTTGCATATTTCAGTACCACACAGGCATTTTTCCCTTTGGCTTCAGTTCCTTTTGTTAGCGTGTTTTCATTGAGGACTGAAATACTTTCAGGTGATTGCTCTGGCTTCAGGTATAAATAAACCCGGGTGTTGTTTTCGAGCGACTGAAATCCCGAAACTGCTTCACCATCCCAATTCAATCCTCCATTACGTGAGTTCAGCACAAGATAAGCCGGGCTTTCCTGTCCGAAAGTGAGTTCATACAAAGCTGACTGATGTGATACGGCAAACTGAACTTCCGTTTGCTGGTCATCCAAATAAACAGAATAGGAATAGGGTGTGATCTTTTCCTGATCGTAACTGTAAGAAATAACCGGTTTGATCTCTTTTTCATCTCCCTGGAACGGACTCAGGTTGAAAGCTGAACTCCCGCGATGGCTCGTTACGACCAAAGGAAGGCCTCTTAGCAAGTCGCCGGTAAAGTCGCCCCGTTCGGGATAAACCCGCAGAATACTGTTAGGCAAATGAATGGTTGGAAATGTAGGCACGAGCAAATGACTGATGTTCCCGATGTATGGGTTCACAAAGTCGACCGGATCTTTCCTGCCAATTTCCGCCGCTGAACAGGCTAACGTGAAAAAAAGTGCAGCAGTCAGCAAACACTTCGTTTTTAAAGCCATTCTTGTTTTACTAAAGAAATTCTTCTCCATCATTCTATTTATTTAAGGTCATTTTGTTTTGCATCTATATTTTTGGCTGCGATTGCTTTCGCAGGATTTAAAAGTTCTGTCAGGTCAATTTTATCGTAGGATTCTTTACCAAAAGCCGCGTAATATTCAAGTTGAACAGTCCCTTTCTTCCCGTCGGTTTTAATCATTGCATACCCGGGCAGATCGGTTTGTTTGTAAAAGACAACATGTTTTGCCTCTTCAGCAAGAATTGCCTTTCTGCTCTCAAGCGTTTCGGGTTGCCAGTCGGTAACATTCTGAGCGATTGCGGGACCATATTCCGTGATCACATGAGATGGTTCCAGGTAATTTCTGTCTTTGACCACACTGTTCACCATCACCTGGACAACTGAACCGAAAGGTGTATTCCGGCTCACAACCGAGTAACGATGCAAATGGGCAGTTAATACAATTGCTTTATGCCGGGCAATTACTTCCAGCAGTTTCTCCCGTTTTCCTGGATTGTCTTTCAACATGTGCCAGCATCTTTCGGTTACCGGAATCACTGGTTGATGCACTGCCACAAATTTGAATTTTGCTTTTGATGCCGAAAGTTCTTTTTCAAGGAATGAAACCATATCAATATCTTTATCGAACGGATCAAGACAGATAACCTGCACATCTCCCGAAATGTAGGAATAACTTGCATTGTTAATTTCCGGACGCTTGGTCTGTTTCCTGATCATGGGAACGTAAAATTGCTGAAAGGCCTCAACCGCCCCCGGGCCAGTAACATCGTGGTTTCCTTTTACAATAATCCAGGGAACAGGCAGGTTGGCATTATCAATCGCCTTCATCGCATTCGTTGCCATTATTCCGGCTTTTTCTTCCGATCCCGCTAACCCTTCCGATAAATCGCCCAACTGAATCACCGCTTTCACAGGAGGTTTAACGGTCAAAACCTGCTGTCGCAAAATTCCCATGAAATCGTTCCAGTTGTTTTTTGTGTAATCGATGTATTCTTTGACCTGTCGTACATCATCGGGTTTGTTGGCAAGCCATTCCATATTGTGATTGCCTGAAAGGTCATAATGCAGATCACCCAAAACAAGAAAGCTGCTTTTTTGTGCGTTGGTTTGAACGGATACCAACACCAGCAGGATGATAAAAAATAAATGCCTGATCATAGGCACCCCATTTTTTAGTCTGATCATCTATTCCGCTTCAAAAATATGGTTATACAATTTCTCCTTTTTGTCAACGCATGCCACTGCCTGAATGACTGCCAGCTTGTTTTCGATCGTGATCGGCTGATCAGAAACATAATTTCTCATGCGGCTGCCAACGACCGAGACGGTCAGTTTTTTGTCACCCCTGATCAGCATGAAGTCCCACGACTGGTTTTCGGGTACTGTGGTCAGCGCATTATTTCCGCCCGAGAAAGCTTCCACATTGCTGAGCGCTGTATGTCCCTCACCTTCGATGATGATGGGATGAACATTTTCTACCTTTTCACCGCAATTGGCAATAATTGATCCCTGCGCAATCTGCCAGTTCCGGTTTTTGCTGTTGCTTCCCTTTTTATGGATACCGACTGCAACGCAATCAAAATTGAAGTTGGTTAATTGTCCGTACGACTCATTATCAAGCAATATGCCGCCATAAACACCGAAGGAGAAAAGATCAATCAGCTGGGCATTGTCGGTATTGTTGATGGAATAGGTGAAAGTTTTCTTCGCAATCACGGCATCAACTACCGAACGGTTGACCTGGCCGCCAATAAAACGCTGAATCGCGGGATTGACATGGCAGTGCAGAATCCGGGGAACATCATAACAATAATTCATCCTGATAAATTCACCACTCAGCGGATAACCGTAGCAATGTTCAAACACCATGAGCTCACACGGGAATTTCGGATTGGCATTAAAATCCATTGCAAGGTATTCGCCATAGAAAGTCAGGCACGACATGTAAACACCTTGCGTCATGCTGGTCTTCGAAACCTGGATAGTGGCAGGATATGCTATAATCTGGTCCGGATTTTTGAGGGTCTGCTCCGGGTACCAAAACTGAATCCCTTTTAGCTGCGTCCCTGTTTCCACCGTAATGAACACGTTTTCCTTGTCTGTGATTTTAAACACGCTTCCCACGGGTTGTTTTTTGGTGGGGTGAGCCGTTCCGCGCGGAGTAGGGCCATGCACACCGATCAGGGAAACATTCTTTTTCAGGATTAGGCCTCCATCAACAGCATATGGCTCATCCGAAGGTTCGACAAACAATGCGGCCCCTTTTTCGGAAGCCCAGTCAATCGCTTTCTGAAGATTCACCTTGTTCTCACGGGCACTGTTGCCGGGTTTAACGCCAAACCGCTGAATACTGACAGGTTCTGTTGCTTTCGCGGATGCAAAAAAGCAAATCAGAATAACGAGAAATAAGATATTTTTCTTCATGGTTCATTGCTTCATTTAGTTGGATGCTTGTATTTTCAATATCCTGTTAATTAAAAGAATATTTGATGCTGACTGATGAATACGAACCAGTCTGGTCTTTATTTCCATCGGTTATCAAACCGGTTCGCATGGCAACTCCCCATTGCGGTAAGAAGTTACCATCAACAGAGTCTTTATTTTGTATTTTGAACGGAGTCCAGTTTTTCCCATCGGTCGACCATGAAAACTGATAAATGCGGCCATGCAGGGCTTCCATTTTTAGAGAAACCTTACTATTTTGAGGGATTTCAGTTTCAGCGAGGATCTCTTTTGTCCCCTTTTTTAGCTGGAAAAGAACCAGTTTGGAATGACCGGCCACAAATGCGAGCAGATTCTTCGAATTGCCATAGACACCAATACCACTTTGGGCGTTTGTTGGTGCGCCCAGTTCTGCTTCGAACGAATAGTTCCCTGTTTTGGGACTTACTCCTGCAAAAGCAATACCTTCCTTAGCCGGGGAAAGTGCAAATACACCTTTCTGAATTTTGATTTCAGGTTTCGGCTCCGTAAGGTCATATTGCCACAATTTCAGGTTTTTATCAGTCGAAAAATCATCGGAATAAACCGAATCACGCACTTGCTTCGTATTTGCAAAAGGCATTTCAGACTGAACCGACGGCGTATTCCCGTTTTTGAAACGCGGCCATGCTGTTCCTGCATCCCAAACCACCTCGTCGAGCATTCCCTGGCGGCCAATGTATTCGAAGTCGGTGGCGTTGTACGAATGGTACAGGTAAAAATAGCGGTTGTCGGGAGTTGTGACCAACGTTCCATGTCCGGGGCATTTCCAGGGTTCACCGCCCTGCAAAATTGGATCGGGATATTGTTCCCATCCGGTCCTGAGGTTTTTCGAGCGCGAAACCCTTATCGCATAACTGCATTGGTTGTCGCAGCAGCCACCTACAGAGTAAAAGAGGTAATAGCAATCACCATGTTTAACAAGACATTGTCCTTCGTCACCTGAACCTTTCCATCCCTGGTCAAAACGGGTCAGACTAAAGTGTTCGCCCACCAGCGACAAACCATCAGCACTTAATTCAGATGCGAGAATTTCAATGGGCCGCTCCTTGTTTAACCCGTAAGCTTTCCAGCAGATGTACATTTTTTTGTCGGCATCACGAAATACAAACCCGTCGATGGCCTCCTTGCCCCAATCGACGATGATACCCCGGTCTGTAAATCCCTTCCGAAGATCTTTTGTCGTTGCCACGCCGATGCACGACACGCGGTCGCCTTTGCGTTTGGCAGTGTAATAAACGTAGAAAGTACCGTCTTTAAAATAAAGCTCCGGCGCCCAGAAGCTGTCGGAAGCCCACGACGGCAGTTCGTTAAAAACGGAACCAATCTGCTTCCAGTTAACCAGATCGGACGATTCGTACAACGGATAATTGGGTGCAAAATCAGATGTTGTTCCAGCCGCATAATACATTTTACCAACACGGATCACAGTCGGATCGGGAAAGTCTCCGGCTATCACCGGATTGTGGTACTTTATTTTATCGCTTCCTGGTTGTGCCTGAATAACAACTGCCGATATCATCAGGCAAATTGTGAATAGCAAAGTGGTCCTCATCATTTTCTTTAAAAAAATCTATTGCAACTTGATACTGCGTTATCGTATCCGATGTATCCCTTATGCTATTTAAACTTCACCGTTTTCCCGGTTTTAGCCGATTCCCTGGCAGCTGACAGAATTTTTACAACAACCACATTGTTTTCAGGTGAATAGAGATCGTATTTGTTCATTTTTATTTTCCCGTTAATCACATCTGCAAAATAGCTGAACGGATCTTCATAAACAGAGATATCCTTTGCCGTAACCCGGGTGGACTGTTCAGCTTTCATCGTGCCACTTCGCAGACGCATGTCGTAATTGTTGACAGCCACAATGTAGCCCGTATTGCCGTAAATCTCCATGTCCTTCCGGCTGAATGGCCAGTTCCACGATGCCTGAATGATACATTGCGACTTCGCATAGCTCACAATAATAGTGGCATCGTCATCAACTTTCGGGTAAATATCTGGTTTAATTTGCTGCGTAACGGCTGTTACGGAAACAGGCAACTCCCCTTTTTGCAGGTAAGTCATCAGGTTTGCGCCGTAGCATCCAAAATCAATTAACGCACCTCCTCCATTTTGAATCGGATCTGTGAGCCAGTCCAGAAAGTACTTGTCGCAGCCAATTTCCTTTGGTCCCTGGTGTCCGTCGTGAATAACGACCTTTTTAATTTTTCCAATATAATTACTGTCGTTGACCAGCTGAAATGATTTTGCAGTCGTCGGGTACCACGAAGTCTCGTAATCGGTCAGCAAATGAATGTGGTATTTATCAGCCAGTTCAACCATCTTTTGGGCATGTCCGACATTTGTCGCCAACGGTTTTTCAACCATTACGTGGATTCCCCGTGGTGCGCAGGCTTCAACGACCGCCATATGTTCGTAAATAGAACCGAAAGCCACCACCGCATCAGGTTTTACACTGTCCAACATCTTAGCCAGGTTATTATAAATCAGTTTCGGATCAAAACCAAATTTTTTCGCGCGGAGTTGTGCCAGTTCATTGTTCGTTTCGAAAACACCAACTAACTGGAAATCTCCTTTATCCTTTCGTCCCAGTATAAACGAATTGTGCCCGTGAGTTACCCCGGCAATTGCGAGGCGAATTGGTTTTTTAACAGGGGTTTGCGCCATTAAATTTGAAATCGTGAGTAAAACAATAACGCCAGTCAGCAAGAATGTCTTCATGTTTTTCTTAAATAAATAGGGTGTAATTAATCAACAGTTATTCTCCAAAGTAACTAAATATTTGGTTCAATAGCATAAGTTTAATTAATCATTCTTTCATTTTTTTGCGAATGACTTTTGGTATTGTTCCTTCCGGCTTAAAATACAATTTATTGGTACCTACCACAGCCCGAAATAATCAGGGACCGTCAGGGGGATAAGTATGATAACCTTTAATGGATCACATGCTGGCACTTCTAACCCGGTCACTTTCTCATTTTTATTTTAGCGACTTGGGTTGGTACTGACATTTGCCCTAAAACAGTGGATAAGCGTAGAATGAGTAATCAAAAGATATGAAATCGGTGAAGGTTAATTGGGCGAAGTAATGGGCTTTTATTAGGATCAAATGACAACTCATTCGGCCGTTCAAGGTTTTCAAAACCTTGAACGGCTGTTGTTATATCGTATAAGCTACAAATATCTGCGTCTTAAATACCTTATTTTCACATAATTTAACTAAACATTTTTGTGTTTTCGTAGAACAAAAATAACCGTTAAACGTATTATTATTTGTAATTATTCTAAATAAGAATTGTTATTGCTCTTATTTAACTAATGCGGAAAATTTTCATCACAACAAAGATGAATATCAGGTAAATATGAGAATTACCTGGTGCTAAGATGAAAGCTGAATCGGCTAAATCATGAAAAGCAAAATGGGAACAGCGAAATGTTGAATGCCTGGTCGCCATAGTCCGGGTAAAATTTCGGAATCCATCAGAAAATATTATTACAAATCGTTGGAAAAAGCAACAGTGATGATCAAAATATCATCGTTCAAATGAATTAATCGAAAATGAAAACAAAATTTTTTTCTTATCTGATTCTGGTATTAATCGTAATCGGAATGAATAGCTGCAGCAAAAGCAGCAGTTATGTCCCAGTTAGTAACAATCCCGGCGGAGGCACTACTCCTGGAGCCAATGAAGTATGGATGCAAAATACAGCCTTTAATCCTTCTACAAAAACAATCATGGCAGGAACTAAAATCACATGGATCAATAAGGACGCTTCAACTCACGATGTAACAAGTGCAACCGGAGCATTTCCTGCCAGTCCTTCAATGGGTCAGGGAGCTACATTCAGCTATACCTTTGCCACTGCTGGTACTTACAATTATAGTTGCACCTTTCATCAGGGAATGAACGGGACAATAATTGTTCAGTAACACCCGGAGCTGAACAATCAGCTTACTTTACATAGGACAGTCGCATTTTAATCAGACTGTCCTGTGTTGATTAGACTTGTGTTTGTTTCAAAATACGGAATTGGTTTGAATAGCAATAACCGAACGACTGACTAATTCGTTCGTCGGGATTCTAATTGCAGAATCGCAGCAAACGAACCCCTAATTTATGCTTCTTCAAGCGGCAGCGATTTTTTATTTATAAGCAAGTCTCGTTTAAAATACAGTCTTAGCCGGTTATTAAAAGGAATTGAGAAGTATCTGGCAACAAGCTCGCCAAGTATACCTGAAAAGATCAGTACCGAAATATAAAGCACCAATGCCCAATCACCTTCAAGTTTTAATGCGTTGTAAACTTCGACTAATATGAAAACGATAAACATATGGGTTAGATAAACCTCATAACTGTTGCGTCCCAGAAAACGAAGTAATCCAGTAAATCGGGATGGCACCAACTGCCCGCTTACAAAACGTTTTTGCATCCATATCAACACCAGTGCCGTGCCAATAACCAGGACCGTAACATTCAGACTTATCTTTGAAAGTCCCAAAACTGCAACCCATTTGCGGAATACCATCACAAACAGCAACAGGCTCCATCCTGTTATTGCAATTGCAGTTAAAACACGTTTATTGATAACTATTCTTTTCGCTATTAATGCAGCCATACATCCAAGCGATAGTGCATCCAAATATGCAAAATGGTTATGATCGGCCAGGTCATTTCCCGGATACAAAACAATTCGGGCAAATGGCGAAACGATTAGGAAAACAATTACCAACACAACGAAATTTCTTTCCTTGCCAATCAAAAGACAAGCAACCGGAAAGAAGAGATAGAAGAATTCTTCAATCGAGAGTGTCCAAAGAATGTCCCACGATGCGGGCAAATAACCTGTTTGAATCTCAAGCCAATTGATATGAAAGGTAAGCGCCGCAACGATTGCCCGACCCAGCGATGTTTGTGCGGAATTAATCACAAAACCAGGTACTCCTCCAAGGTGGAGAAACGAAAGAATCAGTAGGAGTCCGATGAGCAAAGGAACAATTCGCGCAAACCGCATCGCAAAGAATCCACGCAGGCTGATCGTTGGAAGCGTACCCCATTTGCGTAGCGTTGAAGTCGTTATTAGAAACCCCGATATCACGAAGAAGATACAAACGCCGTAATATCCGCTCCAGAACAGAACTTTGTAAATCACAGGAGGCAAGATACTGCCTAACGAAGTCACACTAAATGGTATCCGGATGTTGATATGAAGCAATATTACCGACAGTATGGCGATTCCCCTAAGTGTATCTATCCCGCTATTGTGTTTCTCTGCTGTTTCTCCTGCCATTATTATAATCTCATAAATCTTAGGTTCTGCCGGTTTGTGTACCTTATCGTTAATAATCATAAGGGACCTTTATCCTTCATTAATAAAACCCAAAAATAAGCATTCCAACTTCATTATCTTCATCATCACAAAAAACAGGTAGCGAACCCTTCGTTGCAAAAGCGGCTGGTACTTCCTTCCCGTTTCGGCTGAACCTTGATAAATTTATTTGCGGTGGCCCTTGATATTCATCTGAAAAATTTATCCTCCTGCCATTTTACCGGATTATCAGTAATATAATCGGCAATTCGTTCGTATTCCTCAATCGACCTGATAATGTGTTCGTAATAATTTCGTTGCCACAATTTGCGATCGAATTGTTTCCACCCGTAATATTTCACCCCACGCATATATTCATTCGTGGTCATTGTTTTGAACCAATCCACCAAAACACCAATGGTAACATTGTATTTTTTATTGTGTAATCCATATTTTTCATCGTTCGGTTCCAACCGTTTGATATCGTATTGTTGATCACATTCGTCATTGATTGGATGACCATTTTCATCAAAGGTATTGATGTCGTTGATTAGGCGCCCACGTAGGGGCGCCCCTACGTGGGCGTCCAATTTCGAACCACCGTCCAATTGTATACCATTATCCGTTTGCGAACCAGCACCCATATTTTCGATAATACAATGAAAATGATTGGGCATGATCACCATTTCGTGGCATCGTTTATCGGGATATTTATTTTCCAATTCACAATACCATCGTTCCACCATTTTACCTGCATCATTCAATATCATTTGTTTGCATCCATTAATATTGGAATCCAGGCATCTATTATTATTGGAATCCGAACATCCATTATTATCGGATTCCGGGCATCCATTATTATCAGATTCCGGGCATCCACGCAGGGATGCCCCTACGACAATTTCCCCAAACAAACATTCCCTGTCCTGTGCACAAATGGTAATAAAATACAATCCCTCCTGCGAATAATCGTATCCTTTTAGGCGGATGGAACGACGATGATGTAATTCGGGATTATAGGGCATTGGTTTTAAAATTTCATGCAATAATAATTCGTGGAATTCTTTGCCTTCATATCAACAATTGGAGGACTTGCCATGTAATTACCTGTTGACATTTTTAAAACAGGTTAAAATTAGTTTTTGGTATTTGGTAATTATTTTAATTCGCAATTCTATAGTGAGGATGGTTTGCTACAATGGGTTTATGATTACAAATGACTATTTGTGAAGCCATTTTAAGACCCTCAGGCTTCTGAAATCCGTGAGCTGTGTCCAAATAATCCGATTGTAAGAACTTCGATGGCTTATTCATTACAACAAGCAATTATTATAAAACGCAAAAAGAATTTGGCTATAATTTATTTTCAATTTCGTTACAAAATTCTTCTAAGCTTGCATTATAGGAGAAAAACTTTCCTTTTGAGAAGTTTTTCTTTTTGGTAAACTTATCTGAGATAATTTTAAAGTCTTCGGGCGTGTGACTATAATTAATTCCAAGGCTTGATAATACTCTTTTTAGCTTTTCCTTAGGTTTTGCACTTTTAGATGAATCTCTTTTTTCATAAATTGTTAAAATCCAAGCCTCAGTTTCTTCAATTGCTATTGCATATATTATTTTATCTTGGAACTGACCATCAAGCCACTCATTAATCTTTGTAACAATTTTAGCCCTAAGATTAATAGAATAGTTTGCATCTTTTATTAAAGGTTTTGAAACGCCATATTCATCAGACTCAGCAGAATCAATATGCACAATTACAATATCCTGACCTTCAATACTTAGAAATTTTCTTATCTTAATTCTGTTTTCGCATTCTTTTTTTACAATAGTCCAATTGCTGAATGAATCAGCTGGTATTTCCGCTAAATCAGTTTCATCACGACTATAGTCTGGTCTTAAAGGAACAATTTGAGATAAATCGATTCCTTTATAACCTTTCAGAATATTACCTATTACAACTCGGTCCGTATGTCCTTCACAAATGACTCCAATTTTCATATCAAAAATCTTGAGGTATAGCACCTAGCAAACCTTCCATCCACATCTCTGATAATTTGAGGTTTTTAACATCCACTCCTTTTTTGAAATTAATTCTCCTTACCTTAGTCATCCCTTCATCTGTTCGATAAACCTCAAATAGTCTTTGAGAATCATCATTTAAGTTTAAACCATCCAAAACTGATGGATTGTGAGTTGTAATCAAAGTTTGTTTCCCTCTTTCCTTGGATAAGATTGTCAGTTCTTTTATCAAAGATCGACATAGACTTGGATTTAAAGCAGTTTCAATATTATCAATTGCAAAGAAATCAGGAGTCTTATTGCTTATAAATAAAGCCAAGTAAAAAAGAACGTGCAGAATCCCTTCGTTGGCATTTTCTGCCGAGAATAGGTTGTTTTGCTTTTGCATAAATCTGTCATGGAAATACAATGTAGAAGTGCTTTTCCCAAGTTTATATCCCGATAGTTTAAACTCATCCTGTTTATCAAAAATGATCTCATCCAACCAGTTGAAGAAAATCTTGCATTTAAGTAATTTTGAATTCTCGTAACTGTTGAAATTGCTAATTAATACATCCAATCCTTCACCATTAATTCCTAATGGCGCTTTTCTACTATATGAATACAATCCTCTTAATGTCGGAGTAGACAAATTGAAGATCACAAAATCAGCTAAGATTTTCGTATACTTGTTTACTTCATGAAAACTTTTATTACCTAACTTTTCTTCAATCTCTTTAAGAATTTCCTCTTTGGTTAAACTTTGTTCTTTACTATAAATCTCATTCAAGTATTGAACTATTACCTCGGATGCATTTAATTCAACTTCTTTGTCGATCCATTTTGCATAGAGATCATTGATATTAGAACTTTCGAACCTTGATCTGACTATTAAGTTTTGCCCATTATCTTCAAATAGAACATCAATATTGATTTCTTTTTTAGTCTGTTTTCCTAAAAAAGAGCTTAGAGTTAACCTTGGTTTAGCAATTCGAACTCCCCTATTTATCATACCATCAAGATCAAGATCGTTTCCTTTTGATGCACCCATCATTGCAATTGCTTCAAGAATATTTGATTTTCCTGAACCGTTAGCCCCAATAAAAACATTCAACCGTCCAAGCTCAATTTCAATATTTTCTATTGATTTATAATTTTTAATTGTGATTTTCTTTATTAATGCCGTTTCTTCAATATTTTCAGCAAATTGAAGTTTTTTAAACTGTTCAAGTGCATTATTCCAATTACTAGTTCCATATTGCCTTACTGTTATGATTACTAAATCTTTAATGGCATAATGAGTCTTTGAACTCTGAGGAGCTAATCTGGGATTGTCTGGATTAAGATCAATTATTTGAAATTTTAGGAATGGAGTAATTGCATCTTTCCGAAATGATTCCCTTGTATTGGGTTTATAATCTTGGCCATATACATCATTAACAAAACCCATTATCCCTTTAGATAAGGTTAAACTTTTCCTCTCTGCATCATGCCAGTTTCCGTTAGGGTTTATGCCACAAAAAGCTAATAATGTCAATGCAGAAACTTTATTCTGATTTTCTTCTGGAAAGCCTAGATCTTTAAGTATTGATTGAGCC
>JANXZJ010000132.1 GCA_025355585.1 Mariniphaga sp. | reverse complement strand
AAACCGGTTTCTTGCTGAAATTTCGAAGGGTTATTTTAAAAGGGTGGTTCATGTAAGATCGTTTAATCAGATTAATGCCTTTTACTTGATAATCATTAAAATATCATCCTGATCAGCTACCGAAGCAGCCAATTGTTTTAGCTTTTCTTTTTTATCAATAGGGGCTGTCGATTTTTGGAACCGTTCACTTTTTACCTCCGATTTTAACTCGCTTCCTTTTAATGAGAGAAGAATCTCACCGTTTTTATCCACCATATAGGATTGCGGCCAAACAGGGACTCCGCCATCAATGTCATTCCTAAGGATTTGCAGAGTATAATCAGTAGGCTCACTTTCAACAATGGATAACTGATGATTTTCCTTTGAAAACAGCGCATGGTAAATCTTTACACTCTTACTTTTGCGAGTATTCGGACAATCATAGTTGTCTTTTGTAAAGGTCATGTAGATGTAGTTCTTGGTCTCTGCCCAATCCTGCGGAATTATTTTTCCTTCCAGGCTCGCGTCCGGATCTACCCCTTCCTGTTTGCTAACCTTATATTTACCCAGGTTTAACACATAAACCGGCTGAAGGCGATTAGGTGGAATTACCTGGAAAATAGTGTCATTAAAATCGCTTCTGAAGAATAGATTGCCTCCTTTCTCATACTGTGTGCCCCAGTCGGTTCCGCGCATCTGCATTTTTGTGTAGTTTTTCAATTGTTCAAGTTTGGCAAATGTGGCCAGGGTGTCACCTTGTTTCCCCATTATTCCCAGCATGTTTTTCCCGTGCAAATTGTTGATATAAGTGTTCCGGTCGGGTGAGAAAATACCAATCCGCTGATACATGCCATCAGGATCTATACTCATAATTCCCTGATGCTTGCGGGGAGGTGGCGGTGTTGTATTTCCATGATTCAGATCAACCAATACCTGTCCCAATCCTGAAATTTTATTTTGATTCTCGGGATCGAACCGCGTGTCCGGTGCCGGTTGGTTTTGTGAGCAATCGTATTCCATAATGTACTTCTGCCCTGTTATATTGTTGCTGTACAGGTAGAACAAAATGTCGCCGCGTGCCCAAACCGTAGTGCCGCCTCCTTTTAAAGTATAATCATTCCAAAAACGTATCCGATCTTCCTTTGCATTAAACTCAACTCCTGTCAGTTCATTTTTTACAACAGTGCGAATGAATTTTCCCTCTTTTGAAAAAAGATGGGTCCCGTAAAGATTAAGCGCCACGATGTAGTTATCCGTCAGGTAATATTTGTATTTCAAATCGCGCGGAAGATTTGGGTCAGGTACAGTTTCCAGGCGAATGTATTTAATATCGGATGCCACATCCGAAAGTTTGAAGTCCCGGATGTTATTTAGACTTCCAGCAATATCAATAACTAATGGCTGCATATTCGGATCAACACTCCTCACCTCTTTAAACCGAAATCCTTTTGGAAGTTTGGCGATAGAGTCAGTCAGCTGTTGTTCCCTTATTAAACGTACTGAATCATCATTAGCAAGTTTCTCTTCTTCGGTGAGAATTTGTTTTATCAATGATTTTTCATTGTTCTTCATGCGGTTGCCTCCGCATGAAAAAGCAAGAAAAATTGATAGAAGGAGAATGGTTGTCGAAGGTAGTTTCATGTTGACGTTGGTTATTGAATTATCATTAAAATATCATCCCGATCGGTGGCTCCGCATTTATAGCAGTGTTTCGCTCACTTGCTTTCTCACCTCGGTGATAATCTGTCCATCGAACAGGTTTACAATCCGGTGGGCAAAATCGGCATCATGCATTGAGTGTGTAACCATCACAATGGTCGTACCCTCGCGGTTCAGTTCGGTGAGCAGGTTCATTACTTCGAGACCATTCTTCGAGTCGAGGTTACCTGTTGGCTCATCGGCCAGGATTAACCCGGGATTGGCTGCTACCGCACGGGCAATGGCAACGCGCTGTTGCTGACCACCCGAGAGCTGGCGGGGGAAATGCTTCCGGCGATGGCTGATTTTCATCCTTTCGAGAATCGCCTCAACGCAGGCTTTGCGCTCCGAAGCACTCATCTTAAGGTAAATCAGCGGCATTTCGACATTTTCGAAAACATTCAGTTCATCAATCAGGTTAAAGCTCTGAAAAACAAAACCAATGTTTCCTTTTCGCAATCCCGTCCGCTGGCTTTCGCGCAAATTTGAAACATCAACGCCATTGAACAAGTAACTTCCGCTCGTGAGATTATCCAGCAATCCGACAATGTTTAGCAGTGTCGATTTTCCACAGCCCGAAGGACCCATTATGGCAACAAACTCGCCTTTTTCAACATTAAAATTGACTTCATTCAACGCGGAAGTTTCAATTTCGTCCGTTTGAAAAATCTTCGTAAGGTTTTGTGTTTTGATCATGACTATTATTTTTAATGAATTTGAACTTTGATTTTTTATTTATCCGTGAAAATTTAAAATAGTATTTTAAATTTTCACGGATAAAATGTTATATTTGCTGTGAATATTTAAAATACGAATCAGATCTTTATTCTGTAATAAGATGATCAACAGAAGAATATTGGCTGAAATAAGCGATTCACTGAGTTTTTTTCCGGTTGTGGCCATTATTGGTCCCCGGCAAGTTGGGAAAACGACCCTGGCCCAACAAATCATGTCTGAATCGGCTAAACCAACACTATATCTTGATTTGGAACGAGAGTCGGATTTGTTCAAGCTCAACGATGCCGAATTGTTTTTTTCGCAACACACCGAAAAGTTGATCGTGATTGACGAAATTCAAAACAAAAAGGACCTTTATCCGCTCTTGCGCGCATTAGTCGACCATTCCCGCGAACCGGGTCAATTCCTTTTGTTGGGGTCAGCTTCACCCGAGTTAATCCGGCATTCTTCTGAATCATTGGCCGGAAGAATTGCCTACCATCAACTGCATCCATTTGATTTAACCGAAATACCCGATACCGTTTCGCAAAACGAATTGTGGCTTAAAGGTGGTTTCCCAAAAGTATTATTTGCAAAAAACGATGATCTGGCGCATCGATGGATGGAAAATTTCATCAACACTTATCTGAACCGTGACTTATTGCAACTTGGACTAAATGCCTCACCCAAAATTATCCGCAATTTGTGGTCGATGATGGCTCATTTGAATGGTCAATTGTTTAATGCTACTACCCTTGGTAATTCATTGGGTGTGACTACGCCTACGGTAAAACGGTATGTCGATTTTCTGGAAGAAGCTTTTCTGTTGAAAAGTCTCCACCCATTTTCGTGGAATATCCAAAAACGACTGGTTAAAACACCGAAGATATATCTGTCCGACACCGGCATTTTACACCATCTGACAGGTATATCTAATTTTGAAAACCTCTCGGGTAATCCCATAATAGGCAGGTCCTGGGAATCATTTGTGATCAACCAAATTTTGACTTTAAAAAAGGATTCGGTTCGTTTATATTTCTATCGTACACACCATGGAACCGAAGCGGATCTGGTTTTTACCCGTGGTTTAAGTGTTGTAGCAGCCGCTGAAATTAAATATTCCAATTCGCCGCAGCTTACCAAAGGGAACTTCCTTGCATTTGATGATTTGAAAGCTCCAATGAACTACGTTATTACTCCTTCTTCTGATGATTATCTTTTCAAAGAACGTGTCAGGGTTTGCTCCCTGAAAGCTTTTATTACTAATTATTTACCGAATCTTTAGCAACTCATTGTCTGAATTAGGATTGACAGGATTTAATGATTATCCAGATTAATGTTTTCAGAATTTGCTTTTTGCCATTCATCTTTCACCTATATTTAAATTCTGTTCATCCTTCCATCCTGTAAATCCTGATTCTGACTTTCTACTTAAACACCACCCGTTCGTTATCTCCAAACATCTCATACCCCGATGTTATCACCTTCTCTCCCGGTTTCAATCCTTCGAGCACTTCGTAAAATTGCGGGTTTTGACGGCCAATTTTTACCTGACGGCGGACGGCTTCAGTACCGGATTCGGTCAGGATATAAACCCATTGCCCGCCTGTACTCTGATAAAAGCCACCTCGCGGTATCAGGAGTGCCGTTTCGGGCTGTCCAAGCTGAAGCTCAACATGGTAGGTCTGACCTGGCCGTATATTGTCAGGAACATCTTTATTAAAAACCATATCAATCTCGAAAGTACTTTCACGCACATCGGGATAGACTTTTTTTACCACCATCGCGAAGTTTTTATCCTGTCGCGTGAATGAAGCTTCAAGACCTTTCTTAACCCTGTCGATGTAATGCTCATCAATCTTTGCAGTTACCTTGAATCCGCTCAGATCGTTCAACTGACCCATGCGCTGTCCTTGCGGAATCGACTGGCCAATCTCGGCATCGAGCTGACCAATCTGCCCATCAATGGGCGCCTTTACCTGAAGATTTTCGAGCCGTTCTTTTACCAGTTCAAGATTCGTATTCATCCTGCTAAGACTGAATTCCATCTGGCTTACCTGAACTTCACGCAAAGTAGAATCTGTTTTTTGCCTTGCAGCAAGAATTTGGCGATTTTTAACAGCAAACTCGTATAGCTCTTTTGCATCGAGGTATTCGTTTTTCGAAATAATATCTTTCTTGAAAAACCGTTCACTCTGCTCAAAAACCCGATTTCGTTTGATAATATCATAATCCTGCTCAAGAAGTTGTCGTTGAAGCGCAAGCCGTTCCTGCTCCATCGAAATCCGGGTATTCCGGAGAAAATTAATCTGTTCTGCAAGGTTAGCCTCTGTCGACAGGATGTTCAATTTCAGATTTGAATTCGTCAGGCGAATGATTACATCGCCCTTCTTTACAATTGCACCTTCCTCGTTCACAATCTCTTCCACGCGTCCACCCTCCTCGGCATCGAGGTAGATAAACCGGATCGGTTCAACTGACCCGATGACACGAATATAATCATTAAAGATACCTTCAGAAATGGTACTTATCGAAATTTTTTCTTCCTGAATCCGTACTGTTGTGACATTTTTTCGAAGTAACATCGTAATAACCATTACCAGGAAAAGAACTCCTACAACAGAAAACCAAAATTTTTTCTGCTTCCATAAGCTCCTTTTTTCCCTTATCCGATCCATTCCATCCATGATCTTTATCTTATTTTGCCTTTGTGTACTCGAAAATTCGTGTCCTACCAGCCGTTAATTGAGATAAATTGCTGATGATGACATTTCATTTTAACCAAGATCGTGCCGTCCGAGCTATGCGTCTAAATATCTAATCATTAGCAGCTATTTCAATTACTACAAGTGTAAATAATATTGACAACCAGGTCTAATGTTTATACAACCGCTTGTCTGACTCAAAACCAATACATATCTTTGGATAACAAATTTTTAGCAATGGAAACCGGACGAATACTTATTGTGGATGACAACAAGACGCTTTTGAATGCGCTTGAATTGGCGCTGCAACCCGATTTTGAATCGGTAACCTGTCTTTCGAATCCAAAGCAGCTTCCGTTTATTCTTCAAACAGAAAAAATAGATGTTATCCTATTGGATATGAATTTCGTTGCAGGAATCAATTCGGGGAACGAAGGTATTTTCTGGCTCTCCGAAATCAAAAAACTAAAGCCTGAAATACAGGTTATCATGATGACGGCCTTTGGCGATGTAGAGCTGGCAGTGAAAGCATTAAAGATGGGGGCGTCGGATTTTGTACTTAAACCATGGAACAACGTCCGTTTACTTGAAACCATCAAAGCAGCAGCCCGCATAAAAATATCGCTGGAAAAAATCAACCGCTTAAAAGGAGAAAGTGGCATAACCTCCAATGATCACCTTAAAGTGGCCGAGATGCTTGGAGATTCTCCTGTCATGAAACGAATTCTCAAAATTATAGACAAGGTAGCCCCCACCAATGCCAATGTGTTAATTACGGGAGAGAATGGAACCGGTAAAGAGCTTATTGCGAGGGCCATTCACTGTAAATCGTTAAGAGCCTCACAACAGATGGTTGGTGTCGATATGGGGGCAATAACCGAAACATTATTTGAGAGCGAACTTTTCGGGCATGTGCGGGGAGCTTTTACCGATGCAAAAACCGCCCGTGACGGAAAGATAAAAATTGCAGATCAGAGCACATTATTCCTTGATGAGATTGGGAACCTATCCCTTCCCCTCCAGGCGAAGCTTTTGTCATGTCTTGAGAACCGTCAAATAGTCCCTGTCGGGGCAAATCATCCTATTCCGGTTGATATCCGCCTGATTTGCGCTACAAATTGTGACATTGACCTGATGGTTGCCGAAGGCCGTTTCCGCGAAGATTTGCTGTTTCGTGTGAACACAATAAGGATCGAAGCTCCGCCACTTCGCGATCGTGAAGAGGATATAATCCTGCTGGCCAATCACTTTCTGAACTACTATTCAAAATACTATCATAAAGCGAAACTGATTTTAAGCGGGAAAGCAAAAGAAAAATTCCGTCATTACCATTGGCCGGGCAATGTACGCGAATTGCGCCACGCGATGGAAAAGGCAGTCATTCTTTCGGAGACGGAGATACTCCAACCTGAAGATTTTCATTTCAGACCAACAGCTGAACGCGATGATTCGCGGAATACGCTTGAAGATATGGAAAAGGTAATGATAGAACAGGCACTTGCCGAAAATGGCGGAAATATGAGTGCAGCTGCTATCAAACTGGGAATCACGCGTCAAACCTTGTACAATAAGGCAAAAAAATATGGGTTCTAAACCTTTCATTCAGAAAATAGGCTGGCAGGTTGTATTGATTGGTCTTACTTCCCTCGCTACAGCCTTCATTTGGTTTGGTCCTAACAAGCCATTGATTTTTTTCCCGTTATTGCTTTTGATATTTCTTCTGATCAGGCTCTTCAGGTTTCTTCAGCGGACAAACCAGGATATTGCGCTGTTCTTTGAGGGATTAATGAACGAAGATTCTTCCATCAATCTTGAGTTAAAAACAGCTCCTCCAGGATATGCTTATCTTAGCAAATCGTTGCTTCGGTTAAGTAAGGCTGTCCGCGACGAACGGGTTCAAAATCGTTTTCAGCAACAGTTTTATGAAGAATTAATCAGCCATTCGACTTCAGGTCTGCTTGCTTATGATGAAATTGGACAGGTAAAACTGGTAAATCCTCCTGTACTTGGTTTTCTGGGGCTTCATCACCTCTCATCGATGAAAACAATTGAAAACAGATTCCCTGCGTTTTATCAATCAATCAACAATCTACAGCCGGGAAAAACAATCGTTTACAAGTTTTCGTCCGAAGGTGATACGATTCCATTACAAATCCGGTCGAGCCTTTTCAATTTCGGTGAAAAAAGGTATCGTTTACTCGCTTTTCAGAATATTAAAACCGAACTTGATGAAAAAGAGGTGGAAGCGTGGCAAAATCTATTCAGGATACTTTCGCATGAAATAATGAATTCCATTGCGCCAATCACCTCTCTCGCTCAATCAATTACAAAGTCGCTTCCTGATGAGTCAGAAGAAAGTCCTTCATCAGAAAAGGTCGACTTCAACAGGATCAGACGAATTGCCTCGACGATTGAAGGTCAAAGCAACCTGATGATGTCGTTTGTTGAGAAATACCGAAAGCTTTATAAAATCCCCGAACCAGATATCAAACCAATTAATGTTGCCGACTGGCTTTCGCGGTTCAGGATACTTTACCACCAGGAAATGATCCAAAAAGGGATTCGGTTTGACGTCATCCAGTCGGAGGTTGATCACTTTTATGCCGATGACAACCTGATTTCGCAGGTAATCGTTAATCTGCTGAAGAATGCACAACAAGCATTAACTGCTTCGGGAAATGGAATCATCCGGTTATCTGTTACAAAAACAGATGAGCAGATCCTGATCGCTGTTGAAGACAATGGTCCCGGAATTCCTGAAAAATATGCCAATCAGATCTTTATGCCGTTTTTCACCACCAATCCCGGGGGGAATGGAATTGGACTGGCCATTTCTCGCCAAATTGTTCTCCGGCATGGAGGAACAATCACGTTCTCATCGGTTCCTGAAAAATGGACGAAATTCAGCATTTCAATATAAGTATATTTCACCATCGTATAGGATAAATAAATATATTTCACCAACAATAACCATTTTTCACGTATCTTTGCAATAACTATAAATCACAAGATACAATGAATAATAATCATATTTCACAAGAAATAACTGTTTTTCACGACAGAATCACCCCAGAGAAAGGTGTATTGGTTGGTTATGGTGCTGTAATTGAAGCTTTGCACTTAACCGTCCCGCTTCCGTCAAGGTTAGCTTTAATCAGCGAAAAAAGAAGGAAATATCAAACAGAAGACTGGCAGGTACTTACGCCTCGTCATCAACCGCAGGAAACTTTATATGGTCATTTGGTATTTGCTCTTAAATATGAAGGGTTAAATCTTCTGTTTTTTAAAAAACTGTTCCAAAAGATTGAAAAAGCAACCATCGAAAATTGGGTAAAAAGTGAACCACTTGGCCAATACAGCAGGAAAATATGGTTTTTGTACGAATGGTTGTTGCAGGAACAATTAGAAATAGCAGATTTAAAGGAAGGTAACTATGTTCAACTCGTAGATGAAGTACAACAATATACAAGCAACTCAAGTATCAACTCGCCTCGTCATCGCATTCGTAACAATTTACCTGGTACGGTGAATTTTTGCCCGTTAATATTCAAAACCTCTAAGCTTGAAAATTTTGTAAATGCCAATATATCCAACATGACTAATTCGGTGTTCAATGGAGTGCATAAAGACATACTATTACGAACATCTGCGTTTCTATTATTAAAAGACTCTAAAGCTTCATTCACTATTGAAGGCGAAATCCCAACTCAAAACAGGGCAATACGTTGGGGCAAGGCAATTGGTCAGGCTGGCAACCGACCGTTATCGAAAGATGAACTATTACGATTGCAACAAATTGTTATTGAAAACAGCCGTTTTGTAAGTTTAGGATTTAGGAAGGAAGGTGGATTTGTGGGAGAACACGACCGGAGTACCGGTGAGCCTGTACCAGAACATATATCGGCACGCTGGCAAGATATTGACAACCTGATAGATGGTCTGTTAAACACTTGCAATTTATTAGAAGAAGGCAACTTTCCCCCTGTTTTGGCTGCAGCAAAAATAGCATTTGGCTTTGTTTTTATTCACCCTTTTGTTGATGGCAACGGAAGAATACACCGTTACATTTTTCATCACCTTTTAGCAAAAATGAAGTATACTCCTCAGGGAATTATTTTCCCGGTTTCGGCGGCTATTCTTGAAAGAATTAATGACTACCGAAAAGTGTTGGAGAATTTCTCTCAACCTTTACTCGATTTTATCGAATGGCGAAAAACCGACGACAACAATATAGAAGTGCTAAATGATTCCACCGATTATTACCGTTATTTTGATGCCACTCCTCAGTCTGAATTTTTATTTGAATGTGTCGAATATACAATCAATAAGATAATTCCGGAAGAGGTCGCATACCTGCAAGATTACGATGCAATGAAGTCATGGCTCGACGATCACTTCCAAATGCCAGATAAAACAGTGGCTTTGTTGATCCGCTTTTTGGAGCAAAATAATAGCAAGATATCCACGCGGGCAAGGGATAAGGAATTTTCAGCTTTGACTGATAAAGAAATAGAGGAAATAGAAAAGTATTTCAAACTTTGTTTCGAGAAAAAATAGAGCTGAATTAGATTGTTCCCAAAAAGTTTCCACCACTTTGTCCACACCATCTGGGTTTGAAACTTCCGATTAGACGACTTTCTTCTTCAATGCATCTACAACATCAACAACCCATTCTCTCTTAATCGCTTAATCGCGTTGCTATTCCAGAAAAGCACAAAATCCTCTCCTGTTTGTTCTTCAAATGACTTTTCCAATTCCCCATATGATGTTAGTGATGATTGGCAGACAGAAATATTGGGAATTTGGGTGAACAGCCAATTGCCTTCATCATCCTTCAGATGAATCACCAAATCCTGTTTTTTATTCGCAAACGAGATTTCAGCCATTTCGTAAGTTTGATTTTTTTTCTTCTTCGAATAATTGCGAATAGATGGATGTCCTCCAAGCCACACAATTTTGGCTTTTGGCTTGCCTGGTTCATATTCCACATTATCAATCGTCTGCTGAATATATTCAGGAGGGATTGTAGTTCGGGGCACTTTAAAATCGAACCAATCCTGAAGCGGGAGTTCGAAGCCAATTTCGTGCATATAGTTGAAAAGCGATTTTTTAAGCCCTTCACTAAAAAGTTCATGATTTGCTCCTGTTGGATCGTTGTGAATCAAATCGTTGTTAGCGAACGATCCCAGCCTTTCATTTTCAATTTTCACATTAAACTGATCCGGATTCAACCCAATCGGACTGTGTGCCGTCATCGCAAATTGATGCCAGAATCCCGACTGGACTACTCCGGCTTCGAACATTTGCCTGACGACTTCCAATGAATCAATGGTTTCCTGGACAGTTTGTGTGGGGAATCCATACATCAGATAAGCATGAACCATGATTCCTGCCCGTGTGAAATGGCTGGTCACTTTTGCAACCTGTGCAACACTCACACCTTTGTTAATCAGTTTCAGCAATCGGTCGGAAGCCACTTCCAAACCTCCAGAGACAGCAATACATCCTGACTCTTTTAGCAACAAACACAAATCGTAAGTGAAGCTTTTTTCGAATCGGATGTTGGTCCACCAAACCACCGTGAGTTTCCGCCGGATGATTTCCAACGCCAGATCCCGCATCAGTGCCGGTGGAGCAGCTTCGTCAACAAAATGAAAACCAATCTGCCCGGTTTGCCGGATATTCTCTTCGATGCGGTCGCATAAAATCTGCGCACTTATGGGTTCGTAGCGGCTGATGTAATCGAGTGAAGTATCGCAAAACGTGCATCGGCTCCAATAGCAGCCATGCGCTAATGTGAGTTTATTCCAGCGGCCATCGCTCCATAGACGGTGCATCGGGTTTACGATTTCAATCACCGAAAGATAAGTCTCCAACTGAAGATCCGTATAATCGGGCGTTCCGGTTTCAGGTTGCGGAAAGTCCGGTTGTATGGAACCATTCAGGTAGATAACCTTGCCGTTTTCAAGAACAAAAGTTCGTTTCAATTCAGCTTTATTTCGCTTCCCATCAAGGTATTCAATGAGGTTCAGCATCGGAGCTTCACCATCATCGAGCGAAATAAAATCAAGATAATTGAAAACCTGCGGATCGGTAAGTGAGCGCAGTTCTGTATTGGCAAAACCACCGCCCATCACAATTTTCAATTCCGGAAAATGTCTTTTGATCCACTGTCCGCATTTGAAAGCGCTATAGAGATTCCCGGGAAAAGGCACAGAAATGGCCACGAGCGTAGGTTCATAAACCTCCATTTTCTTTTGGAGTAAGCTTATTAAAATCCTGTCAATAAAGCTATCGGGTGCAAGCAATGCAGATTCGATTGCACCAAATGTAGCTGCCGATCTTCCCAAACGTTCGGCGTAACGGCTAAATCCAAAGTGCGGATCGATCGCCTCCTTAATCAGGTCCGAAAGGTCTTCAAGGTATAACGTAGACAGGTGCTTGGCTTTATCACTTGTTCCCATGGTTCCGAAAGCCCACTCCAAATCTTCGGTTTGGGCAAAACGTGAAGCCCTGGGTAAAAAATTTCCAACGCAAATCAGATGAGCCAACGCCAAATTTTTTTCCTGCAAAAAGGCAATCACGTGATCTATTGTCTGAATATAACTCTCCCGAAGGTTGAAAATCCGCTGACCGTTAGCCGATAACGCTGGGTTTGAAGTTTCAATTTCCTGAAAAACAGCCTTCAATCCCTCCGAAGAAAACAATGCCAAAATCGTTTCTATCCCAAGATCGCACTGGTAGGATGAAATTGATTTTGTGTTTAAAAACCCTTTCAGATAAGCCGTTGCAGGATATGGCATATTCAGCTGGGTAAATGGGGGTGTTATTAGGAGTACTTTTGGATTCACAATCTAAACTTTTAGCGATTTGTAAAAGTAATGCAAAACGGGCGTAATCTTGTCTCATAAAAATTCAGCAAAATTGGCGTACCATTTTTTATGCCGGAAATCTGAATATCCAAATTCAATCAGGATATCATTTGTTAACCTCAAGATTCCTGAACCAATCAATGAGGATGTTTATTGGATGAGCATTCCATGACGGAAAAGATAGAAATGTTTTAACTTTGCCACCATAATACGCTAAGATGAACAAATATCCAGTCTATAACGCCTCCATTATAGTTACCCGAGAGTTGGAAGACGAGTTGGGAAAGATCCTTTCACGCTATCCCGAAGATAAAGTATTCCTGGTTACCGAAGAAAACTGCGATCAATTTTGCGTTCCACTCATCAATCACACACCCGGATTTGAAAATTTCAAGAAAGTAGTAATCCCATCCGGAGAAGAGAATAAGAAACTTTCGTCAGTCGAGATGATATGGCTCTTTCTAAGTCAGAACGGAGCTGACCGTAAATCACTTGTCGTCAATCTGGGTGGCGGAATGCTTACCGATTTAGGGAGCTTTGCTGCCTCAACGATCAAAAGAGGAATGGACTTTGTGAATATTCCTACCACCCTTTTAGCGCAGGTTGATGCATCGGTTGGCGGAAAAACAGGCTTCAACTTCAACGGATTAAAAAATGAAATCGGGGTGATCAATCAGCCAAATACCGTACTGATCGACACACGGTTTCTGCAAACGACTGACAGTCAAAACTTCATCTCAGGATATGCTGAAATGATCAAACACGGACTGATTAATTCCGCTAATCACTTGGATGAAGTTCGTAATTATAACCTTGCAAATCCTGACCTTGAGGTACTTCGAGGAATAATTGCCCGGTCGGTAGCCATCAAAGACAATTTTGTATTCCAGGACCCAAACGAAAGGAATATCCGTAAAGCATTGAATTTCGGGCACACAATCGGCCATGCTTTCGAAAGTGCCGCGTTATATTCTGGGAGACCAATTCTTCACGGATATGCTGTCGCTTATGGAATGATTGCAGAACTTTATCTTTCGCATAAGGTTTGTAACCTGCCAATGACCGTACTAAATGAATTATCAGACTGGTTAATATCCGTTTACGGAAAATACACAATTGAGGAGAGCCAGTTTGAAACGTTCTATCAATTAATGACGCACGATAAGAAGAATGAAGGGACACGCGTTAATTTCACGCTGATCCCGGCTGTCGGTGAGGTGGCAATCAATCAAAATTGTGACAAAGCCCTTATATTAGAAGCTTTGGAATATTACAAACAACTTTCTATTTGAAGATTATACATGCAATATACCATCACAAAAGAGGATAAAATACTGAAAGGGGAAATCACACTTCCTTCATCCAAAAGCATCAGTAACCGAATATTGATCATTAACTCGTTAAGTTACTCACCCTACGAGATTGAAAATCTTTCGGATAGTGATGATACCAGGGTGATGGAGGCCGTTTTGAACGCTAACACCAATCATTTTGATATTGGACATGCCGGAACAGCCATGCGATTTCTGACCGCTTTTTTGTCGAAAATAGCAGGAGAATGGACAATAACAGGATCGGAAAGAATGCGGCAACGTCCGATCGGGATTCTTGTCGATGCATTACGCAAACTTGGTGCCTCGATTGAATACACCGAAAATGAAGGATTCCCTCCGTTAAAAATCCTTGGAACCTCGTTAAAAGGAGGAGTCCTTGAACTTGACGGAAGTGTGAGTAGCCAATATATTTCAGCCCTGCTGATGATTGCGCCAACAATTCCGGGAGGACTGACATTAAAGCTTTTAAACCAGGTAACCTCGAAACCTTATATTGAGCTCACCCTTAATTTGATGAAACAATTTGGCATTCGTCATTCATGGAACGGGAACGAAATCAGGATTAATGAGCAAACCTATAATCCGGTAAAGTTTTCTGTCGAAGCCGATTGGTCAGGCGCTTCGTATTGGTACGCAATGGCTGCTCTTTCAATCGAATGTGATCTGCTTCTTAAAGGATTGCGTCTGCAAAGTCTTCAAGGTGATGCTGCCCAATCGGTGTGGTTTGAAAACTATTTTGGCATTCAGTCGAAACAAGTAGGCAACGATGTACGACTGACTAAAAAAGAAGTACCTGAACCGAAGTTATTAGAATTGGATTTTATCGAAAATCCCGATATCGCCCAGACTTTCGCGGTACTTGCAGTCTGTCAGAAAATCCCTTTTCACTTCAAAGGTTTGACGACATTAAAAATTAAAGAGACCAATCGTATTCTGGCCTTACAGACCGAATTATCAAAATTTGGCGCAATACTTACCGAACCAGCTGATGGGGAGCTTGCCTGGGATGGAACATTTGATACATTTTTAGCAAACCGCCCTACAGTAATCGAAACCTATCACGATCACCGGATGGCGCTGGCATTCGCCACTGCAGCAGTGGTTTATCCCGTAATAATTATCAACGATCCAGATGTGATTACAAAATCCTATCCGGCTTATTGGGAAGATCTGAAAAAGGTGGGATTTAGTATTGAATAACAGAAGGGGTTTTTGGCTGCCTGCAACTGGCAATATGCACTTCACAGAGAATCTATTGCCTTTTGAAAACCAGTAAAAGCTTTTCAAAAGGCAAATAAGTGATCAATTCCAAATGGCTGATATCAATTAGCCAACCGCCAGTTGCCAATGGCGAATCCTAATTTTATACCCCTTTATATTCTTTTCTAAATCCCAAAATATTGAATATCTTTGTTAATCATCCTAAGTAATATGTCGATCCAGCATTTAATCCCCGACGAATTCATAAAGTTCCTTTTGGTGCTGGTCTTCTCATTGGTGATCGGTCTTGAACAACGCCGTCATCATATTGCTGAAAATGAAGTTCTTCTGTTTGGCACCGACCGAACGTTTACCTTTATGGGCCTGTTAGGTTATGTATTGTTTATCGCCGACCCAAAATCATACCTTCCGTTTCTCACCGGGTTTGTAATAATCGGACTTCTATTATCAATTCAATACTTCCTAAAAATCAGTCAGCACAACAATTACGGTTTGACCAGTTCTATTTTGGCGTTATTGACTTACTGCCTGCCGATTATGGTTTTCACACAACCAGTCTGGCTCCTGCTTGCGTTTGTTGTTGTAATTCTGACACTTACTGAACTGAAAGATCATTTCATCTCACTTTCGAAGAAAGCATCTGAAGAAGAGTTTATTACATTGGCAAAATTCATCGCATTTGCAGGAGTGATTCTTCCACTCCTCCCCGATCAACCCATTTCTGCCCAGATACCAATTTCCCCTTACAACCTGTGGTTAGCAGTGGTAGTGGTTTCAGGAATTTCGTACATCAGCTACCTGCTCAAGAAATTTGTCTTTCCCGATTCTGGTATCATGCTAACAGGTATTCTTGGCGGATTGTATAGCAGCACCGCGACAACTGTTATTATTGCCCGCCGTGAAAAACAGGGAAGTGCAGGATCACAAGCAGTTTCAGCTATCATGACAGCGAATGGAATGATGTACCTGCGAATACTCGTTTTAGCCTTTCTCTTCAATAGTGCAATTGCAACAGCCCTTTCCATTCCGTTCCTTTTCCTTTTTGTAATCTGTATCGTACTTGCTAAAATATCAGGTAAAAAAGATGATGAAATTTCGCCATCACTGGCAGAAAGTATGAATACGGCAGGTAATAAAAATCCACTTGAACTGAAAACAGCCGTTGTGTTTGGAATACTGTTTGTTTTCTTTGCGATTGTCACCGAGTATGTGATGAAAACCTATGGAAACTCGGGTGTTACCACGCTGGCATTTATTGTTGGAGTTACCGATATCGATCCCTTTTTACTAAATCTTCTCCAACACCAGGGAGGAATTACAGAAACAACAATAGCGCTGGCGATTATAAATGCGACTAATAGCAACAACATTCTAAAAATGGTTTATGCCTTAGCGCTGAGCAGCAAAAACCTAAATAAAAGCCTGCTTGTCAATTTTTCCATCCTTATTATTTCCGGACTTTCAATTTCCCTGCTTTTCTATCTTTTGTAAGGGGTCATTTAGAAAGCTGCAAAGCTTGAAGATAAGCAAGTATTCAACATTCAGTTTACCAATCTATTGGAAATACATTTAAAAAACTGGCGGAAACTGTAAAATTATTTTCACAAGCATCCACAACAATTTTATTTGTGTATAATATTTGAACGCGTGTGCATTTTTTGTAAAATAATAGTTAAATTAGCTGCAAATTTCTATCAAAGATCAGATCAACATCCTTTTCAATTTTAAAAATCTGTATATCACTGATTTTTAAAATACAAGATCAATGTTCCTTTTTAAGCTAAAGCAACCATATATTAATGAAAAACTGTAGACTCATACTATTACTATTTACTTTGTTTGCATCATTATTGGTTGTAGGACAGAATCAACAACTTAAATTCGATCGAATAGGCACAAAAGAAGGTTTATCCGATCCGAACGTTACATGTATAACACAGGATAGCAGAGGATTTCTCTGGATTGGCACTCGCTACGGATTGAATAGGTATGATGGAAATCGATTTCGGGTGTTTTACAACGATCCTGCTGATCCGGGAAGTTTGAGTAATAACTATATTCAAAACATTACAGAAGATGCAAAGGGAAATATTTGGATAGCCACCTCGGGTGGAGGATTTAACAAATTTGACCGTAAAAAAAACCGCTTTGAACAATACATACATAATCAGAATAACCCAAATAGCGTAGCCGGAAATAATATCGGCAAAATCGTTGAAGACAAAACTGGAAAACTTTGGATCGCCACGGACAATGGCGTCAATCTGTTTGATCCGGAAACGAACCGTTTTATTCGATTTTCAAATGATAAAACCAACCTCCGCTCAATCAGCGACAACAGCATCATAACAATAGCTGCTGACAGCCAGGGAGATATTTGGTTCGGAACACAAAATGGAGGATTAAATAAGTTCGAAAGTAAGGACAGTACTTTTGTTCGGTACCAGGCTAACGAGAGAAACAAAGAGGCCATTTCAGGAAACAATATTACCGCAATTTTTGAAGACAGCCATCAACAGCTATGGATTGGCGCTTCTGGCGATGGCTTAAATTTATTTAATCGCGAAACCAAAAAATTTACACACTTTACAAAACCATCAGAAGCTAACGCACTGATCGGAAAGAGTATATTAAGTATAAACGAGGATGACAACGACAATCTTTGGATTGGAACGGAAAATGGAGGAATAAGCCTTTTCAATTACAAATTACAAAAGTTCCGCAATTATATAAGTGATGAGATTGATGACAATAGTTTATCAAAGAATTCAGCCTACTCAATAACAAAGGATAACAATGGAAACATGTGGCTTGGATTATATGCCGGCGGCATCAACCTGTATAAAAAAAGTACCAACAGTTTCAATTATTATAAACACAACTCAGCAGCAGGAAGTCTCTCCAATAACTTTGTTCTTTGTATTTATGGAGATCACAACGAGAATTTATGGATTGGAACCGATGGCGGAGGGTTAAATTTCTTTGATCAGAAAACCGGCAGATCGGATCTTTATAAGACAATTTCCTCGCAGAATAGTATTGCGGGCAATTACATTCTCGCATTAGCAGAAGATAGTAAAAACAACCTCTGGATTGGAACCTGGGGAAACGGTCTAAGTAAGCTGGATGTAAAAACACACAAATTCACCAATTTCAAACTTGCCAGTGACAATTCAGGACTAAGCAATAATAATATTTATGCACTTACGATTGCGAAGGATGGTAAAGTATGGATTGGCACTTTTGGTGGTGGATTAAATTTGTATGACGAACAATCAAAACGATTTATCCACTTCAAATACAAAAAAGATGACCCTAAAAGTATTAGTAGTGATAATATTTTCTCCATTCTTGAAGACACGAAAGGCAGGATATGGATCGGAACTTTTGATGGGGGTATTTGTCTTTACGACCCGAAGCTAAATAATTTTGTCAGATTTAACACAGAAAATAAAACTCTTATAAACAACACCGTAGCACATTTTCTGGAAAGTAAATCAGGCATTATTTATGCTTGCACCCTGGGGGGCGGGCTTAATTATTTTGATTCTTCCACTCAACAGTTTATCCCTATCGAATCCCGGAATAAATTTGTGAGTGAATCAATTTTTGCAGCACTTGAAGACCAGAAGGGTAATTTGTGGGTTAGTACCAATAAAGGAATATCGAAGTACAATACCGGGACGAAAATAATTAAAAATTATTCGGCAGAAGATGGTTTGCAAGACGGAGAGTTCAAGCCACACTCAGCTTTCAGATCAAAATCCGGAATACTTTACTTTGGAGGAGTCAACGGTTACAACTCATTTTTACCCGACAAAATTATAGAACGAACAAACAATCCTCGAATTGTATTAACTGATTTTCAAATCTTTAGAAAAAGTGTCCCAATTGCGAGAAACGAAAATGACCAATCACCCCTTAAACAGGATGTTTCAGAAACAAAATCGATACGCTTGTCTTACAACCAGTCTATTTTCTCATTCGAATTTGTGTCGCTTGATTTTTCCGCACCCAATACTAAAGTTTATGCATACATGCTTGATGGATTTGACCGTGACTGGAATATTTCAGGAAATAAAAATTCGGCCACCTACACAAACCTTGGTCACGGAGAATATACTTTCAAAGTAAAAAGCCAAAACAGGTCCGGTGAATGGTCTCCACAAATCCTCACCCTAAATCTGACAATTGTACCCCCTTTCTGGTTAACATGGTGGTTTAAAGTACTGACTTTCATCTCTATCGCAGGAAGTCTTATTGGTTTCTACAAATATCGGGTGAGATCCATTAAACTACAAAGAAATAAACTGGAAATGCTCGTAAATAAACGAACTGAGCAAATAGAAGAACAGTCTAAAGAATTGAAGAAACTCAATTATGAATTACAAAATCAGTCGGAAGAGTTGCAATATCAGAAAATGATGGAGCATAAGGCTCGACAAGAGGCAGAATATGCCAACCATGCCAAAAGTACTTTTTTGGCTACAATGAGCCACGAGATACGCACCCCGATGAATGGAGTTATCGGAATGGCTTCTCTTCTATCTGAAACTCAATTAAATACAGAACAACGTGAATACAACGATACAATAATGACCTGCGGTGAGAACCTGATAACCGTTATTAATGATATTCTTGATTTCTCGAAAATAGAATCGGGAAACATGGAAATTGAACAGGAAGATTTCGATTTACGCAGCAGTG
Organism: Mariniphaga sp.; assembly: GCA_025355585.1. Taxonomy (GTDB): domain Bacteria; phylum Bacteroidota; class Bacteroidia; order Bacteroidales; family Prolixibacteraceae; genus JAAFHB01. Next base: position 8,022 of record JANXZJ010000132.1, on the reverse strand, counting down.
TGGAGGAAGTAATGGATCTTTTTTCGCAAAAAGTAGCCTCCAAAGGAATAGACCTGATTTATCAGATCGATCTGGACGTGCCTGCCCAGCTAGTTGGTGACAACCTACGGTTAAAGCAGATCCTTATAAACCTGATTAACAACGCAATTAAATTTACCAATGAAGGTGAAGTTTTTCTAAAAATTAATCTTATTTCGAAAGATCCTGAAAGTTCTAAGATTGTGCTGAGATTTCAGGTAAAAGATACTGGGATCGGAATTCCTGAAAATAAAATTGGAGGTTTGTTCTCTGCTTTTACTCAGGTTGATGCATCAACCACACGCAGGTATGGAGGTACAGGATTGGGGCTTGCCATATCGCAGCGGCTTGCAAAGCTCATGGGTGGTGAAATAAATGCTGAAAGTCAATTCGGAGAAGGTTCTACTTTTACTTTCTCGATTCAGAGTTCAATAAGTGCTAAATGCCGGTTAATGCCACCTTCCGGAAATATGAGCGAACTCGAGGGGAAAAGAGTCTTAATAGTTGATGACAATCAGACCAATCTAAAGATACTTGAGATTCAACTTGAACAATGGAAATTAGTTCCATATTTGGCATCATCTGCCCGTGAAGCACTTGCCTTCCTGAATTATAAAGATAATGAAGCGATCGATCTTGTAATCACCGATATGCAAATGCCCGAAATGGATGGAGTTGAACTTGCAACAGCCATCAGGGCCCGGGAAAATCCAACCCCTATAATTATGCTAAGCTCTATAGGAGACGAAACCAAAAAAATCTACCCCGACCTGTTCTCATTTATTCTGACAAAGCCGGTCAAACAACAACGACTCCTTAAAAGTCTGCAGCTGGTACTGGCACCGCAAAAAAAATACATCATCACTGAAGACCGGCAAAATGAAATATTATCACCTTCATTTGCACAGGATTACCCTTTGAGTATCCTGATTGCCGAAGATAATTTAATCAATCAGAAACTGATTGAAAGAATCTTACATAAACTTGGCTATCTGACAGACACAGCTTCTGACGGAATTCAGGTGCTTGATTTGCTGGTGAAGAAGGATTATAATGTGATATTAATGGACGTCCAAATGCCTGAAATGAACGGGCTGGAAACTACACATGCCATTCGTCAAATGGCAATTATACAGCCATATATCATTGCCATGACGGCAAACGCGATGTCAAAAGACCGGGAAGACTGTCTCAAAATCGGAATGAACGATTACATTGCCAAACCAATGCGGCTGGCAGAAATTATTAAAATTCTTAAAAATGCAGCGAATTACTTTGCTGAAAAAACACAGCCTATTGAATACTTAAGAATCAACTTGTAAGCAATTTCTACATACTTTCTCTTGAAAATTGTCGTGGTATCAGAAAAATAATTCCTAATCATCTTAAACTGTATACTATTTTTACTTTAGCGTATATTTTTTTGCTTTTTGTAATATTTTCTTAATTTTAGTGTTGAATCTGTAAATTATTTATTATTTTTGTTGCCAATAATCATTGCATTCTTTACAAAACAGATTTCAGAGCATTATATCAACCAATGCAATCAAAAAGCGACTGTTAAAATTTTATCAGATGATACATGCAGCTTCAAATAAAGACTTCTTTGTCCCGGAAAATTCGCAAGGCGGATATCTGACAAGTACATTTGCAGAAGGCTACCCACTAAATATACTTATTGCCGAAGATAATATTGTCAATCAAAAACTGATTGAAAGGATTCTACGGAAACTAGGTTACCAAATAGATATTGTATCCGACGGAATTCAGGTGCTCAATTCAATTGTAAGAAAAGATTACAATGTCATCCTAATGGATATCAGGATGCCTGAAATGGACGGTCTGGAAGCAACGCATGCCATCCGTCAAATGGGGATTGCCCAACCCTATATTATTGCAATGACAGCGAATGCCATGTCAAACGACAAGATTGAATGTCTCCAAAACGGGATGAACGACTATGTGGCAAAACCTTTGTCAACTGTAGAGATTATCAATTCATTAAAAAATGGATACACTTACATCAGTCAAAAGATTTTTAATTCTGATTAACTAGAGCATCTAAAACAAATAAACTCAGCATCTCCAAAAAAACAGCGTCTCAAGGCGCTGTTTTTCGTTTTGCCACTTTATAGGATAAACATATTCACTCCGTTTTTACGGCCGTTTTATAATTTTCCTGACGACAACCCGACCTTCTGTGTTTGTGGCTTGCAAAAGGTAAATTCCCGAATAAAGGTCTCCGATGAACAATTGATTTTCGACACCCTGTGTATTCGACAATTGAAATTCCTTCGCCTTGAGTCCAGCCATATTGAATATTGAAATACTTTTAATCAGATCTGCAGAAGTTACATTTATATAGTCGGTCGCCGGATTCGGATAGATAATCAAATTGTTTGGATCTGTATAGACATCCCCGATACCGGTAAACAAAGGTTCGCCGAAATTTTGGGTAGAATAAAGCCTGTACTCACCCGCCTCAAACAACATCGATTGCGAAGTTGAGGATACATTGATCGATTTCTTTCCGAAATAGTCGTACCAGGTGCCGGTTTTCTGAAACTCTAATGTTGCATTCGTAGTTGCCAACCCGAAATTACCTGCAATCAATACATTTTCACCATTCAGATTCAATTTAATCCACTTGATTTCGCCCGTCAGCGATTGGGTAAAATCGGTCGTTGAAAAAACCGGATACTTCTTCTTCAGGTAAACCAATTTTGAATAGACCTGAAATAACAGGGCACGTTCAGCCAGGCTCTTGTATTCCCAGTGAATTGGCTTTTCGCCGGTCCGTCCATTTTGGTCGATTGAAATATCGTAACCCAGCTCACCAAACTGCCAGATCATTTTTGGTCCGGGAACCGGTAAAAATAATGCAGCGGTAAGTGCCGCCCGTTTCAGTGCAACCGGTAAATCTTTAATATTATAAGAACCAGCAGCATTTCCAAAGTTGATGCATTTATATAACACACGTTCCTCATCGTGGCTTTCCATATATCCAACCAGTGAAGGTTTGCTCCATCCACGATTGAGATATGAATTCCAGCTAAGGTCCGACTTACCATTGTCGTTATATCCCATTGCAGCTTCGGCAGAACTGCCGCTCATATTTCCCCAAAGTAATATACCCTTTTTATAATTTGCGAGTTCTTTTTCTTCCGAATTGTCGGCGAGGTGTTCAAAAATAATAATGGCACCGGGTTTCCGTCTCCAGATCTGGTCGGCCATACGTTCCAGGTTTGCAACGCGTTGTCCGTCATATTTGCTCCCCCAAGGATCAGAGGAATCTTTAATGTTATTCGAGAACCCTTTCGTAAAATCGAACCTGAAACCATCAATTTTATACTCGCTCATCCAGAACGAGCCAATACTGTCCACCAATTCGCGGGTTGCCGGACTATCATGATTAAAATCGTATCCCCACTGGGCGTCGGGATTTGTAAAATTACTTTGAACGTTGTACCACGGATTTTGAGCCGTTGGTTTTGAACCATCGAAATAAAGCTGTACAAACGGACTTTGACCATACGAATGGTTTAATACCAGATCGATCACAGTGGCAATGCCTCGTTTATGACATTCGTCGACCAATCGTTTTAAATCATTCTTAGGACCATAGTATTTATCGGGTGCAAAATAAAATGAGGGATTATAACCCCAGCTTGAATTTCCTTCAAACTCATTAACCGGCATCAATTCCAGAACATTGACCCCCAATTCCTTCAGGTAATCAAGGTGATCAATCACCCCGGCATATGAATGACGCTCGTCGAAGTCGCGAACATTACATTCGTAAACAACCATTGTATCAGCACCCGGCGCAATAAAACCGGTGGTCTGCCAGGCGTATGCCTGCTGATTTGTTTGCAAAACACTTGTATTCCCTTCTGTTTTACCGGTTGGATAGGGGATTAATCCGGGATAAGTGGCGCTGGAAATGAACTTATCGTTGTTGGGATCGCTGATTTTTTCGGTATACGGATCCGCAATTTTCAGCTGACCGTCGACAAGGTATTGAAAAGGATACTCTTTCCCAGGCGTGAGGTTTGCAATATCGAGCCAGAAATAGTCTCCATCTTTTTTCATCTGATAAACCGAGGAGGGTAACCAATTGTTGAATTCACCCAATACATGAACATACGATTTAAAAGGTGCCCATAAAACCAGTCGCGCAGTTTGTGCATCGATATAGCTAATCCCTTTTTTAGCGCCTGCCGGGAGCGTCTGAACCACCTGGCTGGTTAGAACTGATACAAAAACTGAATCAGCTACACTCTTAGTGCCATCTGTTGCAATTATCTTTAGCCAGTAATCGCCTGCTTGTGAAAAGAAAAATGTGTTATCCAATTGGGTACCATTAGCCGTTTTAACCTGGATATTATTTTGAAGAAGCCGAATATCGGAGGTTACGGTCGTTGAAGCAGAAAATTGGAATGGTGCATTTAGCGCCACAACAGTAACGCCGGATGTTGGTTTTGTGATTGAAACATTTAACCCCGCCTCAAAGACATCCATCAGAATATCTTTACCTCCGGTAGCTTTTCCTTCTTTGGTCTGATCGGCACTTCGGAAGACGAAAGCTATCTGCTTAATTTTTTCACCGGCCGGAACTCCATAGAAACTCCGGATACCGGGTGTAATTTCGAACGTGTAAGTATTTGCGCTTACCCGGGTTAGTTTCGCTTTCGGTATGTTGGTTGTCCACGTTGCAATCACGTATTTCCAGTCAGCCGCTGAGGTGCTCAGATCCGTAATAACGCCCGTGTGAGCATAAATGTCACCTGTGTAATCCTTCAATCCTGCCGTTCCCTGTGTGGCATCAAATGTGATTGTCACTGGCAGGTTTTCGATAGGCAATGCCGGACTGGATGTAACCTGGCCATAACCAAACTGATAAAAAGCAGTCAGCAAGAATAGAAGGGTAATTCGGAGTAACATTGTGATTGGAATAAAAAGGTACAAATCAAAAATTGAATAGCAGATAGCATGATCCGGACTTCTCCTGACCCTGCTATCTGCATTATTCTATCAATCTATCATTTAATATCTTAACTGACAGATTGTTTTAAACTGAAAAAAGGCTTACCCGCTGAATATGCAGATAAGCCTTTTAAAATCATATTAGTTTTTCTTAATAATACATGTGTAAGTAGCCTTGCTTAAATCGAGGGTAATTGTATAGTTACCAGCTGCGGTAATCGCAAGATTTCCACCTGATGTCGTCAGTGCATCAACAGTACCTCCCAGGGCCAAATCCCATGCGTCATTAGCTCTGAATTTTATTTCACCTACAATTAAGTCAGCCGTTACCTTCAATACTTTGTTCGTGGCATCCCAGGTTAAATTCTGGTCTGAGTCCCAGCCACCAGCTGTCGCTGAACCAATCAAACCCCATCTGTTTGCACTGTAAGTGTAAGCATTTGGATGACTTAAGTCTAATGTGAAATAATAATCAGCAGCGAATGCCATGGCAATATTATCACCTCCTGCATTTAGATTTGCATCTTTAGAATTACTTCCATAATTGTAATCCCACGAATGATTCGCCCTGAATTTGAATCCTCCGGCAATCATAGTCATTCCACCCTTCCAGGTACTTGAAGTAGGATCATAAGTGATGGCCGTTTCGTCTGTCCAGGCATTTGGTGAAGCATCACCAATAACACCCCATGAAGTAGCCACAGCAGTATAGGTCATTGGATTAGCGCCTGCATTCACATTTATTTTGTAATAACCGGCAGGAGAACTGAAGTTACCCCCGTTAGCGTCTAATTTCCCAGCCCCACCATCACCATAATTAGGTCCGTCCCAATTAGGTTGGGTTGCAAATTTCCAGCCGTTCGATGCATTTTTCATGTAAACATAACCTTCAAGATTATCTGGGGCAGTGATTGTACTTTTCACCTGGGGTGATTTGTCAGGTGCCCAGTCAGCGAATGTAGAACCAGGGTAGCTTGCGGCAACATAATCGCCCGGAATATTCCAGGTACGCAAATCAGACAATGTTGTAAATACCACATCGGCACCATAAGCAGTACCAACGCTGTTAGTAGCATAAGCGCGGACATGATAAGTAGTGAATTTAGTTAAGCCTGTAAGATTGCTAACATAAATACCCATACCTGTACCACCAGCGATGACAGTACCGGCAATAGTTGGATTAGCACTTGCACCCCAGGCAAGTCCTCTTGCAGAAATAGTACCGCCACCATTATAGGTAACTTCGCCTCCGGATACCGCTGAAACTTTAGTTACAACTGTTACTGCAGTTGTTGTAACAACCGGCATATCAATCAACGTGGTAAAAGTAACTTCAGGACCATATCCTGTACCTGCACTATTTGTTGCATATGCCCGTACAAAATAAACGGTATTTCCCTTTAAAAGAGTCAGTGCGCTCACAAATGCACCCGGACCCTTGTCGTTAGATGTCTTACCATCAGCAATTGTCGGATTGTGGGCAATGCCATAACAGACACCGCGTGCGGTAACTTCAGCACCACCAATAACGGTGACATTACCACCGCCTGCTGCTGAATTACCAGTAATTGCTGTAATTGCAGCAGTGGTAAGGGTAGGAACCACCGGTAAAGTGGTGAATGAATACTCTTCACCATAGATTGTACCGGCAGCATTGGTTGCATAAGCACGTGCGTAATATTTCGTGGCATATGCCAGACCGCTCAGTTTTACTTTAAAAGCGGCCGATGTTGTTTGTCCGGTATATGCAACTTTGCTATTGGAAATTGTTGGAGCAGTTGCTGTATTATAACAAACACCTTTCTCGGTATATCCATCACCTTCGGCAACAACAAACCCTACTACCGTTGCAGAGTCAGATCTGATATCCAAAACCTGGGTGGTGGCAAGCGTCGGAGCTAATCTGACATCCGATTTTTCCTTTGTACATGCACCAAAAAAGATGGTTGCAATAACTAGGACAGCCAATATTCTATTTATCGTTTTTCTTTTCATGAGAAAATAATTTAAAAATTTAAATAGCTGGAGTAAAAACAACCTTCATTTGAGCTGTTTCCAAATACAGTTTTATAGTATACTTTCCAGGTGCAATATCACCAATATTATCACTATCCTTTGTGCCATTGTTTTGGTAAAGATTGTTCAAACTATGTCCGGCTGGATTGTAGCCAACGTTAACAGCTGCCCAGCCACCATGTGTTCTGAATTTAATACCTCCGGCTGTAACTGTTTTTGTTATATTCCAGGTATGGTCAGTGAAATTATAAACCATTTTAGTATCATTATCCCAGCCACCAACAGCGTCGCCAATAATACCTATTGTGACATCAGCAACTGTCATTTTCATAACACCTGTATTAATATCAGCCTTAAGATTGTAAGCTCCGGCGCCAAGGGCTATTGCAGGTCCATTCTCTGCAAGTGTAGATGTTAAAGCATCTGCAGCCAATACGCCACCATACTTTTTAGCATCATCATTATTGGTGAATTGGAACGCGCTACCATCGGTATAAATCCAGCCAGCGTAAACTTTATTATCGCCAGGAGAAGTAATTCCCTGCAATGTACCAGCAACTGTTAAAGCCAAAGTAGGTGGACCATAAGGGGTAACATCAACAGTTTTGACTGCAGAACTATATGCAAATGAACCAGTGCCACTGCTTAAGGATAGGACAGACCTGATCCGAAAATCAACAGCGGAAATCTGGTCAGCAGGAAATTTAGTAAGTAATTTCGCATCCAGATCGGCTACTGAAATTTTCATCGAAAGATCCTGAACATCACTTAGAATTGAAAGCGCATCAGCAAAATTATTCCCCTTTGCACAAGCTTCAAGATAATAAGTTGCAGAAGCTTGAAAACCAGCATTAACAGGAGTGCCAACAAATTCGAGAACATTCAATCCATTAGCTCTCTTTAGTGCTAAATTGGGTACCGTTGTAATAGACGGTGTAATTGGGCTGTCCAACAATACTGCTTTTGTTCCTTCCTTCTCGCAAGAAAACAAAAGTCCGATCA
>JANXZJ010000130.1 GCA_025355585.1 Mariniphaga sp. | reverse complement strand
TGCGCTACACCCCGTGTTATTTTCATAACAACCGCAAATTTAAAGCTTTTTATTAACATAGGGTCGATTTGTTACAAAAAGTGATCAGATATTTAACACCTGTTTACCTATTTTCTTGTTGACTGATATTAAAAAAGTTATTAGTTTTAACGCAACTTTAACACATAAAAGTATGAAAAAAATATTTGCATTGCTGTTGTTGATGACGACTGGTTTTGGCTCGCTGTTTAGTCAGAATGTCCCGTTCGATGGTATTCAGAATAACATGGGAAATTTGTTTCTCCTTTCTGATGCAAAAAGTCGCTCAATCAGCCCGGAGAACTTCACGGGTGAAAAGGGGAGAGGCGGAATGGCAAAACTGGGTGAAGGTTCAGCTTCAAATGCGGCTCGCGATCTCGGGCAAGGATGGAAAGTCAATCCGTTTATAAAAATTGCCAAAGGGGAAACTTTTACGCTTGCCGAAATAGATGGTTCGGGAGCTATAAATCATATCTGGATGACGCCGACAGGAACCTGGCGTTTTTCAATCCTTCGCATTTATTGGGATGATGAGAAAGATCCATCGGTCGAATGTCCGGTTGGTGATTTTTTTGGCATGGGATGGGGCGAATACGCTCCGCTTCAGTCATTGGCCATTTGTGTAAATCCTGGCAGTGCATTTAATTGTTATTGGCAAATGCCTTTCAGAAAAAAATGCAGGATTACAATGCAGAATATTGATGAGAAAGAAATGAGTCTCTATTATCAGGTTGATTATTGCCTGACGGAGGTTCCGAAGAATGTCTCCTACTTTCATGCCCAGTTTCATCGTACCAATCCATTGAAATATAAGGATGTATATACCATTGTCGATCAGATCAAAGGGAAAGGTCAATATGTAGGCACTTACCTCGCCTGGCAAGTCAACAACAATGGTTGGTGGGGCGAAGGCGAGATTAAATTTTTCATGGATGGTGATAAAGAGTTTCCAACGATTTGCGGAACCGGAACCGAGGATTATTTCTGTGGTTCGTATAATTTCGATCGAAATGGAAAATATACAGAGTTTTGTACGCCATATTCAGGTTTACACCAGGTAATCCGTCCTGATGGGGCTTATCGGGCAAACCAACGATTCGGACTTTATCGCTGGCATATTACCGATCCGATCCGCTTCGAAAAGGATCTTAAAGTAACAATACAGGCTTTGGGTTGGACAGGCAATGGCCGATACCTTCCTTTGCAGGATGATATTGCTTCAGTCGCATTCTGGTATCAGACAGAACCTCATCAGTCCTTTTCGGCATTACCCTCGAAAGATGAACTTGAAGTCAGGTAGCATCAATTCATTCTTTCATTTGTAGGCTTAAATTTGGTTCTTCGCTCTCTTTTGGGTGAAGAACCAAATCAATATAATCCCGATTGCCAAGAGCGCAAAGTGAATTCCGTAGTTTATGGAAACTCCTGATTGCATGAATGAGAGGTCTTTTAAATCGGTGTAATAAAAAACCGAAAGGAAAACAAGTCCGTTGTGAATGGCATGTCCTGCAATACAGGCAAGAACTGATCCAGTCCGGATCCGGATCCAACCAAGTATCAGACCCAGCGCGAATGCTGCCGGAAACTGCCAGGGATTGAGGTGAAACAGCGCAAATAGAAGGGCAGAAAAGAAGATGGCGAAAACCGGATGGTAGAGTCGTGAAAATCCGGCCATAATTACCCCCCTGAAAATTAGCTCTTCAACAATCGGGGCAATGATCACGATACGGAGAATTCCACCCCAGACTCCCAAATCAGAATCAAAAAGTCTGGAGAAGAGCTCCATAAACCATGCAGGTGGTGGAAGGATTTTTTCGAAATGGATATTTATCTCGTTCAGGAAGTACTGCAATCCGCCAAAGGTGACTATCATCGATGGAATGATCAATAGATTAAATAATTTAAACGAAAACACCTGGCTGAATGAAAGCCCTGAATAGTAGTATCCGAGATAAAGAATCAATAATGTTGAACCCAGAAAGACAGGTACTTTAATCCATGGTTGATACAACCAGTTGGTTCCATGATTGTAATCATAAATCGCCAATGGAAAGTCGATGACTGTTTGAATGAAGATATAAATCACAATCAGGTTAGTCGCCTGCCAGAATGTGGGGTAATATTTGAATGTTGAATCTTTCAATATTATTTTTTTAATGATTTACCAAAATTAATGAAAGAGTTGATCCTACAATGAGCAAATGTATTTTTATTGATTTCGATTCAATAATGGCTACTTGCAGTTGGCAACTGGCGGCTTACTTTCGTCTTCCGACTTCCTTTTTCCGACACTTTTGTAAGCATAAGTTTGGTTTAGATCTTTTGATTTCATTGGAAAGTTTGTTTTCAATCGTTTCTGCTTCTGAAAATATTTTGTATCTGCCTGATTAACAACTGTTATTAGTGTTTTATCATAAATAGAAGAAACTAACGATAAAAAAGAGGTCAAGTGTTTGATTATTTAAACAAAAAGGCTTTACTTTGCGAACTGTTTGAAAATTGTAGAAAGAAAGCTAAAAAATACTCAAAATGTCGAGAGTTTGTCAAATAACAGGTAAGAAAGTAATGTTTGGGAACAATGTTTCTCACTCAAAACGGAGAACCAACAGAAAATTTATGGTGAATATTTTCACCAAAAAGTTCTATCTGCCCGAAGAGGATAGATGGATCAAATTGAATGTTACAGCCGCAGGGTTGAGAACAATAAATAAAAACGGATTGGCAGCAAGCTTAAAGACAGCAAAAGCCAAAGGTTATTTAGAAACCATTTAATAAGTTACTAAGCAATGGCAAAAAAGGGTAACAGAGTACAGGTCATTTTGGAGTGTACAGAACACAAGGCTAGCGGACAACCCGGAACTTCCCGCTATGTGACCAAAAAGAACCGGAAGAATACACCGGAACGCCTGGAACTGAAAAAATTCAATCCAATTCTTAAACGTATTACCGTTCACCGGGAAATTAAATAAACTGAATCATGGCAGTAAAGAAAGTAGTCGCATCACTTCAAAAAGGAGCCGGTAAAACTTATTCAAAAGTAATCAGAATGGTAAAGTCTGAAAAAACCGGAGCTTACAAATTCGTAGAGGAAATTATTCCTAACGATGCAGTAACTGATTATTTCAAAAGTAAATAATCTACATCTTATGTAGGAGAAGAGCTTTCGTCGTTATTGATGGGAGCTCTTTTTTTTATAAACAACGATTCAGCATTTCGCAGTTCTGAATTTTACCGTTTAAGTTGCTTTATATTATTTTGTTATGGGAATATTCAGTTTTACCAGATCAAAGAAAGAGAGTCTTGACAAGGGGCTTGAAAAAACCAAGGAGAGTGTATTTAAAAAACTCTCCAGGGCTATAATTGGCAAGACCACTGTCGATGATGAGGTACTTGATAATCTTGAGGATATCCTGATTTCGGCAGATGTAGGTGTGAAGACAACTTTAAAGATTATTACAAGAATCGAGAAAAGAGTCGCTGCTGATAAATACATGGGCACATCGGAGTTGAACCGGATACTCAAAGAAGAAATTGTAGCACTTTTGGCTGAAAGCAATACAACGGATGTATTTGATTTCGACCTTCCAAAAACCGGACAACCCTATGTAATTATGGTTGTTGGCGTGAATGGTGTTGGCAAAACTACAACAATTGGCAAACTTGCTCATCAGTTTAAAAGTGCGGGTAAAAAGGTAGTTTTAGGTGCAGCAGATACTTTCAGAGCGGCGGCAATTGAGCAGTTACAAATCTGGGCCGACAGGGTAGGCGTTCCTTTGGTTCGTCAAAATATGGGTTCTGATCCTGCATCTGTTGCATTCGATACTTTGCAATCTGCTAAAGCGATGGAAGCTGATGTTGTCATTATCGACACAGCTGGTCGTCTACACAATAAGATTAACCTTATGAACGAACTTTCTAAAATCAAGAAAGTGATGCAAAAGGTTTATCTCAGTGCTCCCGACGAAGTTTTACTGGTTCTCGATGGTTCTACGGGGCAAAATGCTTTTGAACAAGCTACTCAATTCACACTTGCTACCGAGGTGACAGCTTTGGCTTTAACAAAGCTTGACGGAACGGCAAAAGGTGGTGTAGTGATTGGAATCTCCGATCAGTTTAAAATTCCTGTAAAATATATAGGTGTTGGCGAAGGAATCGAAGATTTACAGATTTTTCACCGTAACGAATTTGTCGATTCGTTGTTTAATTGAAGTAAACACAACTTGCATAAATCCAGGATGCCATTGTGCATCCTTTTGTTTTTTATAGAATAGATTGAAATATAGAAGTGTATGAAAAAGAAGATCAATGTAGTCACGTTGGGATGCTCCAAAAATCTGGTCGATTCTGAACTTTTCTTGTCGCAGATGGCCGCGAATGGTTATGAAGTATCGCACGATTCCGAAGATTCGGATGCGCGCATTGTGGCAATTAATACCTGTGGCTTTATACTTGATGCAAAGGAGGAATCTGTAAATACGATACTGGGATATGCCCAGGCCAAAAGAGAGGGACTGATTGATAAAATATTTGTATTTGGCTGTTTGTCTGAGCGTTATAAAGATGATCTGATTGCTGAGATTCCAGAAGTTGACGGATTTTACGGCAAATTTCAGGTCCGTAAGATGGTTGAAGATCTTAAAGCCTATTATAAAATGTCGTTGTCCCGACAACGCTACCTTACAACACCTACCCATTACGCTTACCTGAAAATATCGGAAGGTTGCAATCGTACTTGTTCCTATTGCGCTATTCCCCGAATGACGGGAGCTCATATCTCCATTCCGATTGAAGATCTTGTCAGCGAAGCGCAGGGTTTGGCAGAAAAGGGAGTTAAAGAATTGCTTGTGATTGCACAGGACCTGTCGTATTATGGTATTGACCTTTATAAAGAAAGTAAACTGGCTCAGTTAGTTACTGAATTGTCGGCTATTGAAGGCATTGAATGGATTAAACTTCATTACGCCTATCCTTCCAACTTCCCTTACGATTTGCTCCCGGTGATGAACGAAAAGCCCAATGTGGCACGTTACCTCGACATTGCGTTGCAGCATTGCAGCGATAAGATGTTGAAGTTGATGCGACGGAATACAACAAAGGCAGAGACCATCAGCCTGATCGAACGGGTCAGAAGAGAGGTCCCTGGCGTTCATCTGCGCACGACGATGCTTGTCGGGCATCCAGGTGAAACGGAAGAGGATTTTGATGAACTGAAAGCATTTGTTCGTGATATGCGCTTCGAAAGGTTGGGCGTTTTCCCCTATTCTCATGAGGAAGATACTTTTGCAGGTGAAAAATATAAAGATTCCATTCCACAGGAAGTGAAGCAAGCCAGGGCTGACGAATTAATGGAGATTCAGCAACAAATTGCAACTGAAATCAATGCCGCAAAGATTGGTCTGACGATGAAGGTTGTGATCGACCGCCTCGAGGGTGAATATTTTATTGGACGTACAGAATTTGATTCACCTGAAGTGGATGGCGAGGTGCTGATTTCTGCGGATTTGGATCTGGAGATTGGCAATTTCTATCAGGTGAAAATCACTGGTTCAGAAGATTTTGATCTTTATGGAGAGTTAATCTAATTGTTAATGACCTAATGATAAATGGTCAATGTTTTTTGTATTGCTTTAATTTTCAAATTCATTTTTCATTAACTCATCACTGTATTTTTCTGGAATTGAGCGAATTGCCTGTAGAGGTCTTCGCCGATTTGATTTGGATAGGTTAAAATCACAAGATGAAGGGGTTGATCTGATGTATGATATGGTGGCTGATAATGAAGGTGTTCATTTTGGACAAAGCCTAACGATTCATAAAATTTTAACCGCCTGCGGGTAAGATCATTGATGATTGGTTCAATTTCAAGAATCACAGGGATTGGTTCCCTTTCAATAAAAGGCTTTAAAATGGCACTCCCAAAGCCGTTACTCCGAATTTCCGGAGCAATGGCTAAATGTTCGATGTAAATGAAATCCTTCGCTGTCCAGAAGGCAATAAACCCAATAACATATTTGTCCGATAAATAGATATCAACCTGATATTCCTGCTTTTTAAAAACATCGGTTTGCTGGTTGGATACTCTTCGTTCGTTAAGCGGAAAACTGGCTGAATATATCTTCCAGAATTCAGCAAAATACTGATCCTCCTCGTTTTTAATTCGGTGAATCTTAAGTTGATCCATTCTCAAATCAATTCGTTCTTCCGGGATAAACCTGAAGCGCTACTTTCAGACATTCAACAGCATGTTTCAGGTCTTCAATATTAAGAACATAGGCAATTCTGACCTCGTTTTTACCGATTCCTTTCGTTGAATAAAATCCGGATGCAGGTGCCAACATCACAGTTTCATTCTGATATTCAAAATCTTCGAGCATCCATTGGCAGAATTTATCACTGTCGTCAATCGGAAGCCGGACGATCGAATAGAAAGCGCCCATTGGCATTGGGGAATATACTCCGGGAATATCATTTAACGCGTTAATGATATAGTTCCTGCGGTTTAAGTATTCATTATAAACCTCTTCCATGTATTCTGGAGGCGAATCGACAGCTGCTTCTGCAACTACCTGCCCGAGCATAGGGGGACAGAGCCGCGCCATGGCCAGTTTAAGTATTGATTTAATAACCAGTTTATTTTTCGATACAAGCGATCCAATCCTGATTCCGCAGGCACTGAAACGTTTGGAAACAGAGTCGATCATGATAACATTCTCGCTTATTCCTTCGAGTTCAAGTACCGAGTGATGTATTTTTCCATCATAAACGAATTCGCTGTAAACCTCATCCGAAATCAGGTACAAATCGTATTTCAGAACCAGTTTGCTTAGTTTTTCCAGTTCTTCCTTCGTATACACATATCCGGTCGGGTTATTCGGATTGCAAATGAAAATTCCTTTCGTTCGTGGATTGATTAATTGTTCAAAATCATCAACTGAAGGGAGTTTGAACCCGTTTTCAATATTTGCAGTGATTGGACGAATAACGACATCAGTTGCGATGGCAAACGAGAGATAATTGGCATAAAAAGGCTCAGGCACAATAACTTCATCGCCAGGATTAAAACAAACCATAAAGGCGAATGAAATCGCTTCCGATCCTCCTGTTGTGATCAAAATTTCACCTTGATCAACATCGAGATTACGGTCCCTGTAATACTTGGCTAGTTTTTTACGGTATGAATCGTTACCAAATGAATGACCATACGGAATCAGTTCAAAATCGAAATTTCTGATTCGTTCAATGGCATGAGGGGGAGTTTTAATGTCGGGCTGACCAATATTCAGGTGATAAACCTTTCTTCCCAACTCTTTAGCCTTCTCTGAATATGGCACTAATTTGCGGATCGCCGATTCCGGTAATAATTCTCCCCTTTTCGATATTTTAGGCATTCTGTATTTTCATTTTTGACAAGTGGCAAAGATACAATTATAATTATTCGTTTTTTAGATGCTTTTACTTTCTTTTCATTCAGGAATGGTGTTGATTGATAGGAAATATCACCAAAAATTGATCGTTTTATTTCATTTGGATATTTTGCTAAAAGTCATTGGATATATGGACTTTAGTCATATTTTGTGTTGTAAGTAATATTTAATTTTGACCAAAATTTAAAAATTCGATTATGATTATAGGTGTACCAAAAGAGATTAAAAATAACGAGAACCGTGTAGCACTGACTCCTGCAGGTGCTGCCGAACTGGTAAAAAGGAATAACAAAGTATACGTGCAGGCAACAGCCGGAAATGGCAGCGGTTTTGCCGATGCTGAGTATGTTGCAGCCGGGGCAGAAATTCTTCCAGCCATCGAGGATATTTATGCAATTGCAGAGATGATCATGAAGGTGAAAGAACCGATCGAATCAGAATACAACCTTATTAAGGAAGGTCAACTGGTTTATACCTACTTTCACTTTGCTTCAGGTGAAAAGCTTACCAATGCGATGATCAGTCGCAAAGCCGTGTGTCTTGCATACGAAACTGTTGAGCTTGATGACCATTCTCTTCCTTTGTTGATTCCAATGTCGGAAGTTGCTGGTAGGATGTCGATTCACGAAGGTGCAAAATACCTTGAGAAGACCTTTGGCGGTCGCGGAATGTTGCTTGGCGGAGTTCCCGGAGTTCTTCCTGCCAAAGTTTTAATACTCGGAGGGGGTATAGTAGGGACAGAAGCTGCGAAAATGGCTGCCGGACTTGGTGCTGATGTCACAATCCTGGATGTTAATTTACGTCGTTTGAGATACCTCAATGATATTATGCCTGCCAATGTAAAGACCATGATGTCTAACGATTACAATATCAGGGCACAGGTTAAAGTGAGCGATGTGATTGTAGGTGCAGTACTTATTCCAGGCACGAAGGCGCCTTTCCTTGTCACAAAAGACATGCTTAAAACGATGGAACCTGGAACTGTAATGATTGATGTTGCAGTTGACCAAGGTGGATGTTTTGAAACTACAGTTCCTACAACACACGATCATCCTACGTATGTAATTGAAGAAGTTATTCATTACACTGTTGCCAATATGCCTGGCGCCGTTCCCCGTACTTCAACAATTGCATTAACCAATGCAACTTTGCCTTACGCAATGCAATTGGCTGCCAAAGGATGGAAAAAAGCTTGTGCTGAAGACAAATCCCTGAAAAAAGGTTTGAATATCGTTGACGGTAAAGTTGTTTACAAAGGTGTAGCTGAAGCTTTTGGCCTCCCATACCATGAAGTCAATGAAGTATTGAGATAATATTCCCGATTCTTAAAATGCAAAAGACCTTCCGATTTTGATATCTGGAAGGTCTTTTTGTTAGTGACCGGGTAGCTGTGTTCGGAGCAATAGTGACCGGGTGACTGCGTTTGGATGTTATGAGAAAAACCATGGGGCAGTTCCTTGCATAAGAAGTCACCCGGTCACTTCTTATGATCAGTTTAACTCATCGACGATTTAAACGAGACTAACCGCTCTTCAAGCATCTTTATCTTCTCTTCTGCATCGGTTTGCTTTTTACGTTCCAGTTCAACTACTTGTGCGGGAGCGCTGCTCATAAACCGTTCGTTGCCTGTTTTTTTCTTCACCGACTCTAGAAAGCCGATCGTATATTTAAGTTCTTCTTCAATTTTAAGGATCTCATCTTCAAGATTCACGACATCACCAAGCGGAATGTAAAAAGCAGATGTATTAACCCTGAACGACATGGCACCATCAACTTCCTTATCAGTAACCTCCAATTCTGAAAGATTCCCCATTTTCAGTAAGATAGGGTTGTATTCCGGAATAAAGCCTTTTTCGCCAGCGACAATAAACAACTTAAGGTGCTCTTTATTGGCAATGTCTTTCTCCTTGCGGATGGCACGAATACCAGTTATTGCCTCTTTGATCAGCTCAAACTTTTCGCAAATAACTTCCTGGTTTGCAACTGGTTTTGGCCACTCCGAAATCATGATCGAGTCTCCGTGTTTGCGTTCCTTGAGCAGTTGCCAGATCTCTTCCGAAATAAATGGCATAAACGGATGAAGCAGACGTAGTACTTCGTCAAATAATTCACTGACTTCCTGAAAAGTTTTAGCATCGATAGGCTGCTGATAAGCCGGTTTAATGATCTCAAGCAACCACCCCGAGAACTCATCACGAATTGTATTGTAAATGGTCATCAACGCATCGTTGAGCCGGTATTTGTCAAAATGATCATCCATTGTCACAATCACTTCGCTCAATTTAGCCTTGAACCACTCAATTCCAAGTTTTGAATGTTCAGGTTGTGGAATGGACGGATCAACCTCCCAGCCATTTATAAGACGAAACGAGTTCCAGATTTTCGAACTGAAATTACGACCCTGTTCGGTGAGTGATTCATCAAAAAGGATATCATTCCCGGCGGGTGAGCAGAACAACATTCCAACCCTGACGCCATCAGCCCCATATTTGGCAATCAGATCGAGCGGATCGGGTGAATTGCCAAGTGATTTCGACATCTTGCGACGTTGTTGATCCCTCACAATTCCTGTGAAATAGACATTCTTAAATGGAAGATTGCCACGGTATTCGTAACCGGCAATAATCATGCGCGCTACCCAGAAAAAAATGATTTCAGGGGCTGTTACGAGATCGTTGGTTGGATAATAGTAATTAATCTCTTTGTTATCGGGATTGTTGATTCCGTCGAATACCGAAATCGGCCAGAGCCACGACGAAGCCCATGTGTCGAGCACATCCTCATCCTGGCGTAGATCTTTTATTGTCAGTTGATTATTACCGGTCTTCCGGCGCGCTTGTTCAAGGGCATTCTCTTCACAGTCGGCTACAACAAATGAACCATCGGCCAGGTAATAAACAGGAATTCGATGTCCCCACCAGAGTTGACGCGAGATACACCAGTCTTTGATGTTCTCCATCCAATGACGATAAAGATTCTTAAATTTGGCAGGATAGAATTTGATCTCATCATTCTCTACAGCAGTGGCTGCAGGTTTGGTGATATCACCCATTTTAAGAAACCACTGCGCCGATAGTTTCGGTTCGATCGGAACATCGGTGCGTTCTGAATAGCCTACTTTATTGTTGTAATCTTCAATCTTCACAAGATTCCCGGCTGCTTCGAGCATTGGGATGATTTGTTTCCGCGCTTCAAACCGATCGACACCCACAAGCAACTGTGCTTTTTCGCTCAACGTGCCGTCATCATTAAAGGTATCGATTACCTCTAAATGGTGGCGCAATCCGATTTCGTAGTCATTTATGTCATGAGCAGGAGTGATTTTAAGACATCCTGTGCCAAACTCCATATCAACATATTCGTCTGCAATAATAGGAACCAGGCGATTTACAAGTGGAACAAAAACCTTTTTCCCGACGAGGTGACGGAAGCGGTCGTCATTTGGATTGACACAAACTGCTGTATCACCCAAAATGGTTTCCGGACGTGTGGTGGCAACTGTAACATATTCGTCAGCAGTTCCTTCAATTTTATAGCGTACGTAATAGAGTTTCGATTTTTCTTCCTTGTGATTGACCTCTTCGTCCGAAAGTGCAGTTTTGGCAGCCGGATCCCAGTTGACCATGCGCACGCCTCTGTAAATATATCCTTTGTTGTAAAGATCGACAAAAACCTTGATAACAGATTCGGAACGGATCTTGTCCATTGTGAAGCAGGTACGTTCCCAGTCGCATGAAGCGCCAAGCTTTTTAAGCTGCTCAAGGATGATTCCACCATGCTTATCAGTCCATTCCCATGCATGCGCGAGAAATTCGTCACGTGTGAGACTATCTTTAGAGATTCCTTCTTTGCGCAATTTATCAACGACTTTGGCCTCCGTGGCAATTGATGCATGGTCGGTTCCGGGTACCCAGCAGGCATTCTTACCCTGCATACGTGCTCGACGCACAAGTATGTCCTGAATTGTGTTATTCAGCATATGACCCATGTGCAAAACGCCCGTTACATTCGGCGGTGGGATTACAATGGTATAAGGTTCACGCTCATCGGGTTCGGAATGGAAGAAGTTATGCTCCATCCAGTATTTATACCATTTATCTTCAACTATCGAAGGATCGTACTTGCTCGGAATTTCAATCATTTCCTTTACTATTTTATCATTCAAATTATCAGTCAAATGTTTGCACCAAATTGCCAGTTCATTTAACAAGGGAACAAAAATAGGAAAAAGGAGAGAAACGGAAAGGATTACAGGAGAAGAAACGGGAATGTGGACTGAGATTAGATAAAAAAATTATATGATTGGCCTTTTACGGTACCTTATTAATTATTCCTAAAGACTTAAATACAACTGGCAGAATTAATTGCTGAGGAACGCAGACATTCTTGTTTTTTGCGGGTGTCCAAACGGGAGAAAAGCTGACAACTTTGACCGCTTCATCATCCAGTTCTGAATAGCCTGAGCTTTTAAAAACAGCGACATCCTTAATTTTTCCGTCCCAGTTTACAACAAATATTATGAGTACTTTGCCTTGCTGATTTTTTTGAATACATTGTGTCGGATATCTCAGATGGGTCGCAATATATTTTCTAAATTTAAGCAGATCTCCTCCCTGGAATTGCGCATCTTTTTCAACGACCAATTGCACAATGGTATCATTTGCAATACAATTATTAGTAACCGAGTCGGATGAATTTGTACGCTCCTGCGCTGAGATTCGTGAAGTGAATGTAAAAAAGATCACAAAAAAGGTGTACAGACAAATCGATTTTGTCATCCTGAATTTTAGATTTACTTAATTAATTATTTAAAGATTTTGAGAAAGCTCATCATGTAAATTGCAAATATATTGAATTTTTATTTTGTAAATCAGTAGAACATTCAATTAAAAGGTCAGACAAGCTTTTATGAATTGCCACACCACTTTTGCAGGCGGAAAGTTATTGAGAATACAAAATAGCTTTGGTCAAATTCCTCCGAAGGATTTATTTTCAACAAATTCTTAATTTAAGTGATTGCCTGAATAAGTCAGACAATCACGATTAATATCTTACCATTTCCATATACTGCGGAATTCTCTACCTTTGCAGCTAAAGAATGATTCATATTATGAACGAGTCGGATAAAGCCGCTTTTGCTCCTTATTATCAGTTGCGTACTGAGATTGATGCGTTGAGCGAATCGCTTGAAAAACAACACCAGAAACATCTTAACTGTAAGAAGGGATGCGACCTGTGTTGCATGGCAATTTCAGTATTTCCAGTTGAGTTTTATGCAATCAAAGCTGAATTAGGTATCAAATCTATCTCCGAATTAGCTATCCCTCAAAATGATGAAGATTGCCGTTTTTTGGTTGATCACAATTGTGCAATATACCATTCAAGACCAGTGATCTGCCGGACGCATGGTTTGCCATTGCTTTATATGAGTCTGGATGACGATGAATACGAATTGTCGTGTTGTGAATTGAATTTCACAGATTTTGATCTGGATGATTTTGATGAGGAAAATACATATCCGATGGACAGGATTAACAGCAAGCTCTTTCAGATCAATAAGGACTTTGTGGTCGGGTTCGAAAATGGCAGGTATTCCGAAACGGATAGGATTCCAATGGCTGAATTGATTACAACTGGCTTTTAACAGCTGGCATCTGGCAACTAGCTTCTGGCACCTGGCGGCTTGCAGATTGTTGCTCAAAATGAAGTCTTGTACATTTAAGAAAATTCAAAGTAGTTAAGGCTTGGTCCCTGAACAATTAGTTGAAAGTATGTTATTAGTAACCAACAAAGCCCGTTGAAAGAAGCCAGTTGCCAATAGCCAGCTGCTCTTGTTTCCATCTCAAATCCCGCGCAACATTACCAGTCTATTAAATTCAACCTTTCTGTCTTCTCCCTCCAACTTTTTATGTATTTTTGCTTACGGTTATAGAGTGAATAATCTTTAGGATGAATTGTTTATCGTATTAATAATCATATAGATATTTTAATCATGTCAGAATTTATTTATCAAAAACCTTTCCCGATTAAGAAAGACACTACAAAGTACCGGTTATTAACCAAAAATTTTGTTTCGACGATTGAAGTTGATGGCCGTAAAATTCTAAAAGTGGCGCCCGAAGGGCTTGAACTGCTCGCAAAAGAGAGTTTTGCAGATGTCTCATTTTATTTAAGAGAAGCTCATCTCGAAAAACTGGCAACGATCCTTCAAGATAAGGAAGCGAGCGAAAACGATATCTTTGTGGCTTATACCATGTTATTGAATCAGGTTGTTTCTGCTGAAGGTGAATTGCCTACTTGTCAGGATACTGGTACTGCAATCGTTCTCGGGAAAAAAGGAGAAAATGTATGGACAGGAAGTGATGATGCAAAATCGTTGTCGAAAGGAATTTACGAAACCTACCACGATCGTAACCTGCGTTATTCTCAGGTAGTCCCGTTTACAATGTTTGATGAAAAAAATACGGGAACAAACCTACCTGCCCAGATTGATATTTACTCAACAGAAGGAAATACCTATGAATTTCTGTTTGTCACCAAAGGTGGCGGATCAGCTAATAAAACCTTTCTCTATCAGCAGACTAAATCGTTGCTGAACGAAGAGGGCCTCACAAAATTCATCAAAGAAAAGATCAAAGACTTAGGGACATCTGCATGTCCGCCTTATCATCTTGCTATCGTGATTGGTGGTACATCAGCCGAAGCTAATTTGTCTACTGTAAAGAAGGCATCTACAGGATATTTGGATTACCTTCCTACTGAAGGAAACGAGGGGGGACAAGCTTTTCGTGATCTGGAATGGGAAAAGAAAATTACAACAATTTGCCAGGATAGTGGGATAGGAGCTCAGTTTGGAGGAAAATATTTCGTTCATGATGTAAAGGTGATCCGTTTGCCACGCCATGCAGCTTCATGTCCCGTTGGAATAGGTGTGAGCTGTAGCGCCGACCGGAATATCAAAGCAAAAATTACCGAAGACGGGCTCTTCCTTGAAGAATTGGAACGCAATCCTGCCCGGTTCCTGCCAAAGCAGGCTCCTTTTATGCAACCGGCAGTAGATATTGATCTTGACCAACCAATGGATGAAGTTCGCAAAGAGCTTTCGAAATATCCGGTTAAAACAAGGTTAAACCTTAGAGGAACTTTGATCGTTGCCCGTGACATTGCCCATGCTCAGATTAAAGCGATGATCGATGCTGGTCAGCCAATGCCCGAATACTTCAAAAAACATCCGGTTTATTATGCAGGTCCTGCTAAAACTCCGAAAGGGATGGCCTCGGGTAGTTTCGGTCCTACCACAGCAGGTCGTATGGATAGTTATGTCGATCTTTTCCAGAGCCTTGGGGGATCAATGATAATGCTTGCAAAAGGCAATCGTTCGATACAGGTGACCGATTCCTGCAAAAAACATGGTGGCTTCTACCTTGGGTCAATTGGCGGACCTGCTGCAATCCTTGCCAAGGATAGCATTAAATCAGTGAAGGTTGTTGACTTCGAAGAGCTTGGAATGGAAGCTGTCCGTGAGATTTATGTTGAGAATTTTCCAGCCTTTATCATCGTCGATGACAAAGGGAATGACTTCTTTGCTTCGTTGAAATAGTTGATTGCTAATGTTTTTTAGCTGTCAGGAACAAAAAAATAGGGTGTCTCATTGGTTGGGACACCCTATTTTGTATTAAGAATTTTGTTATTGTGGAGTCAAAAAATTCTTAGAGACTGTTTGCCTGATTAGGCACGTTTTTTATCCCTTGATTCTTGTTTTTTTCCTAATTCAAAGAGAAATTCAGGAGCAAAATCAGCTTCATTATCCCAGGTAATAGTATTTAATCTGATTTTGAAGGTTTTAAAATAATTAAGATCTCGCAGTGGAAAAAATATTTTGCGAGTTTCACTCATTATTGTTTCTTTAATATCGGTAACAACCGACTCCCCATTATTAAAGGTTAAGAATACCTTGTATTCACCTTTATATTCCGCATATGTTACATTTAGTATCATAGTAATTACTCTAAAGGTTGTATTTTATTAAACTCTCCAGTTGTCCTGATTAATTCCCAGTCTTGAAGCAATTCTTCTTTATGTATTTCATTCCATCACCATTCCCAAAGCACGTCTTGGAAATTTGCCATCGATAATACCAGAATTAATTTCAACAATAATCTCAAAATCTCCATACTTAGCATGAAAATGTGGTGGATTATGATCATTAAGGTTCATGAAAATAACAATTCCTAAAAATCTGCATATTTCAGGCAAATTCTTTTTATACGAATTTAATCAAATAATTAAGCTGCTCCAAAACTTTTTATTATCAATTTGGCTATATCCTTATCTGACTATCTCTAAAGCCATTTTTGATGTTTCTTTTTCATATCATCATGACTGATCAGGTTCTTATGATCTTCGCTTTCTTCGAGCGCCAATAATAGTTCTTCCCGTTCCTGATTTGTGAGTCTTTCCCATAATTTTGCTTCTTTTGCTGACCCGTAACTATGTTTATCTTCGACCTTCATCTCACAATAAGAATATTGATTTTATAAAGTTGTGATAGATCTTTTGGAATTATTGAATTCCTGCATTTTACTAAGCTCAAGGAGAAATTCTGGAGCAAAATCAGCTCCATTACTCCACTCAATAGTATTGTATTTTATATTAAATGATTGGAAGAAAGATTTATCTTTTAGTGGCTCAAATATTTTACCAATCAATTCCTCTGACAAATCAACAATCTTAGATTCACCTGTATTAAAAATCAGGCTGATCTTGTAATCACCCAAATACTTAGCATCCAATACTTCTATAAACATGGCGTTATATTATTTTAGTGGTTCGATTTTTCTTAAAACCTCACCTTTTGGGGCTAATTCCCAATCCTCTAAAAGTTCATTTCTATGAAGTTCCAACCAGTCAAAAATCATTTTTAAAGCTCTTTGTGGCATCTCTCTCCCTTTACAATTCCATCATATATTGTCACAAGTGCTTTGTATTCACCATACCAAACATGGAAATGTGGTGGGGCATGGTCTTTAAAGTTCATTAAAATGACCAGTCCATAAAATGTGCATATCTCTGGCATTTTTTATTTCAAAGTTACAATTTTTCAGAAAAGAACCAAAGACACTTCTAAAAGTCAAATAATGCGTTGTATTAGTTTATCTACATCCTTTCCGGAACCTCAATCCCAAGTAAAGAGAAACCGTTTTTGATTGTTTGACCGATTGTTTTGGCTAACAGCAACCTGAACTTCCGAATATCTTCATTTGGCTCATTCATAATCGTGATATCGTGATAGAACTGGTTAAACTCCTTCACAAGTTCGTAAACGAAATTGGCGACAAGCGCAGGGCTATGATTTTCACCAGCCTCTTTTACGGCGTCGGGGAATCCGCTTAAGATTTTAATCAGCGCACTTTCCTTGTCATTAAGTACAATTTCGGGGACATGTGTCGGAATTGCAATGCCCGCATCAGCGGCTTTTCGCAAAACACTCTGAATCCGCGCATACGTATACTGGATAAATGGCCCTGTATTTCCATTAAAATCAATCGATTCCTCCGGATTGAACATCATCGTCTTTTTAGGATCGACTTTTAGGATAAAATATTTGAGGGCTCCGAGTGCCACCGTATGATAGATTTTCTCTTTTTCCTCGTACGTGTAACCATCCAGTTTTCCAAGTTCTTCAGAAACTTTGCGGGCAACATCGATCATTCCGGCCACCAGGTCATCCGCGTCAACGACAGTTCCCTCACGTGATTTCATTCTGCCCTGGGGCAGTTCGACCATTCCGTACGAGAAGTGATAAAGATCTTTACCCCATTTATAGCCTAATTTATCGAGCAGGAGCGACAATACCTGAAAGTGGTAGTTTTGCTCATTTCCAACAACATATATCATGTGATCGATCGGGAAGTCAGCATACCGTATTTTGGCGGTACCAATATCCTGTGTCATGTAAACGGATGTTCCGTCGGAACGCAGAAGGATCTTACGATCGAGACCGTCTTTTTCAAGATTGGCCCAGACAGATGAATCGTCCATCTGTTCGAAGATACCTTCCTTCACACCACGAAGTACTTCATCGCGACCAACGGTGTATGTATTTGACTCGTAGTAAATTTTATCAAAATCAACCCCCAGTGTTTTATAAGTCTCATCAAATCCTTTATAAACCCAGTTATTCATCCGTTGCCACAGATCGCGTGTTGCGGGATCATTGGCCTCCCATTTCCGTAGCATTTCGCGTGCTTCGTTGATGATGGGTGATTTCTCTTTTGCCTCATCTTCACTCATTCCATCAGCGATTAAACCTGCAACTTCGGCTTTAAAAAGCTGGTCGAATTTCACGTAATATTCACCTACTAAATGATCACCCTTTTTGCCCGATGATTCAGGTGTTTCGCCATTTCCCATTTTCTTCCAGGCGACCATTGACTTGCAAATATGTATGCCACGGTCGTTGACAATGTTGGTTTTCACCACCTTATTGCCATTCGCTTTCATGATTTCGCTGATGGAAAATCCGAGCAGGTTATTCCGGATATGACCGAGATGGAGTGGCTTATTCGTATTGGGGGAGGAATATTCAATCATCACAAGTTCTGACTTTTCATCGGAGGCTTTAAATCCGTATTTTTCAGCATTGGCTGCCAGGTTGAGTTGAGCGATCCAATAACTATTGTCAATCACAAGATTGAGAAATCCTTTTACAATATTGAAGGCGGATATTACAGGTATTGTTTTTACAAGATAAGTTCCGATTTCTTCGGCAGTCAGCTCAGCGGTCTTTTTTGAAAAGCTCAGGAATGGAAAAACCACGAGGGTTTTATCGCCCGTAAATTCCTTCCTGGTTGTTTGAACCTGCACCTGTTTTTCGTCAACGTCTTGTCCGTAAAGCTCTTTAATTGCTTCAATTACTTTATTCCTGATTAAGATTTCCATTACTTTTGTGTTGTCATTTTGAGAGCGCAAATATAGAAAAATAGTCCCTATTTTTATTCGCGCAACCGATTTGCTTTATGTTTAATTAAAATACAGTGTATGCAAAAGAATATAATTGCCGGTCAGGAGGACCAGATTAACGAGATCATTGAGCGGATTTGTGAAATCGCCGGAAAATCGTTGCCGGTTGGTGATACAATCGGGATGATCGGAAGGGTGATACATATGCGGGAGATTGGTACTGATGAGGTATCGGTAAGGAAACAGATATCAGGAGTCACCGGAATAGGTTTCAATGATATCCGTATTGATGAAATACTTTTTGAGATCGAAGAACAACCAGAACAGAATACCTATATGCCTTTCAATAACAGTCAGTTTGCAGACCTGAAATCGAAGCTGGATAAGGAGGGGGAATGAAATTATGATTTATGAATCAATGTCGTTTAGTTAACGTTTTATTATAAACGTTTGTAGTTCATCGAGTAAGGTCGCTTGGGTTTCATATTTCTGGGTTCACTTCTCCCAGGTCGTATGATTTCCCTCGTTTTTTCCACAATACTATCGAAGGCT
>JANXZJ010000086.1 GCA_025355585.1 Mariniphaga sp. | reverse complement strand
CGCTCTCATCCTGTTTTTTCTGGCGAAAGTTCGGCAAAGGTAATCCATTATTCCGTTTCTCCAAAACTTTTTTTTCGTTTTTTTAAAACCCCTTTTCTTCCCTCTCAAACCACTCAAACATGCCCTGAACGCCGATCAAATCTCCCTAATTCAGTTCCCTTAAATCGTGGTGCAAATGTAGACCCTTTTTTTACTTTTTAACAGTTGAAGGCAAAAAAAATCAATAAAAAATCAATACGCCATAATCAACTGTTTAATTATGCTTTACCCAATCAAATTTCAACATAAAGAGACAAAATATATTTCTTCTCCATCGAATTCTTTTCAAAATCACGTCAGATGGACTTCAATAAGTGACTGAAAGATCAAAAAATCCGCATGTAATAACTCCCCGGAATCGAAATGAAAATCAGAAAAGTGATTCAGAAACCAATAAAATCACGTTTTATTTATCAAATATGCTATTTTTACACCTTATATATAATACAAACAAAGTGTCCGATCGCATCGTAATCATTCCTACCTACAACGAAAAAGAGAATATCGAACGGATCATCCGGAAAGTCATCTCTCTCGAAGGAGACTTCGACATCCTTATAATAGATGACAACTCTCCCGATGGAACCGCATCAATAGTCAAGGAACTGTCCATAGAATTTCAGACCAGACTGTTTTTAATAGAACGAACCGGCAAGTTGGGTCTTGGGACCGCTTATATCGCAGGATTCAATTGGGCACTGGAACACCATTATGAATACATCTTCGAAATGGATGCCGATTTCTCGCACGACCCGAACGATCTTTTGAAACTATATGATGCCTGCCATAATCAAGGGGCTGATCTTGCAATTGGATCGCGCTATAAATCAGGCATCAATGTCATTAACTGGCCGCTAAAACGAGTCCTGATGTCCTATTTTGCATCGGTTTATGTACGTAAAGTTACAGGAATGCCGATCATGGATACCACTGCCGGTTTCAAATGTTACCGTCGTATAGTTCTCGAAACCATTGAAATAGGGAAGATAAAAATGAAAGGATATGGATTTCAGATTGAGATGAAATTCAAAACATGGAAACATGGATTTACGATCATAGAAGTGCCTATTATTTTTACCGACAGAAAAGAAGGAACCTCCAAAATGAGTGGCGGGATATTTGGAGAAGCGTTCAAAGGAGTCATTAAGATGAAAATAGCCAGCTGGTTTAGATCTTACAAAAGGCAAGCGGCCAACGAAACCGATTCTAAATTAAAGTAAAACACATGTCGGCACGAATCCCTTTTTGAAACAAAAAATCCGGTAAAGTCAGAATGATTCGATATTTTTATTTAATTTCACTTCCCAAAGGGCAGCCTGCACTATAAACTATTAATGCTAAACAATTTTTAATCAATCATGAGAGACATCGTCATCAAAGACGCAAGAGTTGTAAATGAAGGTAAAATCCTGAGAGACACCAGCATCCTTATTCGTAACGGCATCATTGAAAAAATATTCAGGGAGCAAGTCCCAGCCAACATTCTGGCACAAGCCGATGTGATTGATGCTGCCGGCAAATTTCTTCTGCCAGGGATCATAGATGACCAGGTTCACTTCCGGGAGCCAGGACTCACTCACAAAGGAGACATTGAATCGGAATCAAAAGCAGCTGTTTCCGGAGGTATTACTTCATTTATGGAGATGCCCAACACAATACCACAAGCGGTTACCCAGGAATTACTCGAACAAAAATACCACCGTGCGTCTGAAGTATCACTTGCCAATTACTCCTTTTACATAGGTGCAACCAATGATAACCTCGAAGAGCTGTTAAAAACTGATCCGACGAAAGTTTGCGGCGTAAAAGTCTTTATGGGATCCTCGACAGGTAATATGCTGGTTGATAATCCGGAAACGCTTTCTGCACTATTCTCAAAATCAAAAATGCTGATTGCAACGCATTGCGAAGATGAACAAATCATTCAGACAAACATTGCAACAGCGCGTGAAAAATTTGGTGAAGAGGTGCCTATGAGCGAACATTCGAAAATCAGAGACACCAATGCCTGTTTTAAATCTACTTCAAAAGCAGTGGAGCTTGCTAAAAAATTCGGTACAAGGTTGCATGTTTTGCATCTTTCGACAGCAGGAGAAATTGCTTTATTTGATGCAGGTCCCGTCAAAAACAAAAAAATAACCAACGAAGTTTGCGTTCACCACTTGTGGTTTACTGAATCAAATTACGAAAAACTTGGTTCCCATATTAAATGGAATCCTTCCATCAAATCGGCAAATGACCGCCTGGCATTAATTAAAGGAGTTAATGAAAACCGCATTGATGTGATTGCAACCGATCACGCACCTCATACGCTCGAAGAGAAAGATCAGACTTACTTCAAATCTCCATCTGGTGGACCGCTTGTACAGCACTCGCTTGTTGCAATGCTTGAAATGAGCCGTAAAGGCAAAATATCAATGGAAAAAGTAGTCGAAAAGATGTGCCATGCTCCGGCTGATTTGTTCGGAATTGAGAAGCGCGGGTATATTCGTAAAGGGTATAAAGCAGATCTTGTACTTGTTGACGCTGTACGATGGACGGTTTCGAAAGAGAACATCCTTTCAAAATGCGGATGGTCTCCCTTCGAAGGTGAATCATTTTACTACTTTGTAAGTCAGACTTTTGTAAACGGAAACCTCGTTTACGAAAACAATAATCCAAATTCAAAAGGAACCTTTCATGAAGGGATTAAGGGAGAAAGACTCGCTTTTAACCGGAACCATTCTTAGCCGATGTATTCTGCTGTTGACCATTATCCTTGTCGAGGCCTGTAACAACCCCGGCAGGGATAATTCGTCATCAGGCGAATCATTTGGAAAAATCATTTACGATACCTATGTAATTAACCGCGATTCGACCGATTCGTGGGGAGATGAATGCTTGTCAAATTTTAACCGCAAAAAGTTAGTTGATAAAGTATTTACCTCGGTATTAGATGGGAAGATCACCCCATACGACTATTTTACGGGCGAGAAAATCACTCCGGAGCAGATTAGGAAAATGGAAACAGACAACGTGTTTTCGCGCAAGAATATCAGTAAGATCCAATTCGATGAGGAATGGATCTGGGATGATGAAAAGAATGAAATCCGAAAACAAGTGATCTCGATGACCGTCGCCTACGAAGTTTTCGATAACGAGGGAAAATCAAGAGGCCAGAAACCAATTTTCAAACTTAAATTCAGGTAAGTACTTCAACTGATTTAATTAAAAACCGGGCCGTTGTCCTTGTTCTTTGTGCCACAAAAACAGACCTGTCCTTTGTCATCTTTTGGATAACATCCTCATTATAGTATCTGATCGTAAGCAATTCAAGACCTTCATTGTAACGAACAAGGAATTTCTTCTTCAAATCGGCAATAATTTTATCAAATCCCCTTTCCGGCCTGTCAATCGCCACCGAAAAATTCATTGCTGACTGCTGTACCAGGTTCACCTTCATCCGGTATTGTGCAAAAAGCTTGTATATTTCACTCATGCTCTCTTCCGCCATAAACGAAAAATCGAGGGGCGAGATCGTAATCAATATAAGATCTTCTTTTACAATGAAAACCGGAACATAGTTCATCACATGATCGATACTGCAAATCACCGAACCCTGTTCTTCAGGCTCCATAAATGATCGCACATAAAGCGGTATATTCTTCTCGACCAATGGCTTCATCGTCTTAGGGTGAATCACTTTAGCACCATAGTAAGTCATTTCAACCGCTTCGCGGTACGAAAGCATATCCAGTTTTTGTGTGGCTTCGAATTTATTGGGATCGGCATTCATAATGCCAGGAACATCCTTCCATATTGTTACACTCTCGGAATTCAGAATATTCGCGATGATGGCAGCAGTAAAGTCGGATCCTTCGCGCCCTAAAGTCGTGGTTTGATCGGTAACTGTAGCCCCGATAAATCCCTGCGTGACATAAACGCGGTTTTCAGCAAAGTTAAATTGTGTCTGAAATAATTCCGAAGACAATTCCCAGTCGATATTCCCTTCGCGCCAGGTGGCATCGGTTCTCAAACAGTGCCGGATATCCATCCATTTATTGATGATGCCTATATAATTAAGGTAGGCGCTTGTAATTTTTGTGGAAAGCAGCTCACCAAATGAAACAATCTGATCGTATTCAAAATCATAATCAAGCGAAGGAGCATGCTTCAACCGCTTTTCAAGCATTTTAAAAGCAGAGGTAATCTCATGATTGGTATCACCTGAGAATTCACCAAAGAGCTTTTCAACGATCCCAAAATGAAAATCTTTTAAAGTGATCAGGTTCTGTAATCTCCCTTCAGCGTTCCCGTTAAAGTAATTCTTCGTTAATAATTCAAGTGCGTTGGTCGTTTTTCCCATTGCCGATACTACAATGACCAGGTCGTCGGGATAGCGTTGCACAATTGAGGCCAGGTTTCTGACTCCTTCTGCATCTTTTACAGAAGCGCCACCAAATTTAAATACCTTCATTTATAATGATTTATAAATTCGAATAAGATCAGGTTTAAAATGCTAAAACTATTAAAAGCAAGTGAGAAATTCATGAAGCCAGAATAAAAATCAGGAAGTTTTATCAATATTGGATACAATATCATTCTGATAATTGACCGAACATATCAAAACGCTGTTCAGTTGCAACCCGGAAAACCCAAAAATATATTTCGTATCTTTGTTGACTTTAAAAGATAATTATTGAAACTCAAATAACTATATTACAATTAATTATATGGCATTCATAAACGAAAACTACCTGAAATTAAAAGCAGGATACTTATTTCCCGAAATTGGCAGAAGAGTAAGAGAATTTGCAGCGGCAAACCCCGGTAAGGATATCATCAGGATGGGAATCGGCGATGTGACGCAGCCACTTACACCGGCCATTCTCAAAGCCTTTCACGAAGGAGTTGAAGAGATGGGACACAAAAACACCTTTAAAGGTTACGGTCCGGAGCAGGGTTACGACTTTCTCCGCGAGGCCATTGCCGAAAATGATTATAAACTTCGGGGCGTAAATATCTCTGCTGACGAAATTTTCGTGTCCGATGGTTCGAAATGTGATACAGGAAACATCCAGGAAATATTCGGCAACGACAATATTATTGCTATCTGCGACCCGGTGTACCCGGTTTACGCCGACACAACTGTGATGTCGGGCAAAACAGGTGTTTGTCAGTCAAACGGATATTTCGACAACATTGTATATATGCCATGCAACGAAGCGAATGGTTTTATTCCGGAACTGCCTTCTTCAAGACCCGATCTGATTTTCCTGTGCTTTCCCAACAATCCCACAGGCACCGTTGCCACGAAAGAGGTGTTAAAGCAATGGGTCGATTATGCCATCAAAAACAAGAGCATCATCCTTTATGATGCTGCCTATGAAGCGTATATTACCGAAGACACAATTCCTCATTCTATTTTCGAAATCGAAGGAGCAAAAAGTGTTGCAATCGAATTCCGAAGCTTTTCAAAAACAGCCGGTTTCACTGGAACCCGTTGTGCATTTACAGTCATTCCAAATGAACTGTTTGCTTACGACAGCAAAGGAAATCCCGTTGCCGTAAAGCCGCTCTGGATGCGCAGACATACGACTAAATTCAATGGCGTGTCGTATCCCGTACAAAAAGCAGCAGCAGCAATTTATTCGGAACAGGGTAAGAAAGAGGTAAAAGGACTCATTGCCTATTATCTTGAAAATGCGAGAATTATCAGAGAAAGTCTTTCAGCTTTAGGTTATACCGTTTTTGGCGGGGTTAACGCACCCTATGTTTGGGTGAAGACGAAGAACAATCTTACTTCATGGAAATTTTTCGATAAACTACTCGACGACGCAAACGTAGTTGGTACGCCGGGATCGGGTTTCGGCCCTTCGGGTGAGGGTTATTTCCGTTTCTCGGCTTTTGCCGATCGTGAAAACGTTGTTAAAGCGATGGATAGAATCAAAAATCTGACTTATTAAACAACCAATGCCGGAAAATTTGCATCTTAAACACAGTTAGAACACACGGATTGAATTCAAATTGTCTGACATTCATTCCCTTCGTTTTAAATCATTCAAAGCTCCTAAAATGTCATTAAAATTCTTTAAAATCGCTGCAATAAGTCTGATTTTCTCTTTCGGAATTCAGATCAAAGCACATTGTCAGCTGTATTTCGCCGAAGACATGATCAACGTTAAAGGGCAATTGATAAATGCCATTACGAAGGAGGGTGTCGGATACGCGCAGATTCTCAATATGAGGGTTCGCGGTGGCACAATGGCTGATGCACTTGGGAATTTTTCGATACAGGCCGATCCTTCAGATACGCTTACCTTTAAATCGCTAAGTTATAAAGATAAAAGAGTTCCGGTACGCGAAATTATCGGCACCGGAAATGATATAACCAAAATCATGCTGTCGCCGGTAAGGGTACTTCTGGGAGAGGTGGAGGTGCAAGGCACTGGTCCCAAAGTCAATATGGCCGGAATTCCGGTCGGAAAGTCGGTAGCAGTACCCGTTGAATTAAGAAGCGATTATTTTGCATCAAAACCATCAGCGCTCACCGCCATCTTCAGACCTTTTTCATACCTGTCATATCATCTCAGCAAGAGCGAGAAAGAAAAACGGGCCACGCTTGCAGCGATCCGTTCAGAACGCGACTGGCAGATTCTTTCTTTGGTTTACTCCAAAGAGGTCATTCAACGAATTTCGGGGTTGACCGGCACCGCTTTAGAGGATTTCCAGTTGTACTGTAATGCATTTAACGGATTACCAGTCAATGCCAATAGTTACGATGTCGAAAAGCGCATCCGGGAGCTGATGACAGAATATGTAGCGAAGAAACCCACTGGTAAATAACTGCACAAAATGAAAATACCTGTTTTTGAAGATATCATTGATGCGCATCAATTGATCAGAAGTTTTATTCACTGCACACCTGTTCTGTCCAGTACTGCCATTAACCAGATTACCGGCGCAGAAATCTTTTTCAAGTGCGAAAATCTTCAGAAGACCGGTGCATTTAAATTTCGTGGAGCCTGTAACGCTGTGTTTTCACTGACTGATGAACAGGCTGCGCGCGGAGTCGGAACACATTCATCCGGGAATCATGCCGCCGCACTGGCATTGGCTGCCCGGATGAGAGGAATTCAGGCTCAGATTGTAATGCCATCTAATTCTCCCGAAATAAAGAAAAAAGCGGTTGCCGGATATGGCGGTATCATCACCTTTTGTGAGCCAACCTTGCAGGCCAGGGAAACAACCTTGCACATGATCGCCCAAAACACAGGCATTGAGATCATTCATCCTTACAATAATTTTAAAGTAATTGCCGGTCAGGGAACAGCTGCCAAAGAACTCCTTGCG
This sequence comes from Mariniphaga sp., assembly GCA_025355585.1. Taxonomy (GTDB): domain Bacteria; phylum Bacteroidota; class Bacteroidia; order Bacteroidales; family Prolixibacteraceae; genus JAAFHB01. The sequence continues at coordinate 115,556 of JANXZJ010000086.1, read as the reverse complement.
TCGGTACCACATCTCGATCTTGTGATGTGCCCCGTTGGTGGCGGCGGATTGCTTTCCGGAACAGCACTATCGGTAAAAGCGCTTTCACCTTCAACCAAAGTAATTGCCGCGGAGCCATCAGGTGCTGACGATGCCTTCCGATCCTTTAAAGCGGGATATATCATTCCTTCAGTTCATCCAAAAACGATCGCCGACGGTCTGCTTACTTCATTGGGGGAAATTAATTTTGACATTATCAGCCAAAACGTTGATGATATCATTACTGTTTCTGAAGAATCGATTGTAAAAGCGATGCGCCTCGTTTGGGAAAGGATGAAGCTGATCATCGAACCTTCTTCATCTGTTCCATTGGCTGCGCTGCTTGAAAACAAGGAAGCTTTCAGCAATCAGCGCATCGGAATCATTCTTTCTGGTGGAAACGTTGACCTTGGAAATCTTCCGTTCTGAAAAAAAACGCACACTATCATCTTCAGTTATTTAAAAATGATTATTGTTGATTCAGCTTAGGGGTAAGCCGGAGAGAAATCAATTGTTTTGAACTCAGCTTAGGGGTAATCTGATTAGAATTTAATCATTTTGACCCAACGTAGGGGTAATCTGAAGAGAAATCAATTTTTTGGACTCAGCCGAGGGTCAGCCGGAGAGAAAACAATCGTTTTTGATAAACCAATTATTGAATCAACGTAACGTCACCACTTTCGTAACTTGTTCTCCATTTGCAAATTTGCACCTGATCTTCCATACATAAACATCCTGCGGACAAAGTTTCCCGTTGAAATAACCATCCCAGCCACGTTCAACTTCGTTCGATTGAAAGAACAGGTTTCCCCAGCGGTTGAAGATCTGAAATTCATATTCAACAATATCGCCGCTCACAAGATTCGGGTGGAAGATGTGGTTTCGCGGATCGCCCGTAACATAAATTCCACCTGATGGCCCCTCTTTGGCAGGGATAAATGCATTCGCAGAGAGGTTCACAATACACACCAGGAGCTCAATTAATCAGTGAATGAAATAAATGGCAGCAGAAAAAAGGGATATTGGTAATGATTTTACATTTTTATCAGGTCATTGAATAAATCACTTGGCGCTATAATTAATTTCAACTAAGTTTGAAAAAAAGAAACGTTGGAAATAAACAAAACCATACTTGGGATTGACCCGGGATCGAACATCATGGGATATGGAGTTCTTAAAATCGTTAAGAATAAGGCCCATATAGTTACACTTGGGGTTGTTAAAACAGCTGGATTCTCAGGTCATTATCAAAAGCTCAGTCACATTTTTGATCGTACGCTTTACCTGGTAGACGAGTACAAACCCGACGAAACGGCACTGGAAGCTCCATTTTTCGGGAAGAATGTTCAATCGATGCTAAAACTTGGAAGGGCCCAGGGTGTGGCGATGGCAGCATCTTTATACAGAGGTATTCCGATTTTTGAATATGCCCCTCTGCGCATCAAACTGGCAATAACAGGAAACGGTTCTGCAACCAAAGAGCAGGTTGCCTATTTTCTGAAGCAAATGTTTAATCTTGAAATTATGCCAAATGATCTTGATGCCACGGATGGTCTGGCAACTGCTGTATGTCATTTTCTGCAGTTGAAAAATCCTGTAGGCGACGGCTCATGTAAGAATTGGGAAGCATTTATCCGGCAAAATCCGGATCGGGTGAAATAGTATTGACTTTCAAAACTCAATATCTGACCTTTATACAAAATTACCGGCTATTCTGGTGGCAGTTTCATTAAACTCCTCAGCAGAAAGTTTTAATTTAGGTCTCGAAAAATTGATATCATGCTCATCATTCAAAGGGACAAGATGAATATGCGCATGAGGAACTTCGAGCCCGAGCACCGCTACACCCACCTTTTTACAGGGAATCGTCTGTTTAAGTGCAAGCGCCACTCGTTTCGAGAAAAGCATTAATCCTATATATTTCTGATCGTTAAGGTCAAATAAATAGTCAATCTCAACTTTCGGGATCACCAGAACATGTCCAATTGCAAGCGGGAAAATATCTAAAAAGGCGAGATAGTTCTCGTCTTCTGCAACTTTATAGCATGGGATTTCGCCGTTTACTATTTTTGAAAAAATACTTGCCATAATGCCCACTATTTATGTCATTTACATTCCAAGTTCAATATTAATAATTTCAAATGGGATGACTCCGGAAGGGACTTTAATCTCAACAGCATCACCTATTTTCTTACCCATAAGCCCTTGTGCAATAGGTGTATTAACACTAATTTTTCCTTGTTTCAGGTCTGCTTCGTGTTCCGAAACAATCGTGTAAGCCATTGTGGAGTTATTCTTCGTGTTTTTAATCGTAACCTTGTTCATTATCTGAACAACATCCGTCTCAATCTTTGATTGGTCGATAATCCGGGCACCAGCCAACTGAGCCTGTAACATAGAAATTTTGGCCTCGAGCATTCCCTGGGCATCTTTGGCTGCGTCATACTCCGCATTTTCCGAAATATCCCCTTTTTCTATAGCTTCGCCTATATTTTTGGATATCGCCGGCCTTTCGACATTGATCATCTGGTCAAGGTCTGCTTTAAGTTTTTTCAATCCTTCGGCAGAGATATAAGTAATTTTGCCCATCTCGTAAATAGTTTTGCTGATAATACATAAAAAATAAGAAGAACTCCGGCGTGCCGGAACTCTTCCCGATCTGATTAAATACAAATTTAAAAATATTCTTCAAGAAAAATACATTTATGCGCCTGAAAAATATTTGAACTGCTGATTTAGGTATACTTTCTGTTCAAAATTTCAGAATAGACTACTGCTTTTCTCAGGCTAAATCCATCCCTGATTCTGGATTTATATCTTATTGCCTTAATTTCTGTTACAGGTTTAGAAGTAATGAGTTCAGTATGCCTTTCTTCAATTTCACACATTAATTTTGCCTCTGAATCATTCAAGTTTTCAACTGCTTTATCAATTATTTTCTCTGCCTTTGGTTCGGGATAATCATCACCCCAGGTATGTTTTTCCTCTTCAAATTCAGGAACAAGCATTTTTTGAATTGAATCAAAGATACTATCAATTGATGAATCATAGCCCTTCATATTCTCAGGTTTTGTTTCAAGAACTTCCGGCATTACTGTGGTTGTTTGGGTATCCTTTTTCATCGTCATCTCCTGTAACACTTTCTTTTTTTTGTTTTGAGAGATTGCCTGAACAATTGATGCCACAACAATCATGATCAGAAATAAATAATCACCGATAGCTGCATATTGAAATATTATTGAATTGATATTCATTTTACCTATATTAGCATTCCATAAAAATAAATAAAATGTTCAAGATAATACGTAACCTGGTTCCCAAAATTGCAATACCTTTAATAATACTTCTGTTCGCAGTAAATTGCTCGAAGGATCAAAATAATTTCTTACCGAATGTAAGGGTTAACTTATATATTCCGTTAGCAACATATAACCACTTAAAGATACCGGGAAATTCAATTTTATTCCAAAATGAAGGTTACAAAGGCATTATCGTCGTATGTGTTGATCCCAACTCAAAGCTTTATTATGCTTTCGATGCTTGCTGTCCGTACGAGAAAGATTATTCAGGCATAGTTACAATTCAACCAATTAAAAATCTTCCGACACCTCCATTTACTGTTTTCAGCAGCGATTTTTTTGGTAAATGCAATAAATGCGGTTCAGAGTTTAATTTAATGGGAAGTGGACAACCTACCTCCAAAGGACCTGCCACCCATTATCTTCAAAGCTATAGCATAAGCTCAGGGTTCGAAAGCCTGACGGTTACAAATTAAGTCGTAATATAAGTTGAACGACAATATTGATCATGTGCAACTGGCTGCTTTCAGGAAGTAAGGAAGGCAACATAGAAAATCCATAAATTCCTTTTTACTAAAAAAGCGGTAAGAGAACGCAAAAAACGTACTTCTTACCGCTTTTACTTTGTTGGAATCTATTAATACCGGTAATGGTCTGGTTTGTATGGACCATTTGGTGATATACCAAGATAACCAGCCTGTTCTGGCGTCAAAACAGTAAGCTTCACACCAAGTTGCTCGAGGTGAAGTCTGGCAACCTCTTCATCAAGATGCTTTGGTAAACGATAGACCCCTATTTCATATTTTTTATTCCATAACTCAAGCTGGGCCAAAGTCTGGTTTGTAAATGAGTTGCTCATCACAAAAGAAGGATGCCCTGTAGCACATCCCAAATTAACGAGGCGTCCTTCAGCAAGCAAGAAAATCGAGTGACCATCAGCATAAATATACTTATCAACCTGTGGCTTGATATTGATTTTCGTTATTCCTGTCCATTTCTCAAGACGGGAAACCTGAATTTCGTTATCAAAGTGACCGATATTACAAACAATTGACTGATCCTTCATGGCAGCCATATGCTCACCAGTAATGATATCCAGATTTCCTGTTGTGGTTACAAAGATATTTCCTTCTGTAACTGCTTCATCCATGGTTTTCACTTCGAAACCCTCCATTGCTGCCTGCAAGGCACAAATAGGATCAATTTCGGTAATAATCACCCTTGCTCCGTAAGATCTCATTGAATGGGCACATCCTTTGCCTACATCACCGTAGCCGGCAATTACTGCCACTTTCCCGGCAATCATAACATCTGTGGCCCGTTTGATTCCATCTGCCAGTGATTCACGGCATCCGTAAAGGTTATCAAATTTAGATTTGGTAACCGAATCGTTTACATTAAATGCAGGAAACAACAATTTCCCTTGTTCAACCATTTGGTAAAGCCTGTGGACACCAGTTGTTGTCTCTTCCGAGACGCCCTTGATTTCCTTAGCCTGACGATGCCACCGTTTTGAATCGGCAACGAGCACTTGCTTTAAAACTTTATTCAGTTCAATTTCATCTTCAGCGCTGACAGGTGCATCGAGAATTCCGGCATTGTCCTCAGCTTCAAATCCCCTATGAATCATCATTGTTGCATCACCACCATCATCAACAATCAACATTGGACCGAAACCGTTTCCAAAATCAAGTGCCCTTTCAGTACACCACCAATATTCGGCCAGGGTCTCCCCTTTCCATGCAAACACAGGAACGCCTGCTTCGGCAATTGCAGCTGCTGCATGATCCTGAGTTGAGAAAATATTACAACTACACCATCTCACATCTGCGCCTAACTCAACCAACGTCTCAATTAAAACTGCAGTTTGGATTGTCATATGCAACGATCCCATTATCCTTGCGCCTTTTAACGGCTTACTTTCTCCGTATTTTTTGCGCAAAGACATCAAACCAGGCATTTCTTTTTCCGCAATTTCGATCTCTTTTCTGCCAAATGCAGCCAAAGAGATGTCTTTTACCTTAAAATTTTCACTCTTAGAAATCATCATGTTTTATATTATAATCTACTAAATATTTGAAATTAAATTTGCTCCAAATCTTCTTTTGAAAGAATACTTAACGCCATAATGCGGTCTTTGACCAGCTGCTCCTGCAACTCAACAATGCCGCCAAATTTTTGTTCATCACGAATCTTCATCACAAAATAAAGGGTAATATCAGAGTTGTAAATATCAGATTCAAAGTCAAAAATATGCACTTCAATACTTTTGTGATCGGCATTATAATTCACTGTGGGTCGGAAACCGACATTTAACATACCTTTAAATAGTTCACCTCTGGTTTGAACAAATACTGCATAAACACCATCACCCGGAACAAGCTTGTGGCTGTCAGATGTTTCAATATTAGCAGTGGGAAACCCCAGTTTACGACCCAATTGCTTCCCTTCAATCACCTTTCCCGATAACGAGTAGCGGTATCCAAGGAAATGGTTTGCTTTTGAAATATCTCCTGCCTCAAGCGCCAGGCGTATTTTTGTAGAACTAACAACCTTGCTGTCAACAAGTAATTCAGAAAGTTGTTCTACCTTGAAATTCATCTCGCGGGAAAGTAGTTCAAGTGAACTAAAATCACCTTGACGCCCTTGTCCGAACCGATGATCGTAACCGACAACCAAGCCAGAGATTTTCATTTTCCCGACAAGAATTTTTGTAACAAATTCGTTATACGGTAGTTTAGAAAATTCTATTGTGAAGGGATAAATCACCAGATGATCAATACCGATTTCCTCCATCAATTTAATTTTTTCATCTTTTGTGGATAACAGTCTGAGCGAATCTTCCCCTGGAGATACAACAATTCGGGGATGCGGTTCAAAGGTAAATACAACCGAATCTCCTCCTGAAAGAAAACTGATCTGTTTTAATGCAGAGATAACTTCACGATGTCCCAGATGAACCCCATCAAAAGTACCAATGGTGACCACCGGATTTACAGCTTCGAAATTGTCTAAATTGTAATGAATATGCACGCTACCAAATTTTCAGGTCGTAAAAATAGTCAAAATAACATTGATGAAAGCCACCATCTCCTTTTAATGATCAATAAAAGAGAAGCAAAAGTTAATCAACTCATTGATTTTACCTAAGAATTTATACTTTTGTTTCCATTAAATTAAAATTTTGAAATAAGCAATGCTTTAAGGCAACAACCGTTAAAATATTGATTATCAATTAAAACTTTGACTAATATCAAATCTTCGATGAAAAAAGCATTTTATTTATTAATTGTTCTAACTGCCCTATTCTCTTGTGGAAAGAAGACAAACTTCACAATTTCGGGACAATTGGATGGTGGCGCGGGGAAAATGATTTACTTTAATAAAATATTAATTAGCAATCAGTTACCACCAGATTCTGTCAAACTTGACAAAGACGGTAAATTTGAGTTCAAAGGAAACACCTCTTCTCCGGCATTTTATTTATTGAAACTTTCGAAAAGTAGTTTTGTAACTTTACTTGTCGACTCTGCAGAAAATGCGAAGATCAAAGGATCGTATAAAAACTTCACAAGTGACTATAAGATTAAAGGATCGATAGGATCCGAAAAATTGCTCGATCTGGACAATCGGTTCTCTTCAGCAAAATCGCAGATTGATTCCATAAGAAAGCTTTATGATATGCATAAAAACGATCCGCTTTTCAGTTCAAAAATTGAAGAATGGGATGCATATTACACGATTGTAAAAACCGATCATTCCAATTATGTCACTTCATTTATTAAGAGAAATCCCTTTTCATTGGCATCCGTTTATGCACTCTACCAAAAATGGGACGATAATAGCTTTGTAGTAAACGACTTACAAACGATGAAAACAGCCGCATCTGCTTTATATTCTGTATACCCTAAAAATGAACAGGTTATCGCGCTTTACAACAATACCCTGCAATTTGTTAAAGAAGAACAGAATAAGAAACTTGCATCTGTCTTGCAGGAGAATGCGGTAAATACCCCCAATATTGTTCTGCCCGATGCTGATGGTCGGGAGAAAAGTTTATGGTCACTTCATGGCAAATATGTGTTGGTTCATTTTTGGTCAGCCAAGGATAGAGCTTCCCGAATAGTAAATCCTGTATTATCAGAGATCTATAATAAATTTAAAAACCGTGGATTCGAAATATTCATGGTTAGTGTTGACAATGACAGGGCTGCGTGGATGGAAGCCATTGCAAATGATAATTTAAGTTGCATTAATGTTGGTGACATGAAAGGTAGTTTTCAGGCAGTAACCAACTATAATATTCAGGAATTACCATTTAATTACCTGTTAGACAAAGAGGGCAACATTATTGCAAGGAATCTGAAAGGACCGGCTTTAAATCAAGCATTGAGCAAAATTTTCAAATAACTCATTGTTATGTCCTTACAATTTGGTTGTATTGAGATGTTGAATATTGATTCAATGTCTATTTCAAAAAATGCACACAAACTATTTAGAATCTTGAAAAATTGCTTTTTAGGTCTATCTTTGCCGATAATTAAAGAACGATTATCATTTAGTTAATAAAAAGGTTTGAACCTATCGAAAAAAATATATTTTGCTTCTGATGTTCATCTAGGATCTCCTGCACTGAAGCATAATCGCGAGAGAGAATTGCTGTTTGTGAGCTGGTTACACCAGATCAAAAAAGATGCAGCAATAATATTTCTCCTTGGCGACATTTTCGATTTCTGGTTTGAATATCGCAAGGTAGCGCCACAGGGTTTTGTTCGTGTGCTTGGGGCACTTGCCGAGATTTGCGATAGCGGAATCCCGGTTCATTTTTTTACTGGAAATCATGACATATGGGTTTTCGATTACCTTCCCCGCGAAACTGGAATGATTATTCATCGCGAACCAATGGAGACTGAGTTCTTCGGGAAAAAATTCTTTCTCGCCCATGGGGATGATCTTGGGAAAACAGACATTAAATATCAGATTCTGACAAAATTCTTTCACAACAAGCTTGCTCAGTGGGCTTTTGCCAAAGTCCATCCCGATTTATCTTTCCGCCTGGCGCACTACTGGTCGAAAAACAGCAGGTTAGCCAGAGGAGTCGAGGGTGCAGGTTTTTTAGGCGAGGAACGCGAACATCAGATTATATTCGCACGTAAAAAATTGAAAGAGAAGCATTTTGATTATTTCGTACTGGGACACCGTCATATAGCTCTTGATTTTCAATTGACAGAAAACAGTAAGATGATCATTTTGGGTGACTGGTTTAAAGGAAGCACATACGGAGTTTATGACGGGAATACATTTCGATTGGAAAAAATTATAAATGAAACGCTTACGAAAAGTAATTAATAGATATGAATAAAAAAGTTTATACTGTTATTGTTGGCACCGGATCTTATATCCCGGGCAAAATAATCACAAACGATTTTTTTCTGGATGCTGAGTTCTACGATCCAGCTTCTAATGTAAAATTTGAGATCCCAAATTCGGAGATCATCCGTAAATTTTTTGAAATTACTAATATCGAGGAGCGCAGATATGCTGAAGACGATCAGGTAACCAGCGATCTTGCCTCATTTGCAGCGCGTGAAGCAATCGAAACTTCGGGAATTGATCCTGAAACATTCGAGTTTATTCTTTTTGCACATAATTTCGGCGACATGGTTCACGGAATTTTGCAAACCGATCTTACTCCTGCATTAGCCAACCGGGTAAAGACAAAACTTGGAATTAAGAATCCTGCGATTTTAACGAACGATGTAACTTCCGGTTGCCCCGGCTGGACAACGGCTATGATCATTGCTGATGCGTATATTAAAAGCGGTACATTTAAACGTGGGCTTGTAATTGGAGCCGACGTTCTATCAAGGGTAGCCGATCCTTATGATCGCGATCGGATGATTTTTTCTGACGGAGCTGGTGCCGTAATTGTTGAAGCGGTCGAAAGCGAAGTACCTGTCGGAATTTTGTCACATTCCAGCCGTTCCGATTTTGATCATGATATGCTCAACATGGGATTCTCACTGAATCCTGCGATCCCGAAAGATCACCATTATTTAAGGATGCTTGGGGCAAAAGTATATGCCTATGCTTTAAGCACAGTTCCGGGAGTTGTTAAAGATAGTCTTGACAAAGCAGGTCTTCACCTTGATAATGTCAGCAAGGTTTTGATTCATCAGGCCAACGAAAAAATGGATGAAGCGATCCTGAGTCGTGTGTTCCGGCTCTACGGCAAGCGCGAATATGATAAGAGTGTGATGCCTATGACCATCCGCAGGTTTGGAAACTCTTCTACCGCAACTGTTCCAACACTTCTTGATCTGATATTGAAGGACAAGATGGAGGACCATCAAATTGCCAAAGGCGATGTAATCATTCTTACCTCTGTTGGTGCCGGAATGGCAATTAATTCAATTGTTTATAAAATGCCCGAATAAAAATTTCACTTCAAAAAAAGGTCGTTCTGCAAATGCAAAACGACCTTTTTTTATGACTAATAAAATAGATTTAACTGGCTTGTAATCTTATTGCACTCAATTTATCAATTTTTTCCAATGCAAATTCAGGAGTGATTACGACTTCGGTATTAGTACCTGAAGGCATTTCGAACATCACATCCATGATTACCGTTTCGCAAATAGCCCGAAGACCACGAGCGCCAAGTTTAAACTCAATCGCCTTATCTACAATAAGAAAAAGTGCTTCTTCAAGGAAGGTGATTTTAATCCCGTCCATTTTAAACAATTTCTGATACTGTTTAATAATTGAATTCTTTGGCTCTGTCAGAATCCGTCTTAACGCATCCCTTTCAAGCGGAACCAGGTAAGTGAGAACAGGTAAGCGTCCGACAATCTCTGGAATAAGCCCAAATGCACGAAGATCTTGCGGAGAAACATACTGAAGTAAATTATTGCGGTCTACCATTCCACTGTCAAGGCTGGCTTTGTAACCCACCACTTTTGTATTCAGTCGCTGGCCAATTTTCCGGTCAATTCCTTCAAATGCACCACCGCATATGAAAAGGATATTCTTTGTATCTACAGGAATCATTTTCTGTTCGGGATGTTTACGTCCACCCTGTGGTGGTACATTAACAACCGAACCTTCGAGAAGTTTGAGCAATCCTTGCTGAACGCCTTCACCCGAAACATCACGGGTAATGGAAGGGTTATCCCCTTTCCTGGCAATTTTATCAATCTCATCGATAAATACGATACCTCGTTCGGCCGCTTCAACGTTATAATCTGCGACCTGCAGAAGTCGTGTGAGCAAACTCTCAATATCTTCGCCTACATATCCGGCTTCAGTCAAGACAGTTGCATCAACAATTGTGAAAGGCACATGCAACATTTTCGCTATTGTTTTAGCTAATAATGTCTTGCCAGTTCCAGTCGGGCCTACCAGTATAATATTTGATTTCTCAATCTCAGTTCCTTCATCATCCGCATGCTGATTCAACCGCTTGTAATGATTGTAAACGGCTACAGATAAAACTTTCTTCGCGTCGTCCTGACCAATTACGTATTGGTCGAGAAATGCCTTGATTTCTTTAGGTTTCTTCAACTCAACACCGGCAAGATCGAAATTTTTATTTTTCTTAAATTCCTCGTCGATTATAGCATGAGCTTGCTCGATACAGTTTTCACAGATGTGACCTTCCATACCGGCAATCAGGATTTGAACATCCTTCTTATCCCTGCCACAAAACGAACATTTATCCATTTTCTTCATTATACAAAATAAGGGTTACTGAGCGGGAAAAAAACTCCCAAATTACTTCTTTACGCGGATCAGGATATCGTCAATCATTCCGTAATCCTTTGCTTCCTGAGATGTCATCCAGTAATCGCGATCCGAATCTAATTCAACCTTTTCGATTGATTGTCCCGAATGGGTTGCAATAATCTGGTATAACTCAGTTTTCAATTTCGCAATTTCCTTTGCTACAATCTGAATATCCGAAGCCTGACCTTGAGCGCCGCCCATTGGCTGGTGAATCATTATCCGTGAGTGTTTCAAAGCAGATCGTTTCCCTTTGGTGCCTGCGGTCATCAGTACTGCTGCCATCGAAGCCGCCATACCTGTGCAGATCGTGGCCACATCGCAATTGATATATTGCATTGTATCATAGATCCCAAGTCCTGCATGTACTGATCCGCCCGGAGAATTAAAATAGATTTGTATGTCTTTACCCGGATCGGCTGATTCGAGAAACAATAACTGGGCCTGAATAATATTGGCAACATAGTCATCAATGGCTATACCTAAGAAGATAATCCGATCCATCATCAAACGTGAAAAGACATCCATCTGGGCAACATTCATCTGCCGCTCTTCAATAATAGTTGGTGAAATATAAGCATTTGCATAGACAGACTCATATTTGTGCAGACTCAGACTGCTGATGCCTAAATGCTTCGTCGCATATTTGCGGAATTCATCATTTTGCGCGTTCATAATAAAATCCTTTAAAAATGAAAAACTTTGCAAGAACAATTCGGCCATCCGGGTATTCAACTTCCCGATAAACGAATTGTCCCACAAAGTTATAAAAATACTGCTATTACTATGATCCGAGTTTATTTTTCAAATAAATCATCAAATTCCTTTTGAGAAACCTGCTTAAAAACAAGATCTGATTTTTCCTTTATAACCTCGAGAACTTTATCTTCAATTTTTTTCTCAGCCATCTTCTGCTTCTGTTCCTTGTTCTGAAGAATAGAGTTGGCATAGTTATCGAGATATTCTTCAGGAACATTTGACATTCCGTATTGAAGGAATTGCATTTGAGCCATTTCACGTGCCATCGCCGCAATATCCGATTCTTCAACCCTTATTTCATTCTCTTTGGCCAGTTTAGTTTTGATCAAGGTCCAATCGAGATCAATTCGGAATGCGCCAAATTCTTCTTCAATTTGCTCTGCTGTCACTTTATCGTTTGTTTCGACAAGCCATCTTTTCAGAAACTCCTCCGGCAATTTAAGCGCTGCAGCACTGGTTAATGCTTCCTTTGCATCAATCAAAAACCTATAATTACTTGAATATAAAAGATTTGATTTCAACTCAGTGTGAATCCGTTCACGCATATCCTCTATGGTCTTCACTTCCGTTTCTTCACCATAGACTTTTTTGATTAGCGCTTCATCAATTGCAGCAGCTATAAAGGTATTGATTGTATTGACAGTAAAATTGAATTCACAATCAACGGATTCAATCTCAGCATCTTTCACTTTCAATAAATGAGTAACTTCGTGATCGTTCGCCAATGCAACTCTTGGATTAAACTTCAGAACATCGCCAACCTTGGCTCCGATGAAAAGTTTTTTGATCGCTTCGTCTTTGATCAGCTGAACAGCTACCTGGACGTTTTTAGAGGAGATACCATCTTCTAAGACAATTCCTTCAGCATCCAGCTGAGCAAAATCGCCAAGAATGGTTTCTTTTTCACCAACAACTTCAGCAGGAATATTCTCACCGAAACGATTGGCATAACCATCTATTTGGTTGTCGATTAATTGTTCATCAACTGTAATTTCATAGTAGGGCAATTTTCCGATTTTCTCAAAATCGATATTAATCACAGGACTTAACCCAAGATCAAATGCAAATTCAAAATCTGCATCACTATCGAAATTAACGATTGCCTTTTCTGTTAATGAAGGAAGCGGTTCTCCAAGAATTTCAAGTTTCTCATCCGCAATATATTTGGTGAGTTCATGACTAAGTAATTTGTTCACTTCCTCAGCCAGAGCAGCCTTTCCATGCATTTTTTTGATAAGACCTGCGGGTACCATTCCTTTCCGGAAGCCAGGCATATTGGCCTTTTTGCGGTACTCTTTCAATGTCTCATTTAATGTAGCCTCGTAGTCTTGTTTTTCAATAATAACTTTGACAACGAGATTCAAATCATCAATACTTGTCTTCGAAATTTTCATAATTTTCTCCTTTATGATCCTAAATTGCCTTCAGGTAGAACGAAGGCCTTACCGGGAATTAATTAAAAAAAACCGCCCTATTTCCATTAAGGGAAAAAGACGGTTTAATGGTTCTCTGTGCGGATGAAGGGACTCGAACCCCCACGCCTCTCGGCACCAGATCCTAAGTCTGGCGCGGCTACCAATTACGCCACATCCGCATTTTTAAGAGCTGCAAATATAGTTATTTTTTTAATCCGGATGTCCCGCAAAAAAATTAAACAGAAATTATTCAATAGTGGTGTCTTCAGGGGTATCCTGCTTCTGAACCAAAGGTCGGCGAAGCTCGAAATTCTGTCCCAGGTACAATCTTCTTACTTCTTCATCTGCTGCGAGTTCCTCTGCTGTTCCGCTGTTCAAAATCCTTCCGTCATACAATAAATACGAACGGTCGGTGATTGAAAGTGTCTCGTGAACGTTATGGTCTGTGATGAGAATTCCAATATTTTTGTCTTTTAAACGGAATACAATTTGTTGAATATCCTCCACGGCAATCGGATCGACGCCCGCAAATGGTTCGTCGAGAAGAATAAATGCAGGATTGATGGCCAGACATCGGGCAATTTCTGTACGCCTACGTTCACCACCCGACAACTGAATTCCCGTGCTTTTTCGCACACGCTGAAGTCCAAACTCATCGAGCAACGATTCCAGTTTTTCGTGTTGATACTCCTTCGAAAATTTGGTCATCTCTAAAATTGAACGGATATTGTCTTCAACACTCATTCCCCTGAAAATCGAAGCTTCCTGTGCGAGGTAACCAATCCCCAACTGAGCTCTCTTATAGACGGGGAAAGAAGTGATTTCGGTATCGTCGAGAAAAATATTACCACCATTTGTCTTTATCAGTCCTACAATCATATAGAAGGACGTAGTCTTACCGGCTCCATTCGGGCCTAATAAACCTACAATCTCACCTTGTTCCAATTCGAGAGAAACATCCTTTACGACAGTTCTGCTCCCATATTTTTTGACTAAATGTTCAGCTCTTAACTTCATTTTAAATTAAAATTTTAACTTGTTAAGCTTCAAGAAGTTCCTCATTAACCTTCTTCTTTTCGATCCGCTTCGAAAGGAAAACGCCCAGTTCATAAAGTAAAATCAGGGGACCCGACACCAATAGCATACTAAAAACATCAGGAGGTGTTATAATCGCGGCCAGTAAAAGCAGCAACACATAGGCATGTTTTCGGTAAGTCATTAAAAATTTCGAACTGATTAATCCAACCTTACTTAAGAAGTAGATGATAATCGGAAGTTCAAATACGATACCACTTCCCAGCATTACTGTTGTGACTGCACTAATATAGGAGTTCAGGTTGATTAAATTCGGCACTTCAGTACTTACGCGATAAGAACCAAAAAAATGAGTTGACAGCGGAACAATCAGGTAATAACCAAAAAAGACACCAAGCAAAAATAATAGTGTACTATAAAAAACCGCGCCTGTGGCATGTTTGCGCTCCTTCTCGTACAAAGCAGGTTTAATAAAACGCCAGAACTCCCAGAAAATGTAAGGTATTGCAATAATAATTCCACCAATCATTGCTATGGTTAAATTGGTTGTAAACTGACCCGCCATTTCGGTGTTGATAACATTAAAAGGCAGATTATTAATGGCCAGATCCGGAGAATTAAATTTCAGAGCTACCCACGCAAACGCCCTGTTAGTGATAAAACCAGGGTTTTTAGGCGCGAAAAGTACATTGTCGAGAATAAATTCTGCTTTGATAAAACAAAAAACAGCACCTATTACTATTGCCGCTGAAGCGCGAACAAGATGCCATCGTAACTCTTCGAGATGCTCCAGAAACGACATCTCTTCGTTGTTTTTGGGTGCCTTTAATTTTTTTTGTTCTTTCCCCGTAAGTATTCCCTTTATGGACATTTACCGTAATTTAAAGATTTTGACTAAACAGATTTAAATAATTATTTCAACGGCAAATATACAATTCTTTGCCCCATTAAATTCAGGAAAAAAGCCCACGAAAACCATCCAATGTTAAATTTTTGTGATATCGAATTAAGTTCTTGTCGCGTGCAATATATTTGATAACTTAGTCGTAGCAAAACAAATTGATAAGAATCTACATTGACGAACAATTATGAGGGATAGAACTTCACTAAATACCCAGCTTCAAAAGTACTTTGGCTTTGATCGGTTCAAAGGACAACAGGAAGAGGTAATTAACAGTATATTAGACGGGAATGATACTTTTGTTCTGATGCCTACAGGAGGTGGAAAGTCCCTTTGTTACCAGTTACCGGCTCTGATGCAGGAAGGTACGGCAATTGTGATATCACCGCTTATTGCATTGATGAAAAATCAGGTTGACGCCATAAGAAGTTTCAGTACCGAAGACGGAGTTGCCCATTTCCTCAATTCATCGCTCACAAAAACGGCCATACAAAAGGTAAAAGAGGATATCTCAAGAGGACATACAAAACTCCTCTATGTTGCACCCGAATCGCTGACAAAGCAGGAAAACATAGAATTTCTGAAAGGAATTAAGATTTCCTTCTATGCAATCGACGAAGCGCACTGTATATCTGAGTGGGGGCATGATTTCCGTCCTGAGTACAGAAGAATAAGGCCAATCGTCAATGAAATTGGGCAGGCGCCAATTATGGCGCTAACAGCTACTGCAACTCCAAAGGTTCAGCACGACATTCAGAAAAACCTTGGAATGCAGAATGCCAAAGTATTCAAATCGTCTTTTAACAGACCAAACCTCTACTACGAAATACGCCCAAAGAATAAAGCTAAAGACCAAATAATCAGAATGATAAAAAGTAATCCCGGCAAATCAGGGATTATTTATTGTTTAAGCCGTAAAAAGGTTGAAGAGATTGCCGAATTACTGCAGGTGAATGGAATTAAAGCACTTGCCTACCATGCAGGTATGGATTCTGCAACACGTTCGGCCAACCAGGATAAATTCCTGATGGAAGAATCGGACGTAATTGTTGCAACCATTGCATTTGGAATGGGAATCGACAAGCCGGATGTTCGCTTCGTAATCCATTATGACATTCCCAAGTCGCTGGAAGGTTACTACCAGGAAACGGGCCGGGCCGGACGCGATGGTGGTGAAGGAAAATGTATTACCTTTTATAGCTACAAGGACATTCAGAAACTCGAAAAATTCATGCAGGGAAAGCCTGTCGCTGAACAGGAAATCGGCCAGCAACTTTTACTCGATACAGTAGCGTTTGCTGAATCATCGCTTTGCAGGCGAACTATACTTCTGCATTATTTCGGAGAAAAATACGAAACCGAAAATTGTGGCTTCTGCGATAACTGTTTGAATCCAAAAGAGCAAATAGAAGGAAAAGAACTCATAATAACAGCATTAAAAGCAGTTATCGAAGTTAAAGAGCAATGCAAAGCTGAACACCTTGTCAATATATTACTTGGAACTGAAAATGCTACCGTTAAATCATTCTCACACGATACACTTGACATATTCGGAGAGGGTGATGAATATGATGACAAAATATGGAATGCTGTCTTCAGACAAAGCATTATTGCCGGGTTCCTGCATAAAGACATCGAAAACTATGGAGTACTGAAGCTGAACGATTCAGGCAAAGAATTCTTAGCCCATCCCCGGTCATTTATGATTGTCAAAAATCATGATTATGAATCGGAAGAAGAGGGTGACGAAGTTCCGCAAGGTGGTGTCGCAGCTGGTGACCCTGAGCTATTTGCAATTTTAAAAGATCTTCGCAAAAAGGTTGCACTCAAGCAAAAACTACCACCCTTCGTTATATTCCAGGACCCCTCGCTTGCGGACATGTCAATACAATATCCTACGTCGCTTGAGGAACTTCAGAATATTATAGGTGTTGGCCAGGGGAAAGCCCAGCGATATGGGAAAGCATTTGTGGAGGTGATCAAAAGTTATGTCGAAGAGAAGGGGATTGAAAGGGCACAGGACATGGTGGTACGTTCAGTCGCCAATAAATCAAAAAACAAGGTATATATTATCCAAAATATCGATCGCAAACTGGCTCTTAATGAGATTGCCGACGCGAAAGGGATGAGTATGGACGAATTACTCACTGAACTTGAAGCAATTGTCAATTCGGGCACAAAAATAAATATCGATTATTACATCGATGATGTGATGGATGAGGATCAGGTTGATGATATTTTTAAGTATTTCAGGGAAGACGCTGGTTCCGATTCAATGGAGGAAGCAATCGCCGAATTTGGTGATGACTACGAAGTTGAAGAGATCAGGATGATAAGAATAAAATTCCTTGCCGAGATGGGGAACTAGATCCGATTTCATTGGAATTGATCCTGAAATTAAGTCTTTTACGTTTATAGAAAATATATCTTCCCAAAAAAGAACAGAAGAATCCTCCGTTGAATTATTGAAATTCTTCGGAGGATTCTCTGCATTTAGTGTATTCATTCAAACACAGATAGGAAGACTTGGCGTCAGCAGAAGATAATGAGCGTTCAATGAAGGATGAAGAGCAAACAATAGATGATGATGTTGGCAACAACGATAGATGATGAGTAAGCAGAGATGGATGATAAGCATGCAGTATAAAATGACGATCACTCAGCCAAGGTTGAAGAGCAAACAATAAATGATAATGTTGGCAACAACGATAGATGTGGACCAAGCAGCGGATGATGATGGGTACGCAACAACGGATGATGTGCAATCATTAACTGTTGATAATGGCAACAACGTTAGATGATGAGTAAGCAGAGATAGATGAAAAGCAAGCAGTATAAGATGATAATCACTCAGCAAAGGATGAAGTGCAAGCAGTAAATGATGATAGTTACAATGACGGATGTACCCCAAGCAGTAGATGATGATCAGCTAACAATGCAATGTATAATCTCCGGAATATGCAGAAGCACCGAATTGACAGGTATTAAACGGTGTTAGTCACGACTTAATCAGACAGCTATACACTACCTTTCAATATATACAATGGCATCCAAATGATGACCTCAGCAAAAAGGGAACATCTTCAAATGATTGCAGACAATGGAAGTTTTACAAAGAAGGTAGTTCCCTCATCATCTTTTGACTGAAACCAAATATCGCCCTTGAAATTCTCGATAATCTTTTTACTGATTGCAAGGCCTAATCCCATTCCACTCGATTTAGTTGTAAAGCTAGGCTCAAATAATTTATCCTGCAATTCAATCGGAATTCCAGTACCGTTATCATTTATAGAAACATACGCGTACTCATCATCTTTATACAAAGCTACTTTGAGAAGACCATTCCTGTCGCGGGGAATGGCTTGTATCCCATTCTTTATCAAATTAATAATTGCACGTCCCAATTGATCGCTGTCTGCAAAAATCCGAATAATACCTTCATGCGACTTTGTGAACGTTACTGAAACATTATTTGTGTTTTCAAAAAGAAGTACTACTTCCCTTATTTTTGCCTCTAAATCAATCAACTCGTCCCTCATCCCCGGCATTCTTGCAAAATCGGAAAATGAGGAAGCTATCAACGACAGCGCATCAATCTGTTCAACCAGCGTACGACTTACACGGTTAAAATAATCATCAAAGTTTTCAGAATCCTTTTCTTTTATCCTTTGTAAATACTGAATGCTTAACTTCATAGGGGTAAGCGGATTGTTAATTTCATGAGCAACCTGGCGAGCCATCTCCTGCCATGCCGATTCTCTTTCCGACCGTGCAAGTAATTCAGCGCTTTCCGCAAGCTCATCTACCTTTTTGTTGTATTCTTTGGCAAGCCGGCCAATCTCATCCTCACCAGAGTATTCGATCTTTGCATTCGACTTACCCAATTGTATTCCTTTCAGGTTATTTTCAATCTGCAGCAATGGTGCTGTTAATTTGCGACTTATAATCACGGCAACAATCAGACTGAACATGATAAGTAAGATATACAAATTCGAAAAAGCCACAATAAAATCGGAAACCTGTTTCTTAAAATCATCCTGTCTTGTAAAATAAGGCAGGTTCAGGTAACCTATCAGTTGGTTGTTTTGATTATAAACGGGTGAATAAGCTGAGAGAAATTTCATCGCTCCCAGGTTTTCATCGTGAAGAAAAATGGTTCGGTCTTCGACCGCAAGTGATTTGTAAGCAATTGGATTGATTCGACGGGACAGCAGGCCACGATCATAAATTTCACTTCGCGATGTGGCGAACAATCTCCCTTTAAGATCGTACAGGTTGATGTCTGCCCAAATAATATCGGATAAAACGACCAGTTGGTCGTTCAAAAAATCGCGCATTGGAGCATTTAGTTCTGTTTCCTGACCGATACGCATACTTAATTCGAATGAGACAGACCTCAGTTTTTCATTAAGATTGTCCTGAAGCGAATTAAGCAGTTTATTGGAATTGTAAAGCATTAAACCCAATCCAATGACAGTTAATATTCCGAACAGTGAAAGAACCAGAGTGAGTTGTATCTTTTCTCTGAAATCGAATTTTTTATTTCTTATTCGAAAGTTTCTGTCGTTAAAAATCAAAACTGTTGCTCCAATCAGGTAAAACAACAAAAATAAATAAGGGAATGTACTGATTCGTTCGTAAAAAGGCATTTCTGGATAACTTGCTATCACATAATTATTCCCGTTACGATTGTAGGCGCAATGCCGGTAGCCGTTTCTCGAATAGCGTGTATATTCATCTTTAATTGAAATGTCATCAGGTAATTTCATCCCATACTGATAATCACCACCACGATCAATTAGTTTGCCATCGAAGTATTTGGCATAACTTAAATCCCCGTCCTGGCTTTCGCGCGAAGCATGTTCATCTAGCAATAATTCAGGATATCCCTTTCCCTCGGGTATGATTTTAGAGTTCAGGTCAATATATACTTCAACCGGAACCCCAAATGAATTTACAAAATTGAGTTGTCCCAAATAGGATATTCGTCCGTTGAGACGATCCATAAAATAAAAATTACTGCCCGAAACCAGCATTCCCTTGGTTTTCCTCAAATTATTGAAAAACGCAAAACAAGGATAATGCCGGTTCTCATCCTTAATAAATACACTATCGTTAGGACTGCAAACCGTTATCTGCATGTCATAATTCCGCCAAAAGCCTGTAAAATAGTTATTTGAAAAATAGGCTTCCAGTGATTTGTAAGGAGGCAACAAATGATATTTAATGATTGTATCCTGCCGGAGCTTGTTATCAAGTTCGGATAGAAAAATTTCTGCCCCCGGATCTCTTTCAGAACTTAGTTTTACCGCCATCAGATCCAAAACCTTGTTCTTTTTCCCTATAATCAAATCCTGTGCGTACAGATTTACATAGCTTGCTGCCACAATCGACATGATTAAAAGGAATGTATATTTATATTCCCTGATTTTTGCAGCTTCAAACAGTGCAATTATTACAACTACCAAACCATAATAAATAAAAGGAGCCCAATCTATTGCGAAACAAAGCGTTGAAACAATAGTTCCTGCAATTGCGCCGGAAATAAACAGTGCCAAAACAAATTTATAGAATCCAAACCCCTTGTAATAATCAGACCGTAAACGCAACACAACAATAATAAAACCAATTACATGAAGCGAAATACCAAAAAAAGCATACAAATTGATCGCTGAAAATTTCAAATCGCTGAAAAACTCCAGCGATATACTTGAATTAAGTAACAGGATCTTCATCAATGCAATAGATAGCGTGAAAAGAAAAGCGACAAACAGAAAAGAGAAGACCATCCGGATTCCATGCTTTTTTTGTTCTTTTTCAGCATCAGTCAATAAATAAAATGCCTGCGCGCCGTGAAACATCAGGATGGACAAAAGGATAAACTCGCCCAGAGAAGCAAGCCATTCGCTATAGGAAAAACTAAGCGGGGAAAATAAGTCTGTCTGATACAATGTAGCCGGAAATTTAAAACCGTTAATTACTAAATATATAACAGCAGGAATTCCCAGCGATATGAATAATTTATGACTTGGTGAAAGTCGTTTATTCCTTATGAGCCATACATTTAGATGCGCCAACATCATCAAAATAAAAGCGAAATAAAGTAGCGCTGAGTAATTCGACTTGTTTGCCAGACGAACATGATCATTTGAAGTAATTACTGAGAAGAGATGAGTACCGTCAGGTTTATAAATATTTAATGCCCCAGGCAGAGGTGTCAATCTTACAGAATATTCGTCAGATAGTTTAAAATCTGCATTAAAAGCACTCTTAATAAACCTGTTACGGTAAGGAAACTCACGTTTTATAAGTAAAAACCCTTTAATTACATATGCTCCTGTTTTGCGTGTGATTTGATAGTACCAGCCAGTTGGTAAATGAATTAATCCTTCAGATTTCTTTAGATTACTTTCGTCGGCAGGAAATGCGACTAATGAAGAAGACCAAAACAACAAGGTGTTTTCATTCGTAACGACTACAGCAAGTTCTTCTTTTTCAGTATCTATTAAATTAAGCAGCGACCAGTCTGACAGCACAGCACGATCAACAGACACCCTTGAAACAACTGTATCAACAATAGCTTCAAGGTGTTTTTCTTTCTTTTCAAAAACTTTATAAATCCGACCTGATTCCTGAGTTTGATTGTTTTCTTCAAAAAATACCAGCTCGCTGAGCAGCAAAACCAATAATATTGGAATGGCAATCAGAATAAAAATATTTCTACCAGCGAATCGTTTCATCTGTAATAATTTGTCTTTTAATGGCCAGATGGAATGTGGGTGATGTTTATAACCATCCAGGTGGTGAAATTTCCGGCATCATTCCCATTTCATAACCATTACTCGTGATGATATGGTTCATTTTTGATAATTGTCATAGCACGGTAAATCTGTTCTACAAAAATCATACGCGCCATCTGATGCGAGAAGGTTAGCTTCGACATAGATATCTTAATATCTGACCTTTGATAAACAACATTTGAGAACCCATATGGACCGCCAATTACAAAAATAAGCTGCCTGGTACCGGCAATCATTTTCTTTTCGATCCACTTCGAAAACGCTACAGATGAAAACTCCGTTCCGTGTTCATCAAGCAAAATCAGAAAGTCACCCGATAAGACCTGGTTAAGAATCAATTGTCCTTCCTTCTCTTTCTGAAGTTCCGTTGAAAGTGAACTTCTGTTTTTAATATCCGGAATTACCTTCATTTCGAAAGGTATATAAAAAGAGAGTCGTTTTACATAGTCGTCAATACCCTCTCGCATGTACTTTTTATCCGTATTCCCGATTGTCAGTAAAAGTATTTTCACAGATACAATATTAAGATAGATAAAATTGGCATCCAATTATTTCAGTACAATTTTTTAATCATTCCCATTTTTAATAATATTGTATCGGCAAAACATTCAAACAATATAGGTTAAGAACGATTAAAAAGTGTATCTTTATGATTAAATTAAATACGATCGTAAAGCTACCCTAGAACAGTTCTACTGAATTTGCATGGTTCTTGTTGATAAATTCAAAATAATATAATGGTGATGAAAAAGAAATCGAGATTTGTGTTGTTTTTTATGCTTTGTCTTATTGTGAATCCGTTAATCTCTTTCGGTCAAATTCCCGAACGGATTATTTCCGGACTGAAAGCTGGTGATGCAAAAATTGTAGCTTCTTATTTTAATGAGAATATCGAATTAGTTGTAATTGACAGAGAATTAGTGTGTTCTCAGGCTCAAGGAGAACAAATCCTTAAAGATTTTTATACCCGTAATAAACCCTTGGATTTCAAAATCACACATCAGGGAGGTGAAGATTCATCCTATGCGATTGGCAAAATGCAAACCGGAAATGGGAATTTCAGAATCTATCTTACACTGAAATCAAAAGCTGGAAAAGCACAAATTGTACAATTCAGAATTGATAAGGACTAGTTTTTAACCGGTAATATATCTTTAATGTCGATATGGAATGCTTTAAGACAAAGAATAGTTGATCATGCCGAAACTATCGGGCAGAAGGCAAGATTAATAAAACTTCCCTTTTTTGATGGAGAACCACTCTATGACGTTGCTGTATTTTTCTGGAAAAGTATGGTTGATGGCGCCATCTCAACCAGAGCCTCTGCAATTGCTTTCAATTTTATTTTGGCCATGTTCCCGGCAATCATCTTTCTGTTCACACTGATTCCTTTTATTCCGATCGACAATTTTCAGCAGGAACTATTTAAATTACTGCAAAGTATTCTCCCACAGAATGCATTTGCCGCTATTCAGGTAACAATTGAGGATATTTTAAAGACGAAACGCGGAGGATTTCTTTCGTTTGGTTTTCTTGCCGCTTTTATCTTTGCAACGAATGGTATTGTTTCTGTTATAGCAGCATTTAATGGCACCATTCATGCAATTGAAACGAGGTCGTGGATTAATCAGCGTCTGGTCGCCCTAATTCTGGCCGTTATTCTGACTCTCCTGATAACCATAAGTGTTGCCCTTATTACTGTAAGTCAATCGGTGATGAATTTCCTGGTTGATGAAGGCTTTTTGCAATACGATTCAACTTATTATCTTATTCTTGGCGGCAAATGGCTAGTTATAAGCGCCTTGTTGTTCTTTGGTTATGCATTTCTTTTTTACCTGGCACCAGCACGAAAAACAAAATTCCGATTTATTTCAGCCGGAGGAACCCTGGCTACCATCCTCACAATCATCACAACCATTGGATTTTCCTATTACATTAACAATTTCGGAAAATACAATACCTTATATGGATCTATCGGAACATTGGTTGTTGTAATGCTTTCGTTCTATTTCAATGCTTTTATTCTATTGATTGGATTTGAATTAAATGTAAGCATCTGGCATTCAAGAAGGAACAATTCAGAAACTGTGTTCGAAGAATAAACCTATATATTTAGTTCTCAAATACTTCTCTACCCATTTAATGTCAGGTCTCAGATAACCTGATTATTCATACCTACTCGAATTGGCCCCCAACATTTCAATAGTCTACAAAGAATTTTCCGGAATTTCCAATCCAATTTCAAGTTCGACAGATCTGTAAAACATTGAATTATAAATTTACAGCCATCTATTTTAATGCATAAAACTGATTTAGAGGCTTTTGCTTTAACTATAAATGGAAATAGGCGAGAAAACACCTCACTTATTTCCATTTAATAAATTTGCACCTTTTTACGATCCAACCTCTTTATCAGAACGGTTGCTTCATTTACGATCTGGCTTTCCATCCGAAAAATCACCGGCTTTTTGCGGGACTGGTTCGCCCTTTAAAAATCCCGGAATAAAGATTTCGGTTCTTCTGTTTTCGCGATGCTGAACAGGTGTACATTTCCCGTCGCATTTATTGATTAACTGCGATTTACCATACCCAACACCGGTAATCCTGGTTGTATTTATCCCTTTTGACACCACATAATCAACTGCAGCCTTCGCACGCATCTGAGACAATTTAAGATTGTACTTAATTGTTCCACGTTCATCTGTATGTGCACTTAATTCAACTTTGATATGAGGGTTTTCATTCATCAGCGCCACCAGGCGGTCAAGCTCATTAGCTGCCTCAGGCAGGATATTCCATTTATCAAAGTCGTAATAAATATTTCGCAATACAATCTTTTCATTTACAATCATTTCAAGATATATGGTATCTTTCAAAATGCTCCCATGAATGGGTTTGCCAATATGAATTTCCTTACTATTTTCTTTATATCCAAGGGCCGAGGCAGTAACATTGCAAACCGGGTTCTTCTCCATTAAGAATGAAACTTTACCGTCGACGTCTGTTTCTCCGCTATTTTTCCTGCAGAAATCAACATGAGCCTTTGATATAGGTTTCAACGTTTTAGCATCCATCACAAATATTTCAAGTAAATATTTCAGATATTTATCAAATGTAAGTTTGTAAATATCGTCACTTCCTGTTCCTGGCCGGTTGGAAGTCAGATAGCCAAACCCGACATTCTCGGGCAAGTTCATTGCAAAATCGTCATTAACTGTGTTGATAGGTTCAGAAAATTGGTGAATTTCATCTTTAGGATCGTTTAGTTTCCTGAAAAATAAGTCGAAACCGCCCTTGCTGTTGTGACCTGTTGATGCAAAAATCAGGTATCGGTCAGGAAAACTACTTCCGGTAATAAATGGAAATTCGTCTTTCCCGCTTGTATTAACCTGTGGCCCAAGATTGACCGGGGCTTCCCATTTACCATTTTTCCTTATTGAGTAATAGAGATCCGTCTCCCCGAATCCGCCCGGCTTGTCGCTCGAAAAAACCAATGTATCGCCCGACTCGGTTATTGCAGGATGACCAACCGAATAGTCGGGGTTATTATATGGAAAATCTGTGACTTGCTCCCATTTGCCATTGATCTGTTTGGCAATCATTATTCTAAGTCTGTTGATTTCAGTCTGGAATGGTTTCAGTTTTGCAGACTGATCGGTATAGTTCTGCGTAACAAAAAGTTCACCGGTTTTTGAACACCACGATACCGGGCCGTCATTATAGCGTGTTTTAAACTCTTCTATTGGATCGCGTTTACTAATTACGGTTCCATGTTCGTCAATTGCAGCTTTGTACAGATCGTAATGTTCCTTCTTTTTTAGCTTATCATCGCTTTTATCGAAAAGGTTTTCACTAAAGCTTGTAAAATACAGCGAGTCATGCACTAAAGAAGGGCCAAAATCACTGTGAATCGAATTGGTACTTATTTCCGAAATTTTCAATGTGGAATTATCAAAAATCGGATTGTCTTTACTTTGCGGATAAGCTGCCGACGAGAATAAGATCAATATCAACAGAAATATGTGGTGTTTTGAAGATGACGTTTTCATTATTATGAGGTATTAGTCTATGTATTAAATATTTCGTGGTATCTGTTAAAAATATCTGGGCGAAATAATGATGTGTTTTGCATAAACGAACTCAAAAGAGATCATAATCTCATGCACCCCGTTTTGGTAATTTCGCAGGTCAGTGGTCGTGAAATCGTAAGCATAGCCCAACCGCAATTTTTTATTTATAATCCATTGGGCGATTGCTCCATAAGAGTCTCCTGACCGGTACATACCTCCTACCCAGAACTTTTCTGCCAGTAAAAAATTTGCCGACAGATCGTATTCGAAGGGACTTCCGGTTACCATTTTTGTCATAAATGTTGGCTTAAATTTCACATTATCAGACAAATCAAACATCATTCCTCCTGCGAAAAAAACGTGACGCAACTCCGATCTGGACGAATAATTGTTTACGTTCGATTGGTAACTGTTCTCGATAATCCCTGGTAACGAAAGACTTAAAAAATACCTTGGTGAAGACAAGAATAATCCGACACCGACATTTGGCATGAATTTATTGTCAATGTTTGACTGGAAAACAGGATCAGACTGATTATCCGGGTATTGGACGTATTCAGTGAGATTATGGCTATAGTTGGTAAATCCTCCTTTTATTCCAAGCCTTAAAGAAGTGTTTTCAGATAAAAGGACCTTGTACGAATAGTCAAAACTGACCGACAGCCTTTTTTCGAGCCCGACTTTATCGAGGACAACATTTAGTCCAATTCCAACATTCTGTGACCTTAAAGGTGTCTGAAACGAAAACGTCTGGGTGGTGGGATGACCTTCTAAACCAACCCACTGATGACGCGATATGGCTGTAAGCCCAATCGTTTGCCAATAGCCCACATAAGCCGGGTTGACGGTCTGCAGGTTGAAAATATATTGAGTATACATAGGATCCTGCTGAGCTTTAGACAACAGCGCCCCCATTATCATTAGCGTTGCCAATGTTGCTCTTTTTAGTATTTTCATAGTTTTTATCTATATCTTTTGGTTGTTGTTCACTGTAACTGGTGCCTGAAACACTGGCGCCCAGACTTTTTGAGTTATTTATTTAAGAACAAAAATCCTGTTAATACTTTGGAACTGTTTAGTTTAATAACGTAGTAATAGGTCCCGACAGGTAGCAATTCGTTCCCAACCGTCCATTTGTGATCAGACTTCCCGGTCCACCAGGCATCGGCTTCGCTACCCCAAAAATCAACATCACCATAATGCTCTTTCTTGAATACCAGGTTACCCCACCGGTTGTAGATTTCAATGACCGGATTCTCATAATTATACAGGCATCTGACCTTGAAATAATCATGAATTCCATCACCGTTTGGAGAGAATGAGTTGGGAACAAAAACAACACAACTTTCATCTTTACTAACTACTATTGTTACTATGGCGGTTGAGCACAAAGATGGAGTACCATTATCGCAAATCCGGTACGTAAATGAATCACTTCCAATAAAGTCAATTACCGGCTGATACACGAAATCTCCATTGGGTAGAAGTACCAGCGTACCATGAGCAGGAAGTTGCACCGGAACAACATCCACCAATATAATATCCCCGTCAACATCATAGTCATTTCCAAGGATATTTCCTTCAAGTTTCTGATTCTCTTTTGCCCCAAAGTTATCTGCAACAGCAACTGGTGGATCGTTTACAGCAATTACGGTAACCGTAATGATTGCCTGATTACACATTGCAGGTACACCTTTATCACAAACCTGGTAGGTTATAGGTGTAACCAAGCCATTGAAGTTGGCTACTGGTACGAATGTTACATCACCCAAGGTTATATTTACAGTAAAGGTTCCCTGTCCTGCAACTGTGAAAGTTGTTTGTTGCCCTGGAGTTAATGGATCCAAATCCAGGGAGCCAGGGTCAATCACTCCATCTATATCTGTGTCATTGCTGATAATGTTGAAGGTTACAGGAGTATCTTCCAATGTAGTTATGTTATCTGCATTAGCTACAGGGATTACATTTGCATGAAATGCCCGTAAAACCTGGGAAGCCAAACAATTGCTACCTTTCGATATTACGGCTACAATGTCACCGACAGGGCTGCATCCATTGGCTGTAAACGTATAGTTCGCAGAAAAAGTGCCCCCAGTTGGTATTTCAACCGCCTTGGAATAAGTTGAAAGGATATTACCTGTCGGATTACCACTGCCGTCAGCACAATAAAAATCAATTATCAAAGGATTGAATGCTGTCAGAGAAACTGTCCCTGTATTACTTACCTTGAAATCAACATTATACAATTCAGAAGTAGCCGATTGCAACGTTATATTTCCGGTTAAGGAGGTAAAAGATAGTTTGGGATTTTCAATTGTAAAGGTAGTATTACCTGATCCGGTTCGCACACCTAAGGATGAACATAGACCACTTGGTGCCGACGGACATGCTACGCTGGCAACAAGTTCCTCTGTAATCAATTCTATCGTATTGAGACCCAAAGAGACCAAACTATTAGCCCTTACATCAATACTGAATTGCAATGCATTTCCCGCTGCAATACCGGATGGAATGTTATAAAGTAGTACTGTTTTATTATCAGGTTGGAGCGTACTACTGACAAAAGTCGGACAAAAAGAAGTTGCACAATTTAAGGATGCCGGTACAAGTTCTATCCCGACAGGCAGTTCAATTTTAATAGTGCCATTATTGCCAGTTTGTCCTGCAATTATAATGCTCTTCACATTTACAGTTGAGAAATTGCCGCAATTCGCGAGGTTCGTAGCTGTTAAAGTATTGACCGTCGTATATGGTTGATAAACTCCAGTGATCGCAATTACCGGGCCCTGTACCGATTTGGAGTTACCTATTGCAGGGATACCAGAGGGTTGTGTTGCTTTAGTGTTAAGTATAAAATTTGAATTCGCAACAAAATCGCAATTCGTGGTGGTTTGGAAACGTACACCAATCTGTCGGTCATTATTATTGGAAGCATTGAGCGTTCCGGGCAGACCAGTCGCCGCAGGATATGCAGGATGTGTTGTAAGATTGCATAAGTATGTATTGCCTGACAATGTCGTTGACAATGCTGTCCAGTTATTTGCGCCCAGTGGATATTCGGCCTCTAAACTGCCTGTTACAAGAAGCAATCCGGCAGGAAACTTAAGAGTAAGGGTATTATTGATTGTGTTACCAGCTTGTGAGCAGTTTATAGAATACATATAACTAGCAGGTCCGCATAAATCAATTGTACCAACCGGAGCAGATACGGGAATAATTTCAACTTCAGAGACTACGGGAACCAGTTTAAGCCATAAGGAGTCTTCCCCACAAGGGATTGTATTGGGATTAACAGGGAAACTGCCACAATTCCAACCTGCAAGTATTTTTAGACTATCCTTTTGGGATGATGTATAATTAAAGGAAATCCGGTAATTTGAACTTGTACCTGTGGGAATGCCCACTGTACTTAACTTGTACCAAATACCTCCCATGTAAGGGATTGGGGTAAGGACTGAACTTGTAGCCAAATCAGTCACCTGGACAATATTTATTCCTGCCTTAGCTGGTATACCAAGCCATGTATAGGGTGCTGTGGAGGTACCAGCTGAAGATAACCGGACATTCCAACTCTCTGTGGGAGCTGCCGCCTGTATCAACCCTGTTTGATCGCTCAATACAATTTCAGGCCTCGATATTGCGGTATATATTATTGGATCAGTCTGTCCGGCAGGACCTTCAAGAATTACAGACATCCCGGGAGGAGTTGGACCTCCGGCATAAGCATAATAAAAATCCTGAATATGTGTTTTAACATTAATTTGTTCAACTGGTTGCGTAGAACAAGCAGGTCTAACCTTAACTGTAACATATCCGCCATAGTCATTTTCAACAGTAAGTGGTAAGTTTTTCCAGGTCCCCGGATTAACAAAAGTGTAAATATGGCCGTTAATACTAGTAGGAGTCATAGGAATTGAGTCTGGGTACTGATCGGCGCTGAAGGTTGCAGAAATAAATTCATATCCCGCCGGAACATCCAATACAACTGAATCTATATATATGACAGGACGATATTCATTTTGATACGGTACACCAGAAGTATTAAACCTCCTGGCCAAATGATAGGTACGATCGCCCAATGTAAATGAATCACAACCAATGGCATCGAAAGAATTTGTTCGATTGGCTATGGATGTTCCAACAAGATACATTTCCGGAACCAAGGAATTACATTCATCCCTTCCCCCATCATTTTTGAGATTATAAAAAGCCCATCTTTTAGCCGATTGAATATCATTCAGAGATAAGCCATCGTTGGTCGAAACCATGAATTTTGATATGGAAGAGATGCTATCGCCTGCCAGCAGTCCGCCAGTTGGAAGTAAGGATGTAATATCCCAATCAATGCTTTGTACGGTAGTGCTGGAGTTAATCTGCGAGGCTGAAGTTAAACCTAAAGTGCCGGTACTCACTAAAACACCACCTCTGTATATATTTATTAATGAAGAAAGTGGGGAAAGTTTGTTTAAACCTAACGGTTGAAGCGATGTTTTATCTAATCTTAACTCCAGGTGAAGATTGGATGCAGCATTGTTTTGCCTTGCAGAACCAGCTATTTGGATGGTATCCAGGTAAAGAGCTTTAGACAAATCAAATGCACTGATTGCAGCGGCAGATTGCCGCGTAGTAAGAGTTGCATCAGTCCATCCTAATGATCCGTCAGTTCTTCTGACAACCGGAATATATGTTGTTGGACCAGTTGCGCATGATGTAGGGCAAAAAGCAGTCGTCGAAACCGTAGCACAAACCAGATTTCCCTGACATTTACAAGGAGTTGTGATATCCTGTATTTTTTCGAGTGTATAATTAAAGATTTTGGTATCACCGCCAGTAGCGCAATTATATACCAGATCAATGTTAAACGCATCGAGATTATTTGTGGCCGAGGTGTAAATAATGGTGTCGCCAATCTGGGTGAAGGTAACCGGTATAGTACCATAAGTAGGGTTTCCTGAACCTGAAACTGTAACACCTTCAGGTACAACAACTTTCCAACGATAGCGGGTGTTAATTCCATCATAATAGGACTTATTTACAAGAAACCCAGCTTTTAAATTAATTCTGAATGGAACATTATTCGTAATGTTGGCTGGTAAATAAGCAGTTCCCAAAAATTGTTCTTCAAAAATCTCATAAGAATCAAGTAATGGAATTCCAGAATTTAACTTGTCTGCTGTAACTAAAACAGTATCGCATATTGTATGGTACCTTAGTGTTGCCGCCAATCCCCAAAGATTTTTATCTATGTTACATGCAACGGAACAATTAAATTTTAGATTTACTTTAATTTGAACAGACTGTCCACTTGGCAGATCATCATAATAACCATCACCGTCAATATCCGCCAAACCTCCGGCACCATCCGGATCGGTAGTAAACAAATTCTTGATGTTAATTGTCATAATACCACCAGAAATTGTATAAGGTACCGGTGTTGTTCCTACCCTGACATTGCTAATAGTATATAATGAAGTATCCATCGCGGCGAGAAATGCTCCTTGCCCGCTTTGTCCTTGCAGTATATCAATATCATACATTGTAGCGGCACTTATATCGCCGGTCCCGCCGTTGGTAAGTGTAAGCGTATAATCAAATGGAGTGCATTTATCAACAAAACCAATATTTTCCCTTAAAATACTTGTATAAGCAGGTACTCCATTAGCAGACGAAATTGTACCTTGCCCGCTGGATGTCTGGCACCACTCTGAGGGTTTGTCGCCGCAACCCCAACCAGCCAAATAAGAAGTTGCTGCTGTACTGCACTGTTTAACCTTAAAAGTTTCTGTAAAAACGAGGTTTTCGCCGTTGCATAACAAGGCATCAGCAGTAAGTAATGCTCCACGAATGCTGAAAAACAAGGTGTCGCCTTTGACTGAAGTTGGTACTATCGGATTACCACTCAATGTAAGCGATTGTAATTCAACTCCTTTATTAGGATAAAGGATGTAAAAATTTACTTTATCAGCACAGCCATCGGCACCGTTAGTGATGGTGAAATTGCGCGTGTAGATCCCTCCTGTCACAGTGTTGTTGACTGTTGCTGGCTGGGTGATCGAGATAGATGGGTAGTTTACATTATATGCGTTTACATTAGGATCGTTTTCACTTGTGGTACCGGCAGAACCTTTTACAGTAACTGAATCTTTAAAAACCCCGCCATTTATTGCATATGTACGTGCAAAGCAAGTTGCCTGTCGTTGCAGGGTAAAAATAATATTCTGACCCGCCACAAGCGTATCAGGGGTAATTTTGAACCTAGGTGATTCAGGTGATCCACCTGCGTCAAGAATACCCAACGTGTCTGTGCCTCCAGTTTTAGTTACTGTTCCTGGTATGTATATCAGACCGGGAGGGAGGTTAATAACTACAGTGTCATTTCTTGTTGTAATCGCACCCACATCCACCCTTACAGTAAGAAGTGAGGTGTTGAGGCAAGCGGTAAGTCCCTGCGCTGCGGAAGGATACTTAACAACAAATTGAGCTTGGCCTGCAAAAGAAATACATGTTAAGAACCATAAAAACAAAAATTTACTCTTGAAGTCTAAGTTTAGAAGTTTCATGACTTGGTGTTAATTGGTTATTGGTAATTCTTTTTATGCTTATGAATTTAATTTAACGACTCATCGATAAAAAAGTTTCATTTTCATCATAATAAAATTGACTTTTTTAGTTTTTTTTTTGTTTATTTTGTCAGCTGTTTTAAGAATGGCAATTTTAGGAAATCTGTTTTTAGAAGGATTAAGCAAATATTTATTGTAATTAAACTCTTAAATAAAGTCACGAGTAGGATTTATCAATCTGTTTTTGAGCATTTTAATCAAAACAAACCATACACCTTTGTTGTTTACAAAATTCAGCTAAAACCTATGAAGAATATCAAAATCTCTATTCTTTTGTTCAGATAATGTTAAGTTCAAAACGCGCAAATACAACATACATTTTTACTGAATTTTAAATTACTCCTCCAAAGTATATTACCTCTGATCAACCTATTCTTTTTTCTGTCTTCAATTCTTTCTGCGAAGAGAGAATAGCTGAAAGAATCTCGTAACTTGCATTAACGTGTTTTTTAGAGTTAGACAAAGCAAATCAGCGATAGAAGCCCGTATTGGAATCATCAATTACAGGTCAGTCAAAATCATTGTCACAAATAACAAAATCGATTGAAATTAAGACATATAGGATAATTTGTTTCCACCAAAAATCAGACATCAATTTTCAGTATTCTGCTTCCCAAAATAGTTCAGGAATAAGGCAATCCCGCAAAGGCATGCAGAATTGAATGATCTATTGCTGCGGATAAGGAATTGTAAGACCAACACTTCTAAAAAAGGGCCGCGTTCTCTACTTATTTAAACCAGTAAAGATTTAAATGAAATACGTTGTCAATGCATCAATAAGCTCAACACCAAACATCTATAAAACAAACTACAACAAGGGATAGAAATATAAAACATATTTCAGAAACAGAACAAAATTTCCACATCAACTCCAGATCAATTTCGAAACTCAATTACCCTGAATTATCCAACCAATGTAGGACTTGCTCTTTAAAGATTCGAGTGCTCTTTTTGCCTGACTATAATATTGATATCTATTCCCGACTCTTACAGGTTCAGAATCGTTAAGAACCTTTGCTTCAAAGCCATCAGCTTTAAGTTGCTCAACAAATTTACCGGCATTTATTGTATCTTTAAAAGATCCCAAAATGAGACTAAATTCTCCGGAGTTTGCGACTCCAGTCCCAACAATTCCAGTACTGACCATTATCGATCCATGTTGCTTAAATGAACTGTAACCTCTTTTGTGATCAGGTTTTCCATCGGAATAATCTCCAAACTCCTGTTTAACAGGCTCACTACTCAAAAACCCAGGAATAAAAAGCTCAGTTCTTCTGTTTTCCCGATGTTGAGCTGGCGTACAGGGTTGAGCAGTTGTACAAATATTAATCGGTTGGGATTCCCCATATCCGACACCCTTGACATTCGACTTATCAATTCCCTTAGAAACAATGTAATCGACTGCTGCCTGAGCGCGTAACTTAGACAATTTGAGATTATATTGTTGCGAACCTCGGGCATCAGTATGAGAGCCAAGCTCTACTTTCATTTGAGGGTTCTCTTTTGTGAACGAAACCAGTCGATCAAGTTCGATAGCCGATTCAGGCAAAATATCCCATCTATCAAAATCATAATAAATGTTTCTCAACACAATCTTTTCATTTACAATCATTTCAAGCGGAATAGTATCCTTAAGGATTACTCCTTGTTTTGGAGTTCCAATTGATATTGTAAATCTATTGTCTTTATATCCAAGAGCAGATGCTGTCGTAATACAAACCGAATTTTTCTTAAACAGAGAAGAAATTTGTCCGTCGACTCCAGTCATACCACTTTTCTTGTCGCCAAAATTGACCATTGCTCCTGGTATCGGTTTTTTTGTTTTACAATTTACAATAACTATTTCCTGCAAGAAATCAATATCTTTATCAAAGGTCACTTTGTAAATATCGTCATTTCCTGTACCTGGACGATTGGATGTCATGTAGCCAAATTCCTTGTTCTCAGGTAAGGTCATTGCAAAATCATCGGAAGTACTATTTATTGGTTCAGGGAATTGAGAAACATCACTTTTGGGATCATTCAACTTTTTGTAAAATAAATCAAAGCCACCCATGCTGTTATGACCTGTTGATGCAAAAACCAATGATCTTTGAGGATAACTATTTCCGGTAATGAACGGGAATTCATCTTTTCCACTTGTATTAACCTGAGATCCCATATTTACGGGTACACTCCATTTTCCGTTTTTTCGGGTTGACAAATATAGGTCAGTCAAGCCAAAACCGCCTGGCATATCGCTGGTAAACACCAGCGTATCACCTGAAGCGTTTATTGCCGGATGTCCGACCGAATATTGAGCGTTGTTAAAGGGGAATTCCTCCACCACGATCCATTTGTCTTTAATCTTCTTTGCAACAACAATTCGCAATTTAATTTCCTCACTTCTAAACGGTTGATATTTTACCAAAGGATTCACGTAGTTTGATTGCGTCACATACAATTCACCAGTTTTGGCGCACCAGGACACAGGTCCGTCATGAAACCGGGAAATAAACTCTTCTACAGGCTGACGCTCACTAACCACATTTCCGTATACATCAATCGCAGCTTTGTATAGATCGTAAAACTCTTTCGCCTTCAGCTCTTTATCTGATTTTTCAATAACTTCGTCGCGGAAAGAAGAAAAATATATAGAATCACCAATAACAGCCGGACCAAAATCGCTCCGGATCGTATTAGACATTATTTCGGAAACCTTTACTGATGATAAGTCAAACAATCCATTTTTTGAAGATTGAGAATTACCCATTAAATATGAGATCAATATTGAGAAAAGGATGAATGTGCGTTTCATAGATTCTTCTGATTTTAAAAGGTTAAAAAAATCTCCAAAATGATATCCGAATGATAAGCATCGGCGTTATTTCCTGAAGAAACCATAACCAAATGATCTTCAAATAAATATAAATTAAAAGTAACGCGGAGACACATATTTCTTCTTCGTAAAAGCAATCTCGTATGAGATCATTACCTCGTGAACACCCTTCTGATAGTTTCTCAAGTCGGAAAATGTAAAATCTGCCGCATACCCTATTCTGAATCTGTTATTTATAATCCATTGGGCAATCGCACCAAATGCATCTCCCGAACGGTACATTCCACCAATCCAAAATTTTTCAGCCAGTAAAAAATTAGCAGAAACATCATATTGGAAAGGACTTCCAACGCTTGCTTTTGTCATAAACGTCGGTTTAAACTTGATATTTTCAGATAGATTAAAGACAACTCCACCCGCAAAATAAAACTGACGGACTTCCGACATTTTAGAAAAATTTCCAGTGTTTTCATTAAAACTGTTTTGAAAAAGACGGGGTAGCGACAAACTCAAATAATATTTTGATGATGACAAGAACATACCTAATCCAACATTAGGCATAAATTTATTTTCGACTACACCCAATAATGCCTGGTCGGGAGTCCCATCGGGATATGGCTGCAAGCTGTTTAAATCGTTATTGTAATTGGTAAATCCACCTTTTAAACCGAAACGTAAAGCCACAACATCGTTAAGCATAATGCGGTAAGAATAGTCCACATTAACCATTATACGACGCTCAGACCCTAATTTATCATGCACTACATCAAATCCAATTCCAACATTCTGACTTGTTAATGGAGTTTGAAACGAAAATGTTTGAGTCGTCGGATGGCCGGTAATTCCTACCCATTGGTGCCTGCTTAATGCCAAAAACCCCATTGTCTGCCAACTTCCGGCATAAGCAGGATTAATTGTTTGAAGGTTGAATATATATTGGGTGTACATTGGATCCTGCTGACCAATAGAATACAAAGGACCGCTTAATATAAGCAATGCCAGTATAGCTTTTCTTAATTTATCCACGATTTTCATATTGGTTCTTTACTTACATTTTCTAATAATTGAATTAGCTATTTTCCAAGGAAGATAAACCCGGTAAGAACCTTTCCATCACCCAATTTAAGGATGTAATAGTAGGTACCGACAGGTAATTCGTCGTTCATTAAATTCAATTTACTCTCCGAACGGCCGTTCCAGAATGCCTGGTCTTCACTTCCCCAAAAGTCAAGATTACCATAATGATGCTTTTTGAATACCAAATTGCCGTTACGGTTAAATATTTGCATTTCAGGATTTTCATAATTATACAAACACCGGACCTTTAAATAATCATGAACACCATCACCATTAGGTGTAAAAACATTCGGAACAAAAACATTGCAGTTTGTATCTTTTCCAACCAATATCGTTACTGTGCCGAGGGAACATAAGGCAGGATTTCCATTATCGCATATCTGATAGGTAAACGTATCACTCCCGATAAAATCAATCACCGGCTGATAAGTGATATCGCCATTTGAAGAGATTGCAAGCTCACCATGAGTAGGTGGCTGTACCGGAATAACATCCAGGGTTATAGCATCTCCCTCTATATCAAAGTCATTACTAAGAATATTCGCTTCAAGTTTAGTATTTTCCTTCGCATCAAAGTTATCTGCTACAGCAACAGGAGGATCATTCACCGGAGTTACTGTAATATTGAGATTTGCTGATGAAGTTAAACCTTCGACATCAGACACTATATAACTCACCTGAGGTACATTTCCGTTAAAGTTCGCCAGCGGTACAAATGTAAATGTGCCATTTTGATTGATCAGGAGTGTGCCAACGCCACTAATTACAGCATTAGTTTGTGGTGCATAAACAGTTGAACCGATTGTGAAGGACACAAGTGTTAATGTCTTCCCTTCAGGATCAGTATCATTGCCTAATACATTTCCATTTGCGGTATTATCTTCAACAACAGAAACATTGTCGTCGACAGCTACCGGAGGTCTGTTTGCCAGAACCACATTTACCAATATATTAGCGACGTTTGAAAGTAAACCCGAATTATCGCTGACTACATATTGAATTATAACCGGTCCAAGAAAATTCGGCAAGGCAGTAAAAGTAACAACTCCTCCAGCAGATACAGAAAAGTTTCCTTTATTAGCAACCTCATACGTTGTTTGAATACCCGCAATCAAAGGATCAAGATCTACCGTTGCAGCAGCTATAGTACCGTCAGCATCAACATCATTTGCAATAACATTAATGGGAACCGTTAGAGCTTCGATGCAAATTGCATTATCATCTACTGCCAGAGGTGGGTCCAGGACAACAAAAGAACTACTCTTTATACATCCATTCTTGTCCGTAACATTCACAAGATAAGACCCAAATTTCAAACCCGTTAAATCTTCAGTATTCGCAGCAAAAGATCCTGGTCCGGTCCATTTAAAATCATAAGGAATTGTTCCACCATTAACTGTAAGACTTATGGTTCCATCAGCAGCGCCTGCTAATGTAGCGTTGGTTCCCTCAACTACAATTGTCAAAGGAGTTGCAGACTCCACAATCGTTGCAGATGTAGTTTTTGAACACCCACTTTCATTTGTAACTTTAAGCGTATAAACTCCCGGTGCAAGTCCACTAATACTTGCGCCAGAATTGGAATATGATGACGGACCCGTCCATTCGTAGGTGAATACTCCGGCTCCCACAGCCTTCGCATTTAAAGCTCCATCATTCAATCCAGTACAAGTAACATTCTTGATTACAATATCTTCCAAAACTGGTATACTTCCGATTTGAACCTGAGTTGTTGAAGTATAGACACCACATCCTGCAGAAGGAGCAATCGTATATGAAACCGTATATATATTCGGAGTACTTGATCCTGGAACGATTGATCCTGATGTCGGATCAATCGATAATCCCACTGGTGCACTAAAAATTCCTCCTACTGACCCGGTAAGGATTACCGGATGCAAGGTCAAATCGTCACTGCACAAAGGTGCGGCATAACTTATTGTTGCCGAAGGCGCAGGAGTAAGTGTAACCTGTGTTGACACAAATGCTGAAGGTCCGTTGCAACCATTTGCCGCGACACTGATTGTAGCAGTCCCTGAAAAACCCGCATCCCATGTTACAGTTCCAGTCGTTCCTGTACCGGAAATCGTGTTCCCTGTGCCCGTTACTGTCCAGGTGTAACTTGTTGCATTCAATGCAGAAGTCGTGTATGTTGTATTTGTACTTCCCTGACATATAATTGTTGCTGATGATATTGGAATCGCTGGCTGGGTCACTGGTGGAGCAATAGTCACAGTATGAGTTGCAGAAGATGGTCCATTACAACCGGTTGCACTTGCAATAATAGTACTCGTACCGCTCCATCCAGGCACGTATGTAACAGCTCCGGTACTTGTAACAATGCTGTTACCTCCCGTTATGGAAGCAGCATCGAGACTATATGTTATTCCAGTGGAGTTGGTGGCAGTAGCCAAATAGATGACTGTTTCTGCACCCTTACACCTGGCTGATGTTGAACCCAATGTAAAAATTGGTGTCCCGACTGTAGGAGTAATTGTCACTGTATGAGTAGCAATTACAGGCCCGTTACATCCGGCTGCACTGGCCGTGATGATACTGGTTCCACTCCAGCCGGCAACAAAAGTTACGAATCCTGTTCCGGCAACAATTGTATTACCACCTGTGAGGGAGGCCCCATCAAGACTGTAAGTGATTCCTGTGGTGTTGGTTGCAGTAGCTGTGTATGTTAATAATCCAGCACCCTGACAACGGATTGATGTTGCACCAAGTGTGAAAACTGGTGTGCCAACTGTTGGAGTTACAGACACCGTTGTGGAAGCAGGCGCTGAAGGTCCGTTGCAACCATTGGCGGTTACGCTGACTGTTGCTGTGCCCGTGAAACCAGTTGCCCATGTTACATCTGCAGTTGTTCCCGTACCGGAAATTGAATTCCCTGAACCGGTCACTGCCCAGTTATAACTGGTGGCATTGGTAGCTGAGGTTGAATAAGTTGTATTGGCACTCCCCTGACAAACAGTGCCGGCAGAAGGGGTAGGACTACCTGGCGTACCCACTGTTGGAGTGATCGTTACGGTATGGATTGCAGTTACTGGTCCGTCACATCCTGCTGCACTGGCGGTGACAATGGTTGTTCCACTCCATCCGGCGACAAAAGTTACTGACCCTGAACCGGCGTTAATATTATTACCACCGATAATAGAAGCAGCATCAAGGCTGTAGGTTAATCCTGTACTATTTATTGAAGTCGCACTGTAGGTTAATGACCCAGCACCACTACACCTCGTTGAAGTTGAACCAAGTGCAAAAACAGGTGCGCTTACAGATGGAGTCACCGATACTGTGGTTGATGCTGATGCCATAGATCCGTTACAACCGTTAGCAGTTACCGTAACCGTTGCAATTCCTGTAAAATCAGCAGCCCAGGCTACAGTTCCGGTAGTACCTGTTCCTGAAATAGTATTCCCTGTCCCTGATACTGTCCAATCATAGCTCGTTGCATTGGTGGCAGAAGTCGTATATGATGTACTACCACTCACCTGACAAATAGTTGTAGCTGAAGGCGATGGAATAGCAGGAGCACCAACGACCGGGTTGGTCGTCACGGTATGCACAGCCGATTTGGGGCCACCACAACCTGTTGCAGTTGAAGTAATAATAGTTGTTCCACTCCATCCTGCCACATATGTAACGGCTCCTGTACCTGCAACAATACTGTTACCTCCGGTTAAAGATGCCGCATCGAGGCTGTATGTTATTCCATTTGTGTTTGTGGCAGCAGACGTATAGGTAATTGTTTCGGCGCCCTGACACCGGGCTGAGGTTGAACCAGCTGTGAAAACAGGGATGCTAACAGGTGGAGTAACTGTTACAGTTGTTGACGATGACGTTGTTGACGAATTACAGCCATTGGCTGTTACACTCACCGTTGCCACGCCGGAAAAACCGGGTGCCCAGGTTACAGTTCCGGTCGCCCCCGTCCCTGAAATAGTATTCCCGGTTCCTGTAACAGTCCAGACATAATTTATTGCATTAATGGCTAAAGCTGTGTAATCCGTATTGGCAGTTCCCTGACAAATACTACTGGCAGAGGGAGTTGGAACACCAGTAATCCCTACTTGAGGAGTTACTGTTATCAAAACTGAGGCCGAATTTGCTGACGAACAAACACCACTTTTAACAACCGCTCTAAAATAAGTACTGGAATTGAGGCTTCCAATGGCAGCACTGCTTAGGGTCGCAGATGTTACTGGAATATCAGTTGGTGAAGTAAAACCAATGTTGTCTGATTTCTGCCATTTCTCTATATTCCCTGTAAAACCGCTTAAAATAAGGTCTGCAGCCGGACTGCCAAAACAAATTGTTTGATCCGCTGCGATTGTCCCACCTATGGAGATTGGATCTACT
Organism: Mariniphaga sp.; assembly: GCA_025355585.1. Classification (GTDB taxonomy): domain Bacteria; phylum Bacteroidota; class Bacteroidia; order Bacteroidales; family Prolixibacteraceae; genus JAAFHB01. The sequence goes on along the minus strand of JANXZJ010000086.1, from coordinate 74,597 downwards.
GTGACATTAATAAATGTAACTGCAAATGCATATGGAGAAGCGCGCATCCCCTTTATATAATAGATACCAGCACCAACTTTTGTAGCATCGAGAATTGGAACTGTCAATATATTATCATAGTAATAAGTATAAATAAGGCCGGAAGTTGAACCTGCCGTAATTGCTGGCTGAGTAAGATCAACTGTAGCTGGGAAACAAACAGGTGCAGGATCTGTGACCTGGATTGTTACCCCATCCGCAAAGACCTGACTACCACTTATCACTAAGAAGAAAAGGAATATCGCAGGCAGTTGAGAATACGATCGACTTATCCTATTAAGAACAGCGGTTATTCTAACGTTTAAGTTTGCATTCATGTCCAGGTATATTTTGCAATAAATTTTATTTCAACACAGAATAAGAAAATAACAGCCCGTCCTTCATTTGAATATTTACAATTTGAACTATACAATGAAATCTATTTTTCATCTACAATAATTGGCTGAATATCAAAACACCCGTTCGACGATGTCCCTTTAATATAATAATTACCCTTCCCTGATAACTCCGGTGATAATAATGGTATTGTAGCTTTATAATCATTCCAATAACTAAACGTAAGTCCCTCATCGGAGCCTGCCGTGACTAATAGCGACGTCAGATCAGTCCTTTCATTTATGTTTATTAATATTTTACTGACAACTACCAATTTAGGCTTTCCCCAAATAATTACTTTAACAGAACCAGCAACCAATGCGGTACGCGGATCAGTCATTACTCCTTTAATATAATAGGTTCCAGCCGGAACTTTTGAAGGGTCTGCTATCTTGTCCGTCAGTTTTGAATCTAAGTAATAGCTAAACTTCAATCCCGGAGTAGATCCTGCGGTGATATCAAGAGTAGTTAAATCCACGGTCGCAGAATAACAGACCGGTGATGGATCATTAATCTGTAAAATTGCCAAACATCCTTGTGCCTGAACACTTTCACTCAAAATGAATAGCATGGAAAGCATAGATAATTCAAGCAATAGAAACTTAAACCGTTTTATATTTGGCGCACAGATCAGGTTGGTTGTTATATTTGAATTGAGTTTCATAATCTATACTTTCATTTTTAAATTAAGACAATTGGATTTAACATGGATAACCTTTGGAAAAGAATGACTGGCAGGCCAATTGCATCGACCCGCACTAAACCACATTTTATTATTAAAATTATGGTCCCAACTATTTCCAAAAAATACCGCCAGAGTAGGAGAAGTTCGCATTATTTAACTTGTCAAAAACAATAAAAAAGATTGAATAAAAAAATGAATAAATGAAATGCTTATCTTTTAAGACTTAAATATTATGATGGAATTCAAAATTCCCTCAGTTTTTTTCACGCTAAATCAATTAATGACAATAATAAATATAAAATACATATTCTGAATGTGTTACATTTATCGCGACTTTTTTTTTATAAACAAAGTTATCAACAATGTTGCCTACCCGAATTTTTACTAATGCGGAACAGAAAAAATGATCGTTCTTACCCAATCATTAATTAATTGAATAATAAACAATTGCACTAATTAAAGAACCAACAGTTTTGATTTTTTTTATCATAAAAAGGCAGAAAGGAATTTATGTTAGATGTGTAGGATACCTCCAGAATGAACACAGAACAAGACAAACCCTATTCGATTCATTTATAACAACTAACCTAAATTTAATAAAATCAGTTTAGTTGTCTTGTATTCCTTTCTTCATACATTTTATGAAATTCTATTTAAACAGGAAAGGCTTCCTGATTTAAATTAGTCAACATTGCGATATATTAACATCTACAATTTTACGATGATAACACTATATATCTAATTATCTGATCTAATTATTAATAGTGATAATGATTGTCCTGTAGCAAAACTCCAGACAGGTAAATAGCAGGCACCAGTGGATCAGACCAAAAGAACAAATTTTCCCTGGCACCATACAAACAGGCAGACGATGAATAATAAAATCAAACAAAGATTAGAAGCTTTGCTTGATTTTATACCTTATGAAATACGAACATCCAACTATCATCCAATTCCTCCGATTTAACCATCAGCGCATCAAAAGCAGGTGCCTTTACTCCCCGATGAAAGTTACATTTCCCTGTAAATATCCTTGCCTCATCCCATATATTCTTATTAATAAATGAATTAAGCAATATCTGTCCACCTTCTACAATTAGCGATTGAATTCCTCTTTCGTGTAAATCGTTTAATATTTGCTCCAATTCATTGCCGTTAAATAAAATCCTTTTGAATTCAAGATTAGTTTTACCGGAAATCACTTTAGAGGTATACACAACGGTCGGAAAGCTCTGGTCAAACAAGGCCAGTTCAGGTGATAGCTTCAAATTCTTATCAATCACTAACCTTAACGGGGTTCTGCCATTCCATTCGCGAACTGTTAACGAAGGATTATCCTTCCTGGCTGTATTTGTACCTACAAGAATAGCCGATTCATCAGCCCTCATTTTATGTACGGCAATTCTCGACAAATCGTTTGTTATCCAGGTAGATTGGCCATACTGCTCGTATGAGCGGTCAATATCTATAAAACCATCTGCAGTTTGAGCCCATTTTAAAATAATATAGGGTCGTTTCTTTTGATGAAAGGTGAAAAACCTGCGATTCAGCTCTGTACACTTATCCTCGAGGTAACCTTGCAATACCTTACATCCGCCATTTCTAAGTTTCTCAATTCCTTTCCCGGCAACTTGTGCAAATGGATCAATTGTTCCAACAACAACGTTGGGAATCCCGCACTGAAGAATTAAATCTGAACAAGGCGGCGTTTTACCGAAATGCGAACAGGGTTCTAAAGTTACATACAATGTAGAGTTTTTCAGTAACTCTTTATTAACAACGCTATTAACTGCATTAACCTCTGCGTGTGATTTTCCGTATTCACAATGATACCCTTCGCCGATGATAATACCATTATGCACAATTACACAACCCACCATCGGATTCGGGGAAACGTTTCCCATCCCAAGACGTGCAAGTTCTATTGCACGTACCATATACTTTTCATCGACATCAAAAAGTCGTCTCGTCATCCGCTTTGTTTATCTTTGTAAAAAAAATGCAGGTTGCAAAAAAATTGATTCACGATAAGCTATCGCCGTTGTATTGCAAACAAGAGATAGAAAGTATAAGTAAACTGATCTTTGAAAAAATTCTTGGGCTTTCAAGACTTCAGGTACACCTTAACCAGCATGAAACAATTTCACCGGCGAATTTAACTCAAATAACAGAGATTGTAAACCGTTTAGTTCAATTTGAGCCAATACAATATATATTAGGTGATACTGAGTTTTATGGATTAACCTTAAAAGTCAATCCCTCAGTGCTTATTCCACGCCCCGAAACTGAAGAACTTGTAGACTGGATTATACATGATTACCCTCCAATAAACCCGGCAATACTGGACATTGGAACAGGGAGCGGCTGTATTCCGATAGCGTTGTCTAAAAATCTGCCGGGTGCTACAGTTGAAGGTTGGGATATTTCAACTGAGGCACTAACGGTTGCCAGAGAAAATGCCAAAATGAATCAGGTAAATGTCGAGTTCATTTATACCGATATTCTAAACCTGAATTTTACAGCCGAACAGCAAAAATACGATATCATTGTTAGTAATCCGCCTTACGTAATGGCATCAGAACAACCGTCAATGCCTAAAAATGTAATTGAATATGAGCCACATGTTGCTCTTTTTGTGCCAGATACAGATCCGCTGATCTTTTATAGTACCATTGCGGACTTAGCAATCAATCAACTAAAACCGGGGGGGAAACTTTACTTTGAAATTAATGAACAATTCGGAAATGAGACTGCTAATTTACTGTCAATTAAAGGATTCACAAATATCACTGTGAGAAAAGATATAAACGGTAAAGTAAGGATGGCAAGAGCAGATTGGGATAATTCGGAAGTTATTCCAATCTGTCGGTAAGAACGCAGACCGATTTAAACTGTTTCTTCCCGCTTTGCAATCCAAAAAGTTCTACCTGAATAATATAAATCCCGAGATTTGCCTTCTGATGATTTCCCGTAGTCCCATCCCATTCGACAACATCCTGGGCACCAATCATTAAATTATTCGCTAATCGTCTAATCTCCAATCCATTTTCATTATAAATCCGGATATTTACAACAGATCCGGATTCGCCCGGAGATAGTTTTATCTGGAATCGATCATTGATACCATCGTCATTGGGAGAGAACATCTTAGGCCCAAAAATGACGATTTCTGATTGTTTTGTTGCAATATCTATTGCTGAATTCTGATATCCCGGCGTCGCAAATCCTACTGTTGCCGAGGCTGAGTGCCAATTTAACGGATCATTGGTATTTTTCGAAAAACTGCTTCTTTCAAGCGAGATTCCCTTTACATCACCGATCATCGGATGATGCATACTTTCCAGGTAATGAAATTCATCTATGATTTCCATCTCCTTGTTCAACAGCACAACCCAACCTTCATCAAGATTATAAGCCGGAAACTTCTCCATTTTGAAAATACACTCCGGACAAGCTGAATAATAGTTCTTTAATAAAACTGCCGAATCTGAGGTAAATGCTGCATACTGCGTGTCCAATAAAACCCAATAGCTTTCCCTAAGTGGATATAACAACTTAATTTTATGACTATCATCCATTGAACCAAGAAAAAGATCAGCCATATTGACCTTTCTTCCTGAATGATTATAAATTTCCACAAAATCAACCCCACCCGGAAACGGATTAAAAAGTACTTCACTTATCAGAAGATCACCAGACCTTGGAAGATAATACCAGAATTCGTGATGACTGACCGGAGATTTATTGCCGCATTCATCTGCTAAGCCATTAACGGTCAAATCGTAATCAACACCGTTCTTTATTGCACCTTTCTGAAAGTAAATAGAATATTTCAAACTTTTACGGTCGAACAAAATGCTGTCAGGAGCCGGGAGTAAGGGCTGATAAGAAAAAATACGACCCGTAATTGACATCTTGTCCGGCATTTCAGAAACCCCCACTTCAAGCAGACCCGGATTTGCAACAACTACGGAACTGACCGTCGGGGATACAGAATCCAGATTATTTCTGAATACTGAATTTTCCATTCCCGGAGTACCACCATTCTCTGATTTTGAAGTTTCCCAATTTGAATCTAAACCGCATTTCCTCATTGGATCAACCTGTTCCAACGAATATCCGCCATCAGAAAACTCTTTCAGATGCATGGTTGGTTTATAATTGAAGGAATCAATTAATACGGCTGCATTGGAAAACAGCTTAAGGTTAACGCCATCATTGGCAAGGGATAAACCCGGTACTTCAAGACAAGATCCATAACTTCCCAGACTTGAACCACTGCCTGTTCCGCCAAGAATTAAATAACTTTCCGGCGACATTGTCTTGTCCAACAGGATTTTTTGCTTCCCATTCACCTCCAGTATCCAATTCTTTAGATTCATCGGAAAACCGGAAGTGTTTTTAAGTTCCAGAAACTCAGTATTGGGCAGTTTAACCACCGGCGTCGGATCGGCCATGATTTCATTAAACACAACATCACCAAATTGAGCAGTCGGAATAAAAGTAAAATCGATATCCTTATTGTACAAAGGCATTCCTTCAAGGTCAGCCAAATTATCAATCGTCAAATGTAAATTCATCTGGTTGAAATCTCCCAGCTGCAAATAGACACCTGCTGTATCACCGGAGGCCTTTCGTACTGACATCACACTTACGGTTGCTCCGTCACTTGTTTTAATTTTGTAATTATCCGTCTGCAATAGTGCGACTTGTGAGATTGTCTCAGAAAATAGAAGAAGCATTTGGTTACGACCGATTGAACTAATTTCATGAACTGCAGGAGCACGGTTTTCAAAATACATCGAAACATCATCAACCCAGATCTGTCCGCCATGAGCTGTATTAAATTTATAGAACATACCAATATTGCTGAATGAAAAGTTCCCCGATTTCTCATTGCCTGTTTTCTCCTGTGACCATAAATTCGTTACACCATCCTTGTACCGCACTTTCCAGAGACCGTATTCGTGCGAAACTTCAACTTCGAGTAACATGCCTGCTTTCCAAACCAAATCAGTCTGAACAATATCCGCAACTGCTCTCCCACCCTCCATCCGGCAAAGTTTCAAAACATTATCACTTCCTGTCAGGTTTATACCAATTGCGTATCCATTTGCTGTTGTTATATCCGGCTTATCAGCGATGAGAAAGAAACAAAACTGCTCGGTCGCACCAAAAATCCAGTTGCCATTTTTTAGTTTGAAATCCCAGGTTATCGACCCGTTGTTAAAGCCGGAAAGCGGAATTTCCCGATTTATAAAACTTGCACTCCGTACGCCGGTAACAGCATGGCGCAATGAATATTTCCCGGAGACCGCGGCCTGGTAACTGACGTTCCACTGCGTTGTATCTCCCCATTTTCCAAATTGTCCATTTTCAAAATTATCAATGAACATAAATTGTCCTTTACTTTCAAATGAGGCAAAAAACAACAGGTAAAAAATAAATTTGTAAATATTCTTGTGCATTTTTGATGAAATATTAAGAATATTCAATATTTTTGCTTTATCAATCTCCGGGATTAATTACTGTCGGAGTTTTTACAGTTAAAGTTAATAAATCAGAAGCAGAAATGAAACCCTCCAGAGCAAAAGCTCACCATATTATATAAATATCCAGGAGGGTTCCATATGGCCTTTTAAAAACAAATTTAATACATATGAAAATAGCAATTGTAGGTGTTAGTGGCGCGGTCGGACAAGAGTTCCTGCGCGTTTTGGATGAGCGGAATTTTCCGCTTGATGAACTGGTCCTGTTTGGTTCTGCCAGGAGCACAGGAAAAGAATATACTTTCAAAGGTAAAAATCTGATCGTCAAAGAGCTTCAACACAACGACGATTTTAAAGGTATTGATATTGCGCTGGTGTCAGCGGGTGCAGGTATTTCGAAGGAGTTCGCCGGTACCATTACAAAATTTGGTACAATCATGATTGATAACAGCAGTGCTTTCCGAATGGAAAACGACATTCCGCTGGTTGTTCCGGAAGTAAATGCGGCTGATGCAAAAAATATGCCCCGCAAGATCATCGCCAATCCCAATTGCACAACGATACAGATGGTTGTAGCGCTGAAACCCATCGAAGATCTTTCACACATAACCAGGGTTCACATCGCAACGTATCAAAGTGCCAGCGGAGCAGGCGCTTCGGGAATGGATGAACTGCAAGTTCAGACGAAGCAGGTTGCAGACGGTGAAAAACCTACCATCGCTAAATTCGCATATCAGCTTGTACAAAACCTGATTCCACATATTGATGTATTCACGGACAATGATTACACCAAAGAAGAGATGAAGATGTTTCACGAGACCCGGAAAATTATGCATTCTGACATCATGGTGAGCGCTACCGCTGTCCGCGTTCCGGTTCTCCGCGCACATTCTGAAGCTGTATGGGTCGAAACGGAACAGGAAATATCTTTGGAACAGGCAAAAACGGCTTTCAAAAATGCTGACGGTGTGATTGTAATTGATAATCCTTCTGAAAAACAGTATCCTATGCCACTACAACTTGCCGGACGTGACGAGGTATTTGTTGGCAGAATTCGTAAGGATCTGTCAAATCCCAAAGGATTAACTTTCTGGACGGTTTCGGATCAGATTAAGAAAGGTGCTGCCTTAAACGCCGTTCAAATTGCCGAATATCTTATAAAAGAAGGCGTTGTAAAATAAACCATACGTTTTCGACAATCCATTACCAATAAAAAAGCTGTCTTTCGGACAGCTTTTTTATTGTATGTTTTTCAACTTCTCATTATCCCGGTTTCAATTACGGAATTAGCTTTCGTCATAAACCTGATAAAGAAAATCGTTGAAAGGAAAGCGTTTGATATGAAGCGTCTTCACTTCGTCGTATAAAACCTTTTTAAACTCTTCTATATTGGTCTTTTCCTTTGCAGAGATAAAGAGTGTAATGTTTTGATGCTTTCCAATCCAGGATTGTTTCCAGTCTTCAAGGGTCATATTATCTTGTGTGGATGGCAGCAAATCGTCTTCTTCCTTTTCGACGAATGTAAAGGCATCCATTTTATTAAAGAGGTAGATCATCGGCTTGTCGCCAGCGCCAATTTCTCCGAGTGTTTTGTTGACAACCTCAACCTGAGATTCAAATCCGGCATGCGATATATCAACCACATGAATCAGTAAATCAGCTTCGCGGGTTTCATCAAGTGTCGATTTAAACGATTCGACCAGGTGAACCGGCAATTTCCGTATAAAACCTACCGTGTCGGTTAACAGAAACGGCAAATTTGCAATAACAACTTTGCGTACGGTGGTATCAAGTGTAGCAAACAATTTATTCTCAGCAAAAACTTCCGACTTACTGATCAGGTTCATAATGGTCGATTTCCCGACATTGGTATATCCTACAAGCGCCACCCGGATCATATTGCCGCGGTTGCGCCGCTGAACGCTCATTTGGCGATCAATCTTCTCCAGATTTTCCTTTAAAAACGAAATCCTGTCAAGAACAATCCTGCGGTCAGTTTCGATCTGCGATTCTCCTGGTCCCCGGGAACCTACCCCACCCTGCTGACGCTCAAGATGCGACCAAAACCTGGTTAATCTGGGAAGTAAATACTGACATTGTGCCAACTCCACCTGGGTTTTTGAGTGAGCGGTCTGTGCTCTTTTAGCAAATATATCGAGGATAAGATTAGTACGATCGATCACTTTGCAGTTTAAGGCCGGTTCAATATTCCGAAGATGAGTCGGGGAAAGTTCGTCATCAAAAATAACGGTATCAATGTCATGAACTTTGACAAAATCAGCGATTTCCTGAAGCTTACCGGTACCCACAAAAGTAGCACGATTAGGATTTTCCAACTTTTGAATAAACCGTTCCCAAACCTCTGCACCCGCTGTGTCAACAAGAAATTCGAGTTCGTCAAGGTACTCTTTTACCTTTTTCTCATTTTGCCGGCTGGTAACTAATCCAACTATGACTATTCTTTCTTTCTGTTCTGATGTATCGTGCATTTTTGCCATGCTGCAAAATTAGTACAATTTGAATAAAAAATCCCGATACCTTTCGCGTGCCGGGATAAATAGTAATTGACCCTATCGATTTACTTATAAACAGGGTTGCTGATTCATAAAAAATTGTATTTTTGCACCCGTTATTGAAGGGGGATTAGCTCAGTTGGCTAGAGCGTTTGACTGGCAGTCAAAAGGTCATCGGTTCGATTCCGATATTCTCCACTTACTTTACCATTTATTAAAAGAGGCAATTCCAGCCTCTTTTTTATTTGCCCAATGATTTGCACAACTTCCAATCATTCAATTAATAAAATCGAAGATCGGCTTAAGCCAAATCGCCCAACCCCAATCTCTTGACCAAATCGCAAAAGACCCGTCAGATTTTCGAAACCTGACGGGTCTGTGACAACTCAGCGATTAACAGTATTAAAACCGATGCGCAACAGATTTTTTTTGATGCGGAGGAAAATAAATCTTTTCCGCATCGGTTGACCAAACGATGCTCAACAAATTTTACCTGCTGCGCATCGTTACTGCTTTTCATTTACTTAGGCAATTTTCAGAACAACTTACTACTTTGCGATCTTTTCGTAAGTAAGCGTTTCAAGCATGTTTTTCAAGTCTTTACCAGGTGTGAAGACAACCTTCGCACTTCGAATAACACTCGCCTTAACATCTTCTTCTTTTTCCATCCCTTCGCTGCTGATGTTGACCCGTAAACTGCCCAATTCACCAAGTCGTATAATCTTCCCATCTGCCATTTCAAGTATCATGACCTCAAGCATTGCGTAAATAACCGCACGAACATCAGCACCATTTACGGTACACATCTGTTCGATCCGCTTGCCCATACTCGAAAGGGTAATCTCGCCACTCGCCTGGCCGGATGCATAATACTTCTTCACGCCGCCACCTACGACGCCGGGTTCACCTCTCTGAATAACATTAAATTCGATACTCATAACACTAAATTTATTAATTTATAAATTCCCCGGGGGTGCGATAAGGTAATCGTTTAAAAATCAATTGCGATTAAAGCGCTGACAGGGTTTGAAACCCTGTCAGCGCTGAAGAACGTATTATTTATAATCTTTCAGTATTTCATTAACTTCATCCAAATCAAAATAATTGGCATCCCAATCTTCATCTTCAGCCAGGCCCAGCCACTCTTTCATATCCACATGTTCTTCGTGTTTGGGATCGGCCAGAATTACTTTCAGGTTTTCGTAGCCCCACGCGCCTCCACAATCTTCGGGCGGACAGGCGCCCTTACCGGCCAGACAAACAGGACTTTTGATATCATCGGGCACCAATTTTTCAAGGGTAATTTTATGTGACCAATCATCGCCAAAATCATAGAGGTAGTTAAAGGTTTGTTTTTCGGTAGTAAAAACCTTGTTTAATTTGGTTTTCATCGCATTCATGTCGGGTTTCTCCCAGTCTTCTTCCGTTGGTATGGCAATAACCGGATGCGAGCCATAACCTTTTGGACTGAACTGGTAAAGATGGTCATCCGACCATCCAAAAGCAAGCTGTATCAACTGGTGCAGGTTATAAAAAGTAAACTTTTCGGGAACCTGGATTTGACGCCAAACGGGTGGTTTGGCCACGTTCATTAGTTGAATTTTAAATTGATATGCCATAATCCTATTATTTTTAGTTATTCTATCTGTTATAACCTTCGAGGTTTTTAAGTCGTCCGTTTACAGTGTTGCGCAACAACCAAAACCCATGCTGTTCTTCTCTCCGAATCCGGTATAGTAACCCATGCGCAGCAATGCTGCATCGGCTTTGAGTTTAAAATTGTATTGATATCCCACCAGTTTAGTCTGTTGCGGTGTTCCCGCCTTGATTGTAATACCTTTTTGTTTGGCGGGACTCAAAAGTATAAATGCTGCATTCTTAACATCGAATACTGATTCATTGCCCGTGAATACCTTCTGTTTTGCCTTCAGATTATTGATCATCAGCTGAAGATAACCTTCATATTCGGGCGAAAAATGCTGGGCATATTGATGTCCTTCGACCTTGCCGGAAACAAACAACGGGGAAAGTGACCGGAATGACATTTCGTCGGCGAAAACAGGAATTGGCAGCGTTTCGATCGCGTTAATCCGAAACCGGGCATCCGAAATCCGGTCACCCAGCGAAAACTCCCGGTCGCGAAATACACCACTTACAAAGTGTTGGATGGTCTCTTCGGGTAATGTGGAAATAATCAACGCGAATTGATCTGATTTAATAATCAGCCGATCCTTGATGATCTCGCGTTGCGGCACAATTAAGTTCGAGAAAGTAAACAGCCGGAACTGCTTTTTATCATCCGAAAATCCTTTGTCGTGCAGCCAGACGGCAAAATCGGGATCACTTTGATTGATCACCTTGTAGATCCAGGCGCTTAATTCGTACTGGTAGTTAACAGGAAGTACATTTTGATTTCGGTTAATCAGCGAAAGGTTAAGTTTGAATCTCATTGGTTAGGTTTAAAACATCAGTTATTACCAGGTCAAGCAACAAAAACATTTCAACGCTAAAGTTATGAAAATAAATTTGAATTTACCAACATATTAATCAATTTTTTAATTTGTATTTTTGTTTTACCGGATATAGATCGTTTTAAGCTTTGAGCCAAAACCTAAACATCTGACATTCAATAATTATTGATGCTATTTTCAAGACTTATAGTCTAAAGATCCTCAGATTGATTCCGACTTTATCCACTGAATTTTAAAGAGTTGCAAACGCTTAAACTGGCAACTCTTTTTATTCCAATCAGTTTAGGGCATTTCTGTTTCTTTTTCATTTTGTCTTTCAGGCAACGGTCATAAAAGCAGTTAAACAGGCCAAATCATTAAGGTTTTAATTTCCTATGGTCCAAAAATCACTACTTAAGGTCGGGTTTAGAGAAGCAGGTTTTAAAACCTTATCCTGTTTTTCAACCTCAGCAGAAGACAAATTAGCAATAGGAAACAGCCTTATTGCCTTATTTTTAGAATATTAAACAATTATATCGAACTCGGGTTAATACTTAATACCTAAGACACGAACCGGCCCCATCAGCCCGGAAGGCTGCAATGGACTATCAGGCTTATAGGGATTGACCGGGCACCAGGTTGGCCGCTGGCCGATTGGTAACTTGCTATCTCCAATCAAACGGTTCACCCAGGTATTTACAACTTCAATCTTCAATTCGTTTTCACCAGTTTTGACTAATTTGGTGATGTCGAGCTGATAAGGTGATGTCCATAATCCACCGGCATACGTGCCGTTTACCGTGACTTTAGCCATCGCCGTAAATTTACCTAAATTGATAATTATCTTCTCATTGGCAGGTAGCTTATCCAACTTAAATTTATTAGTATAAAAAGCAGTCCCTGAATAGTATTTGATCTGGTCATCCTTCGATGTCGTCCAGTCCTGCAGCGTTTCGAAAACAACCGGTTCTTTCGGACCTCTTTGCGAGGCGTTGAAGCTGACATTCCATGGCCCATTAAGGTTAGCGAAAACTGTCGGTGCCGGATAATTGGCATCAACACTGTTTGCCGATGCTTTACCAGAAGTTTTGCGGAAAACGACAAATACGCTTTCGTAAGGTTCCAGTTTTAGCGGAACGATAGTGGCATTTACTTTTTCATCAAATGCAGGGAGGTTGCGGATAGACCCGGTTGCGGCTTCCCAAAGTTCCGGTTGCATTCCGTTGACTCTGAATTCAGGTGTTATCAGTTTGGTTTCTGCCGTTTGGTTTGTCACGAAATAGATTTCGCTATTTCCCAATGTGCGGTGTCCGTAGTGAATTGAAAGATCCTCCGGTAATTTGCAGTCGGGCACGCAGTTGATCAAAGCAAAGGCTTCTTTCATCGTCATACCGTTGATGATCAATCCTTTTCCGAACTTGCGGGATTTTACTTTCACACCATCTACTTCTCCCCACAATTCGGAGGCCATTTTCTGAAGCTGTTGGTCGGCTTCGGGCTGGTTTTGCAAACTGGGGGAACGCTTTGGTGCAGGTCCTAAAATAACTGCGCCATCATTGACCAACTGTTTAATTTTAGCCAGCACCTCGGGGCGCATTGTTTCCAGCTTAGGCAAAACCATCATCCGGTATTGGGTGCCGTGCGGCAACGTAATCAGACCGTCTTTCACAGTCATATATTTCTCAATGACTTCGGCATTCATATAGTCGAACTGATAACCTACCGGAAGCGCCGGGTCAACGATTCCCGTCATTTTCGGGGCATCTTCGCCAATAAAATAGGCAACATCGGCCACATTCAATCCCTGCTGAAGCATGAAATTCGTCCTTTTCAGGTATTGGGTATAAACATCCATTTGCGAAAACCACGTGTTTTTGCGGTTGAACTCATTCCCAAACCATGCATTCATTCCGGGATTCTTCTCCTCGTAAGGTTGTGTGATATAAACATGCAGCAGCGTGTTGTTGATCCCCTCCGCAAAAAAGCGGTCGCCACGTTGCTTGATTACACCGGGATAACGCGAAAACGGATTTCCCGCACAGGTATTTGATTCAGCAGATATTTTTGTCTTTCCGTAAATGTGCCCGCAAGAAGTCGCAGCACGGTTTTCAATATCGCCTAATTCGCCTTCGCTCCAGAACTCACCGCCAATTTCATCCGACTGCCCCCCATACATCAGGAACTCGCTCGGAAAACCCCAGTGACCATAGCATTCAAGCCAGGTGCGCAGTCCATATTTATGGCTGATATCCCTCAGTCCACCCACGTAATCGTAAGCCACTTTATCCGCGACCATACGCCGCATGTCCCACAGAAAACGGTCAGATGCTTGTTCGCTATTCACAACCAATCCTTTGTAAACCGGAAGATAGGGAACCGCATCGTAACCATATCGCTGTTTAAACTCATCCAGAAAACCATCCGTAAAATTCTGCCCGCCGGTTTCGTAGCTGTCCTGAACCACCACTTTGAAACATTTTCGATCGGCTTCGGGAATGCGTTTTAGTATTTCACCCATGTGTCCGTCAAAATGCATGGCGACATGTTTTTTGCTCATCTTGTCCACTTCGTAGCCGGTAGCTTCAGGTGAAGCAGGTGCATTCTGTGTTCCGGTTGGCGTCATTCCGGTTCGCAGGATTACCCAATCCCCTTCGGGAACATCCCAGGTAAGGGTACCGTCGGCTGACAGATTCTTCGAAATATCAATTACTTTGGAGGCATCGATCACCGTTGACTGATCATTGGCTTCCGGCTGTTGCGCCCACTGATAGTCTTTCCAGTAAGGTAGTGGTGTCGGGTGCATTTTGGCGAGCGTTTTCTCGCTGTATCGTTCTACCCGGGGGGATGCTGCCAATACCACTTCCGACAAACCACTTTTGGGATTCGCATTTTTAATGACCAACCGGAAGTTGGTGGCTGTGGTAGCCGGAAATGACACAACAACCGGGGCGTAAGGATCAAAACCAACACTCAGCGACGGATTTGAACGGTTGATCTGAAATTCGGAAAGGGTACGATATTCGCCACCTGCTTCCTGAACCTGAATTGCGGCAGTAACATTCATCGGTTGTTCGGTGGAACGAACAGAAAGGCTGCGAGCTGTAAATGGGGCATTGGCTTGTATATCAACCACAAATTCACCGTTTGTTGGAAAGCTGATTCCGGTTTTATTGTCACCATCCACAATTTTATCCAAATCGGCAATTTGCGGAGACGAAGTTACTTTCCCATTTTTAGTATTCAGGACAAGCCGGTCATCTTTTGGAGCCGGATAGGCAATCACCTTTACATCCTGAAAAATAGCAATAGGCTTTTCCAGCTTCTGCGACAATTTCAGAGGTCCTTTAACCCGAAGTTCCGAAGCAGTAAGGTAGCGCATGGCCGCATCTGCTTTTACCCAGGGACCACCCGACTGGCTCCATCCCGGGGAGTTGAAAATTCCGATTTCGATGTTCAGCTCAGTTGCTGTTTTCAACGCCACATGGAGGATATCCCACCATTCTTCACTCAACATTTTGACTTTCCCGTAAGGAATATCATCAAGGCCAATATTACCGATGAAAGCGCGGTTGATACCCGCCTTTTTCATCGATTGCAGATCCTTTACAACTCCCTCTTTTGAAATATTGTCGGATATCCAGTACCAGTAAACGCTGGTTTGAATCGAATCGGGCGGAGTAATGAAACCACTCTCCAAAGCCTTGTCAGTTACTTTTGTTTTATCTGTCAGGCCGGATGCAACTATGAATGCAACTGCCAGAACCGAAACCAATATGAGTGCTCTTTTCATGGATTTTCTAATTGTTCAATAATTGAATGCGGATCGTTGTTGAGTCGGCTCTCGGATTAACATCAAATTCCAAACGACCCTCTTTGTCGCTTTTCAAGGTCTTAAAGATTTGACCATTAACTTTAATCGTGTATTGATTATCAGCCTTTAATTTGCATGCAGAATAGGTTATCTTTCCTGTGTTTGGAGATGTAATCTGGTTCCAACCACATTCTTTGTCATTCCATTTGATAATTTCAACAAAAAGGTTACCTGTCTTGGTAAGTTGTGCTTTCAGCGACCAGGCATCGTTAGCGGAATTGAAATATTCCATTTCATTCTTAACTGCACTGAAGCCGAAATCCTTTGCTGAGGTCAGCTTAAACTGAGCGTTGGAAACGGAATACCGCCCTTTATCAAGGCTGATTACCAATTTGTCTCCCCTGAATTTATAATTCAAAGTGGTACCCGATAGTTTTTCAGGGATGTGTGGGTTGAGGTACATCCGGTTATACATCGGATTGATCCCATAAATTGATTTGTAGAGCCCGATAATAGCCAGGCTGTTTCCTGAAAGGATGTCGTCTCCCAATCCATCCTGCTTAACCCGGCCATAGCGCTGGAACGCCAATCCGTCTTGTTCATAACGCGTAAGGATATTTTCAACGTATTTCAATGCCAGTTCCGGTTTATAGGAGGCATAGGCTTCAACTCCGATTGCGCCCCACGACAGGAATATATCGCCGTTTTCGTAATTGGGGAATGGAAATTGCCAGTCGTTTCCTTCACCTTTTGCATACGTATACATGCACAAAGGCCAGGCAAACAAGTTTTCCTTTTGCATTTGTTCCTCAACCTTATCAAGAATAGCCTTCTTCCGTTGTTCATCGTCGCAAATGCCGTAGGTGATTGCCATGAAATTTACAGGGATCACCAGGTTGTTGCCATGAACCGATTTGTCTTTATCCAGCCAATAAACATACCAGTTGTTTTTCTCATCCCAGAACCCGCCTGATTGAGTCGGTTTGTTGAAACTGGTTTTCAGTTGGGATGCATAGTTAGAATAATAGCTTGCCTTCTCTGTGTCACCAAGCTGTTTCTCAATATCCGACCACAAGGTGAGCGCATAATAAAGTTTTGCATTTACGAAGGCATTTTCATAAGATGCCCAGATGATATCGATCCAGTCGCTTCCTCTTTTTTCAGACTCGCTGTTGGTCTTCATTTCAACCAGGTGGTTACCGTTCGTGTCTCTTTTTAACAGGTATTCCAGTGCCTTTTCGCAAGGTTGCTTGAATTTTCTGACCCAGTTTAAATCACCACTTTGATTATAAAGATCCGACACATTTGTAACGAAGTCGGGATTTGAATCCAGCAGATATCCCCACTGCGCCTCGTAAAAACCTTTTGGGGTGGCTGTTCCTTTCATTGCATCTTCGTCGGTATAGGCCCATCGTGAAAGCACCCTGCCATCCTGCTGAATTGCGTTATCCCTATAATAATCCAGGCACTGCTTGTATCCCTCTGTGTAATCCGCATCGTTAATAGCTATTCCCATTTGTCCAATATACTGCTCATGCAGACAGATAGGTCCGTAGGGTGTGTGCCAGCTGTTGCCACCGAAATGCTTCGCATCAATAACGCCAATCCTTGCGATTGTATTTGCGAGGCTGGTAACCTGTTTGCCATTGATCCCTGCTAAATGGCCACGGTTGTATTCTTCGTTATAATTTACCCACGAAAAGGTAACTGATTCAGCGTATTTCCCTGCTGATAACTGAAAGGAATCCCAGACATCTGTTTTTCCCCTTACAAATCTCCTTCTGTTGGTACCGGCATCGTACCTGTATTTCATCTCGCTATCCGACACTGTAACAGCATACACCAACTGATCATCACCTGACCGCGTAAACTTTGATGCAACCTGCTTTCCGGGCACCGAAGTGGCTACTTTTAATCCGTTCCCGGTTGTGCTGTTCCAGAATATTGAAGTGCCCGTATGAACGCCATAGGTGCATAGTTTTTCGTTGAAGAGATAGAACCACGCCAATCCGCCGTAACCAAGAAAGGAACCGTCCCAGGTATGAATACTGTTAAAGTTTACAATCGGAAAGAAAACTTCTTCTGCCACAAGGGGTTTTGAAACAGTCCGTTCAATATCAAACCTGATATCAGTTTCTGTGATCAGGAAAGTCCAGACTTCGTCAATGAGCGCCTTATCTTCGCCATAACGAATGCCGGAGAGCGTCACACTGTTCTTTTGGGTTTTTATTTTGGGCGAAGTGGCCAGCTTACGCGTTGAATAGGTGGCCGTTGAAGTCCTGATCTCTGAATAGATTCCAGATTTGCCTGAAAGAACCGCTTCGCCGTTCACATCCATGCCGGTGACAACGCACTTTGAAGCATAGTCGAGTGTAACTTTAAGTTTGCTGTTGCCAAATACAATGACGTTATCGGCTGACCGGTTCGATATACTGATTTGACCTTCAGCCGATAAATTGGCGAAAAGAATAAACAGGAGAATCAACTTCAATGGCAAATAGTTCTTCTTCATAATTGTGCTCTTAATTTTTTATTAAATATAATCTTTTAATTTTGCCTATCCCATATCTGATGAAATCGTTAAGTCAAGAATTCCCGCATCGGCTGAAATCATTTTAACCCGTTAATCATTTGCCAAATAGACTTTCACGGGTCCGAATAATCCAGACCTGAGAAGCGGTGTTTTCTTCGCCAGAAAATCAAAACGGAAACCGTCATGTGTTGTTGTGAAGCGGTCTTTCACCGGCATGCCTAAATCACCAATAACGCGATTTGCCCATAGATTGATGACGTCGATCTCCAATAAATTGCCGGTCGGTTTTACAGCCTCTGTAATCTCAACACGCCACGGAGCGCACCAAAGAATGCCCAGGTTCTTCCCGTTCAGACGAACTTCTGCAACATCCTTCAGTTCTCCCAAATCAAGAAATAGTCTTCCAGTTTTAGCTGTTTCCAGCGTCAAATCAAACGTTTTCTTATAAGTGGCCGTCCCCGAATAATACTTAATTCCCTCCTCCGGCCGATCGGTCCAGCTCACCAGATTGGGAAATGTGACTGTATCAGGGCCACCCCATTTCGAATCGAATGAAGTTTTCCATGAACCGCTCAATTCTGTTAATTCCTTCAATTCGGGGAAATTCAGCTTGTGCGATTTGCCTGCATCATCCGGAACAGGTTTTCGAAACACAATGAAATAGGAGTCAAAACGATCCAGTTGCAGGTTGATGGTTGTGCTTCCATTCGCCTGTGCAAAGGCATTCGCTTTGCGGATTTCTCCGGTTACCACATTCCATATCTCGGGCTGCTTTCCTGCAACACGGAAAGTAAAATCCCTCGTCTCGGGCTGATTGGTCCGGTTGATAACGAAATATATTTCTGTATCGCCGATTGTACGACGAATATAGTCAAACTGTTCAGGACTTTCTGCCTGTCCGGTGAAAGTAAAGTCGGGAGTTACACCGTCAGCAAGAAGTATCTCACGGGGTGTTTTTCCCCAGATCACCCGGCCTTTACCAAATTTTCGTTCAGTAAGGATTTTACCATCAAGGTCGCCCCAGATTTCTACCGCTATTTTTCTTAATTGTTTATCACTCTCAGGATAATTTTTCAGCCCGACAGCCTTCTCCGGCGGGGGACCAACCACCGTTGCACCTGCGAGAATCAGCTCCCGTAATTTTTTAATCACCTCTATTGACATTTCCGTCGAAGGAACCGATGAAACCGATAACTTCTGATAAGCGCCTACTTTATCACAAATCTCCTGAGAAGGCGAAGTGCAATTCTGCAGCACCAAAAGACGGTAACTCATTCCGTCAGGTAGCACAATCCGACCATCCCTGACAGACATCCGGTTGAGTAACACATCGGAATTGCTGTAATCGCAGTCGTAACCAGGACCAAGTGAGGGTACAATGTATTTTGGTGGTGCCAGCGTCGGAGGCCTTTCACCCAGATAGAAGCAAACGTCAGCAACGAAGGTACCCTTTTGAAGCATGTACTGGCAACGGGCGAGCCAGGTAAAGAATGCCGGGGACTGTTCCCACCAGGTAGTGTTTGGCGTAAAATGCTGGCCTGCACAGAATTCATAACCTGGCTTACCATCCGACGGTGGCTGGCAGGTCGCCTGGTGCAACATAAAACGATTGATCCCCTCGCAAAATGCATCATTGGCATAAGGTTTCAAATCGGCAGGCCCCAAAGACCAATGCGTTGCGTCACCATCCATCATCGTAAATGCTTCTGCCATTGCTTCCTGCTTTCCATAGATATGTGCTGCGGTGGCTGTTTGCTTCAAATTCAGCCTCAGCGACCGGTCAGAATTGTATCCGTTTTTAGCTTTACGATGTCCGTTGACCCAAAACTCGCCGGCGGGTATGTCACAATATCCCAGGTTCTTCAAGGCATCCTGCGGAGGAATGTCATTCGGCCCTCCTGCTTCATTGCCAACTTTTACCCCGTTTTGATGACTCAACGCCATGAAATGGCCATAAAAATTCTCTGAAATGCAATCCTGAATCGTACGGTCAAAATCATCGCGAAATCGTGCAGACACCTCAGCACTGATAACTGTATATCCAGCTAAAACTGGCATGTATGGCTTTAAATCATAGCCACGAAACCGCTTGAATTGATTCGGGAAATCCTGTGTCCAGGTAAGTTTACCACATTCCCAGCTATCCGACCATAAATACGCAAGGTGCCCGCCAGCCTTTTCCGCTTCATCCAGCACCAATCTGCCAAGGTGTTCGAAATGATCGTCTAATGAGGCCTTATTCAAATAATCAATCTCAAAACCGTCGCCCCCTTCGAACGTGTCGGCCTGTGGAGCAGAGGGATAGGCATACCACTTACTCCATAGATGTCCGGTCAGCGTGTAGCCATTCCGCAAAATCACCCATTGTCCCTTTGGTATGTCCCAGTCAAGCTGACCATCGGGCTTCAACCGATTTGTCAGATCAATAACCGATGATGGATCAATATTCTTCGTATTGCCAAGTACCCGGAACGCCTGCACCCAAATATCATGATAATACCCATCCACTGTTTCGGGCTGAGGCAGTTTCCCGGAGAATTTAGTTGGCCCTGAGACGCTCAGTTCAGCTGATACAACCTTCTTCATCGCGTTATCCTTTGTCACCCAGGGACCTTCCATCGTCCAGCCGCCGGCAGAAAGGTTGAAACCGAACTCAATGTTAAGCCGCGTGGCCTCTTTAACCGCATAGCGGAAGAGATCCCACCACTCGGGGCTTTGATATTTGACGCCAAGGAGAGGCACCTTTCCTGCATATCCCCCGGTACAAATCAGGTTCACCCCACTAATCCCTTTGGCCTTAAACTCCTCTAAATCCCGCGTAATTCCTTCTTTATCGACCCGGTTGAAAAGCCACCACCAATACACACGCGGTTTGGCATAATCGGGCGGGGAAATAAATGAATTTCTTAATGAATCCAGATCTTGTCCTTCGGCAGGAACGTAGCTCAAAATAATTACAACGAATAAAATAGCTAATCTTAATTTACTGTAAATCATAGGTATATTATTTCGAATGTGAATTGGAGGCCGCTTCTGCCAAATAAGATGAAGTTACAGATGATTGTTTCAAAATGCCGATCTTGCTTTCTGTTAATACATTGACGAAAAGAATAATCATCAACTTCAAAAGCGAATGATTATTCTTCATTATTGGTTTTTAGTCATATAACCATTGATATGGCACTACTTTACTCTGTTAATCTCAGTATCAGAGTGTTCTTCTCCGGCTTCATTCTGAAAATAATTCCATTCCCAGGTACCGAAAAGGAACCTTTTTCAGCTTTAATTGCATATTTCATAACATCAAACTCGCAATCAATCCGGTTGGAACTAATCTTTTTAAAAGGTAATTTCATATTTTCTGCAGTGGTCATATCAAGAAACCAGTCGATTGTTTTCTTACCTTCAATTTTCATCTTTATTTGCCGTTCGTCAATGTCCATCACGAGCATTCCGTCAAACGATTTCAGGGGCCATGATATATGCAGCTTCCCGTTGATGGAATCCGTTATCGTCGGATCTTTACCTTCGATCAATGTTTCTTTCCCGTTTATTACTGCCTTAAATCTGAGGCCTGCAATTTTTTGTGGAGTGCTCCAGATATATCCGTCAACAAAAGGAAGCGTAAAAAAAGAACATTCGTTGCTCGTGGCTTTTTTAGCGAAGTAAGGTGACTGGAATTTTTCATCAAATAAATGAATGTCACGAATGCGCAAGTTGCCATTTTCCCACAATAAATTAATCCGGTAAAACCGGCTATTGAACCATACCGTTTTACGGTCGCTTCCCTTTAAATCCTCATTTACGGTAACTGAAGTTGCCGGAGTGGTTTTATAATGTTCGCGAAACCATTTACCCGATTCAGCCAGGGTTTCAACGGTTACTTTCTTTTCATCCCTCAAACGTGCAATCAGCGGCAATTGTATTTCAAATCCTTTTGACATCGCATCCCACGTAAACGAATTTTCCTGTCCGGCTTGCGTGTAAGCATATTCCATCGAGCTCCCTTCGACAAATTCTTTAAAATACCAGTTGACCCAGGCAGAATCACCTCCGCCATCTTTATATACAGGTTCAAGGGTAATTACACCCTGCCTGTCTGATCCAAGTCCGGTATCATATTGACGGACAGGGTCGCTTCCAAGCATTCTGAAAATAGGCACTGGGATCTGGTTGCTTTCATTCTGTGCCGGCATGTAGGAATTTATTTTGCTCGGATAATAAGCCTGGTTCCAATAGCCTCCCCACATCGTGTAACCATCAGTACCGTACTGGTCTTTGCAGTTAGCGGAAGCTACAATCTTATATTTTTGATAAAGATAATTTAAGGTATGGGCATCAATAAACCACGAAGCAACCGATTTGGGATAGTAACCAAATATCTGTTTAAAATCGTTCATATAAACATCTGCCAGCTTCTCACGTTCTTCTGGCGTATAACCTGTTGAAAACCCAATATTTGCACGCCAGTCCCACGGATAACGACCCCTCCATTTGAGTCCGGCTTTTTCGACAAGCGGTTGGGGGATTTCCCACCAGGCGCCTATTTCGAAAGAATTGCCGGGCAGGCTCTTTAACAGCTTTTGATACCGTGGATCAATCAAAGCATCGTACTGTAACAAAAAAGTACCGCCAAGCTTGTATTTTTTCATCATTTCGATTTGCTTAACCACGGTTTCATAAAGCACTCCTTCCGTAATTTTAGCATCCCTTGGTTCGAGTAACCGAATGAAATTGATAATGTTTACAATTTTGGGGTGACTCTTACTCTTCTCCAAATTCCCCTGGACACTTTCGGAACGATAAAATGAACTAAGCAAAAATATGCTTAGCAATGCAAGGACAAATGGAACCTTATTGATTACACTTTTGATTTTTGTCAATCGATTCATTATTGAAAATTTTTGAGATATTTAATTTATAAGCTGATTCGAATATATAAATAGTTTATCAATCCCTAATGCAACGAACACTATAACCAAGATTCTTTCCGAATAGGCTGCTAAGTCGGACACGCGAACCATTGTTATTTAGAATATATCCCTATGCGGTCGTAGCATAGTCCGCTGATGCTGACCACCAGTAACCGTTATTGCTATTGTAATCGCAATAACCTGGGGAATAGCCCCGAAAACCGCCCGGAAGTGCAGCGAAACCGCTGCTATTATCAGCATCGGTGTTGGGGCTATTCCAAAGTGTTATTGCTTTCAGCGTGCCGCCGGCTACGATTTCGCCACCCAGATAGGTTGTCAGCGTAGTCCATTCAGCAACTATAGGTACATGCCAGCCTGTTGGGCACAGGTTTCGGCTATCAACCACGGTGTACCAGTTGTACAGTGCACCGTAGGTGGTTTTATTCGCAGTATCGTTGTTGTACCAACAGTAGGCTCCAGCAGTTTGGGTAGTCCATGCCGTGTTGTCGGTTATGTTGGGTATTGCAGTTCCATCACGGAACCTGGTGGTTTTCAGATTCTCCTTCATCCATGTTTGGGTGCCAATGGTAACGGTGTTGTACACGTTACCGTCAATGTCCTTAACCGTATTTGAAGGCTCATTATTATCATCTTGCTTACAACTATTGGTAATGATTAATAAAAATCCCATTATTTTCAATGCACAAGACAATAATCTGTTTTTCTTTTTCATTTCAAGATATTAAAAATCATCTATAGGTTGTGGTTCTTTTTCCATTGAATACTAACTTTCGGCTTACTTCTCCCAAACAGATCCCGTCAGCTCTTTTTTATGCGCAAGATCATTATCAGGAACAACTACAGCGACCCATGGCTCATCTGTTGCGCTTATTTTGCCTTGCCATTTTAGCGTCACTTCCACACCTGACTGAAGGACTGTTTTCTTAGTTGCATCCTTAATTATCAGGTTATTTGATCTTACCGTAAACTGGTGGCTGCCATTCCCCTGAACTTTTAAAGTTATCGTGACGATCCCATTTCCTGCTGACTGTTTTGAGACCCCGAAACTAAACGCCTCTTTCTTTCGAAGATCCATCTGATAATTTCCCGCAGGAAGAAGTAACATGGACTGTTCAATACCCTCACTTTTCACAACATACTTTCCTTCCGGTAATGATGTACTAAACAGCCTCTGCATATCAGGTTCAACAACTGTCATTTGTCCGGAAGTTAAATTCTTAAATTCCACGTTGCTGTCAGCCTTTCCCTTCACAAGTGCCGGTCCTTCCAGATCGCACATCAGCCAAATCCATTGCGTTACAAGATGTGTCCACACTTCTTTATAGGTCCACGTACTCTGCACCGGCCAGTAAGGTACATCGCTATCACCTCTGGTCTGAATCCCAACTGGAAGTGCCCCCACTATGTCTCCGGATGAAGGCGTATACAAAGGGCTGAAATCATAGCCTTCGCCATACATTGTACTTTGTGAAAATGGGTTTCTGCCGACCACCCATTCCAATTGGTGTTGTGCAAGTTTTGCCGATTCGAGGTCGCCCCTGAGACGGGCAGCATTGTTCAGCGAGAGCGCTTTGGGCAAAATGGTTCCAAAATGACCCCGATAATCCATCCAAACCGGAAAAATCCGCAGATAATGACCTTTACCTAAAGGAATTCCATTTAAAACCTGCTTACGGAATGATTCCTGTCGGCTTACGGGTACCTGAAGGTATTCCTGATCGGTATATACTGATGCAGGCAGAACACCATAGGGTTCTGTATATTTGGCAATTGTCTTCAAATACTCCGAATGTAAAGTCACAGCCGAATACCATTTCATCCAGTCGGGATGATCGGGGAAAGCCTCACACAACTGCGTAAGAGCAACTATTGGCTCTTGCTCATGACCACGATGGCAGTAGTGGAGAATGTGTTCTCTTGTCGGACTTGTATAAAAGAAGCCGGTTAATGGACTATCCCAGTCGGGCAGTTTACGTTGCTGTGACTCAAGAATAATAGTTGCAAGTTCCGTGGCTTTTGCTGCATAGCGCGCTTCTCCTGTAGCACGCCATAACTCAACGGAAGCTAAAATACCTGCCGACGCGAGCTCATGTATCACATTTCCGGAATCAAACGATCCGGTAAAAATATCTTTGGAAGATGGTTCTTCCTTTAAATTCAACTTGTCAATTGCAAATTGCCAGTCGGCCTTTGCCATTTTCAACGAATAAGCGGCCAGCCTTGCATCTCTCTCTTTAAGAACCCTGTAGGCGATTGCTTCTGATGCAGCGGCTACCAAATTGGTTCTGGGTGAATTTCGTGCCGTTGAAGTAATGTCATCGTAATCACCTATGATACCATTTGTTCTGCGGCTATTGATCGATCCTTCATTTCGGAAGCCATCGCCAAAACTGGTCTTCAGAATCCAGTCAAGACCCCATTGCCCCTCCTCAACAAGTCGTTCGTATAACCTTGGGTTCTCACCTCTCGCGTGCATCTTCTCGGCCAGACTGAACATCGCGTAAACGGCATCACCTGTATTGCCAAGTCCCTGGGTAAAGTCGCCGGCATCGTGCCATCCGCCATTAATAACGATGCTCTTACCACCATGAACGCAGGTCCAGTCACGGTGACATGCCCCATGCACTCCAGGAATCGAAGTCCCGCAACGTTCGGAATAATAAAAATTAAGCGCTTTCCAGATCGTCGCTTCCCATGCATTCGAATCAATTTTAAAAGGTTGTGTAACAGTTTCGCCTGCTTTAAGAATGTAGGAACCAGCTTTTTGAATTTCAGAGAAATCAAGGATTTGAAAATCTCCCAGGTGATTCGTAACTTTTTGAATCGGTTTGGTAAGCACTGTCTTACCCGACTCCTGATCAACCAGACTGAAATCATTTACTGTCAGACTATTCGCAACGGCACTTTTTAAAGCTCCCGTCTGGTACCCGGTATGGCTGAAGGATATTCGCCCTGGCCAGACGTCCCAACCTTCGATATAGTCAGGATCAACCTTTTCTAATTGCAGGTCGTCCAGATAATAGGCCACGCTATCGGCTGCCTCGGGTTCGCTTCCGGGCATCCATGAAGAGATTTCAAGTTTAGATATTTTGTCACGCGCCACGTTCCCGATTTCCCAAACCACATGATTCCATTCCTTGTTTCGCAACAGAACCGTATTTTCACCTTCCTGGGCAAACAAAGCAGGTAACTTCTCACTTCCTTCATTGAAGAGTCTCATTTCGAGCCAATCCTGGTAATAACCGGGACAATCGGGATAAATCCATATTGATATCCGGTTGAATTCGCTCAGATCCTCATTTTCAAAATTCCGAATAACGCCGGCTCTGCCCCATCCTCGCCCGCTTTGTGGCCCCGGTCCTTCCATTTTTGTGGGTAACTTCATCAAAAGCGACCGTTCACCACTGTGAGACTGATCACGGGAGTAGCTCATCCGGGTTACCTGTCTTTTTGATTCCTCAATCTTAGCTGTGACCCTTGCATCGACTACAGCGATTGCTCCGACTGTAAATGGCTCCCAACTTCCTGTGATTTCCATATTATCCAAAAGCCTGCTCTCTTTCACCTCCTTATTGAGCCAGCGAGATGAGGCCGAATTCTGAACAGTTATTTTCATAGGCTCCTGGCCTTTAGTCATTAAACTAATGATTAGCAATACGATGATGATTCTGATAGTCATATTGAGATTTGAAGTTAAGTCGCTAATTATATATTAAAACGATCTGCATTCGGGTTTGTAAATATATTCAATTAAACAATCCGACATGCCTTAACTGATGTGACTTTCTGAATAAAACGAAGTAATTTATGCCAATCGCAAATGTTTAAACCGGATCCGTGATCAGTTTTTCTGTGATAAAGATTCGCAACAAATGTCCTGAACGAAAAAATCCGGCTAAAACAAATGTTTTAACCGGATTCATTTCTGTTTCAGTATCACTATAATTTTGATAGTTTAAATACCTTATAAAGTTCAAACCAGAGAATACTCAGGAATCCTGCACCCACACAAATAATGGCTTCGGTAAACGAAATTTTATCAAATTGAAATAAATTGAGCAGAAACGGAACATTCAGAATCAATGCAAGGAAAAAGGCAGCTCCTCCTGCAACCCATTTTACAGTACTATTCCGGGTTGCCAGAATCTGAAAAATGTTCCTTGTCCACGATCTGTTCGACAGAATAACCGCAATATTAGAGGCAATTAGCGTTGTGAATGCCAAGGCACGTACTTCTCGCTCCGAATAACCGGTTTTTAGTCCAAAGAGGTAAACTGCAAAAACGATGATCAATATTCCGATTCCCTGGGAACAGCTCAGCAAAATTTTCTTAATTCCAAAGAATGGTTCATCATACTTCTTAGGTGGACGAGTCATCACATTGCGCTCCTCTTTTTCAGCTTCAAAAACAATTGAACATGCCGGATCGATGATCAGTTCGAGAAAAACAATATGTACCGGCCACAGAATCAGCGGAAGATCCGCGAAAAAAACAGGAATCAATGACAATCCGGCAATCGGAACATGAATCGCAAAAATATATCCCAATGCCTTTTGAAGGTTATCGGAGATCCGTCTTCCCATTCGTACCGCCCCTACAATAGAAGCAAAATTATCATCCATCAAGACAAGCGACGAGGCTTCGCGTGCCACATCCGTCCCTTTTTCGCCCATTGCAATTCCGATGTTTGCAGCTTTTAGGGCCGGTGCATCATTCACGCCGTCACCCGTCATTGCCACAATCTCGTTATTCCGTTTGAGGGCATTCACTATCTTAAGCTTTTGCTCAGGAACTACACGTGCAAAAATATTAACGGTTTTAATTTTTTCGGCCAATTCGGCTTCCGATAACTCTTCAAGTTGGGGACCTGTAATAACCTCTCCACAATTTTTAAGTCCGATTTCACTTCCAATGCTCATTGCGGTAGCCGGATAATCTCCTGTAATCATAATAACACGGATACCAGCCTGGTAACATTCCGTAACCGCCTGTGGAACGTTTTCGCGGATCGGATCGGAAAGACCGATTAATCCAACGAATTCGAAATTAAAGTCATGTTGTATGTCGGGTAGTTCGGTCAGGTTCTCAACATCCTTTGCGACACCTAAAACCCTTAAACCGCTTGATGCCAATGTCTCGATAGCCAGTGCCAACGCTGATATCCGCTCTTGCGAAAGATGGCAAAGGTCAAAAATGGCTTCCGGAGCTCCCTTGGCGGCAATCGTTCGTGTTTTTGTTTCTACATTATTAAATACCCGCGACATGGCCAATAACTCTTTCGAAAGCGGATACTCTTTGATCATCTCCCAATCGTAATGGAGATGTTCCGTATTTTTCAGGAACTGTTCCCCAACAACTGTAATTGCCTGCTCCATTGGATCGAATGGATTAACCTGGCTTGATAAAATTCCAAATTCGATAATTTCGTGAAACTCTTCGGGAAAAGTACTTTCGGCAGTTACCGTCATAAAATCTTTCCCGTTGAAAAGGCGGGCAACCGTCATTTTATTCTTGGTTAAAGTACCGGTTTTGTCAGTACATAATACAGTAGTAGAACCCAGCGTTTCGACGGCGGCGGGTTTCCGGGTCAGCACATTTTTTTTAGAAATCCGCCATGCGCCCAAAGCCAGAAATATCGTAAGTACAACGGGAAACTCTTCGGGCAACATCGCCATCGCCAATGTAATACCGGCTAAAAAACCTTTCAGTAAATCACCACGCGTAATTGTATAAACAGCAATCACAACCAAACAAAGACCAATCCCAATGATTGCCAACTTTTTAACCAAGGCACCCATCTCCCGCTTCAATTTGGTTGGCTCCTCTTTGACCTCATTCAAAGCTTTCCCAATCTTACCAATCTCAGTATTTAAAGCTGTTGCAGTTACTTTGGCAATTCCATTTCCCTGGACAATCATTGAACCCGAAAACACAAATGGCAAATCATCACCACCTGGTCTTGCCTGAACTGTTCCTTCGGTCCATTCAGCCTTTCGTACGGGAACTGGCTCTCCGGTCAGGAGAGATTCGTCGGCACTTAGATTTACTGAATATAAGACAATTGCATCAGCAGGTACCCTGTCGCCTTCCTGAAGGATCATGATATCACCAGTCACCACATCCCTCCCGGCGATCCGCTTTTCAACACCATCACGAATAACAAGTGCGCGGGGACTGGCCAGATCTTTCAATGCATCAAGTGCTTTCTCGGTTTTTTTCTCCTGGTAAAATTCAATTCCCATGATCACAAAAACAAATCCCAATAACATTAGACCCTCCTGAACATCGCCAAGAAATAAATAAAGGGCTCCACAAGCTACCAGTAAAAGAAACATAGGCTCCTGGAATACGCCAAGTGCAATATGAACCAAACTCTTAGGTTTCGAGGAAGGCAGTTCATTGAAACCTTCAGTTACAATTTTTTGCTTTACCTGTTCTTCGGTTAAGCCCTGAATCTTTTCAGTCCTGATACTATTGTTTATCATTGATATAAAACTATTTGTTTGATCTATCTAATTATAATAAAATTACTTCACGATTTTTTCAAGCAGTGCCATCAGTTGCGCCATTTCACCTGCATCTATTTTTTTCTCAATCTGCTCAACAATCCTGCGATGGGCATATTCGTGCATCTGGTTGATTAGTTTTCCTCTTTCTGTCAGGTGAAGATGTGTACTGCGTCTGTCGGCATCCGATTGGACTTTGTAAATTAATTCTTTTTCAATCAGCTTATCAACCAATACAGTAATGGTTGGTTTCGTCAGTTTCATCGCCACAGCCAATTCTGTCAGATTCGGATTCTCAAGTTCACTGATCATCTCGAGGTAATGCATTTGAGTAAGCGTGAGCTCTTTGAAACTATATTGTTCTTTGGCTTCTTCCTCCATACGGGCCATGTAGGCCGACAACTTTGCAATAATCTCTTCCAATAATATTCATATTTAATATCTGATTATAAATGGCTGAATATCACTTGTAAAACAGATGGTTTAAGTCGCAAATATAGTTAGAATAATCTAACTATAAAATTCCAAACAAAAAATTCTCCCTGGTTTGCAGAAAGAATCTTTGATAAAATACAGTATTGTGATTTTAAGCCCAAAGGCTCAATTGCCTGATGTTGTTTCTTAAGCGGCGAATACGTTGTAATGCAGGAGAATAGAAAAGACGACGCACTTTTGGGAATTCGATTTTACTGAATTCATAACCCTCGGCCTTCAATGCAGCTATAGCACGGGGAAGAACCCAATACAGGTGACTGGCTGCCTTCTTAGAATCATGAAAAGTGATGATGCTTCCGGCTCTCGCAAAATCAAGTACATTTTGCAGCACCTCTTCTTTTGTTATGTTCTGGTTGTAATCGCATGAGATAACGTCCCACATAACGATTTTGTACTTACCTGACAGGTAACGATATTGAGCTCTTTTCAGCCAGCCATGCGGCGGACGAAAAAGATTTGATCCGATTAGTTTATTGGCATGAACGATATCCTTGTAATAAGTGCGATTGTCCGATTTAAGTCCTTGAAGATGGTGATAGGTGTGATTTCCAACAGCATGTCCCTCGTCGATGATTTGCTCAAAGATTTCGGGATTATGAAAAACATTCTCACCTACCGCAAAAAAAGTCGCTTTGATATTATAACTGCGCAATAAATCCAAAACCCATGGTGTTACTTCAGGTATAGGACCATCATCGAAAGTCAGGTATAACGTCTTCGTATCGTCGGGCATCCTCCATACTGCAAGCGGAAACCATTTTGTTATATATTGCGGCAGATGAACCTGAAGTTTAAATCTCATTCTTATCGTTATCTATCAAACCAAATTTATATAAATCGGATGCAAAAGTAAATAATCTATTCAGAATCAACAAATAATTTATTTTTTCGATTCCGGAGCAGCCAATTCAGGCTGGTATACCTTTACAATATTGTTCAGACGCCTTGCGACATCATCACTCAAAGCCTTTTCACCGAACTGGCCGGAGATGCTGCTCAATTCCTGCATCATATAAAAAGCTCGTTGAAGATCATCCTGAACCAACGCGCGGAATTGTGGTTTGAGTCTAAAATAGTAATTCAACTCTTCTTCAGCATTATTGGCCATTTTTTGCACCACTTCGTTCGCCTTCTTGGCCGCTGCAGGGTAAACGTTTACTTCTAAGGCCAAACTGTCGAGCTTGAGGTTTTTCAAATTACGTGAAGCCATGTAATATGATTTCACCATCAACAAATTATAATAGTTATAAGGCACTTTTTCATTTGGAACCAATTCATTGCAACGATCCAGTACGGCAATCGCGGAATCGCGTTTCCCTTGCTCCAGCAAACCATCTGCCAGTCTAACAAAACTGCTGCGTACGTTAATTGCCATTCGCGTATTGTTCTCATCAAGGTAAACTTTGGGATCGTTCATATTACCCCACTTGAATTTATTGATAATATTATCGTACATCACATCGGTGCGTATACTTCCAAATTGATAGTTTGTCGCCGGAGTTTTAATTGGAACAAGGCGGTAGGCAAAACCCTCAGTCTGGAAATAATCCTGCAAATTCAGGTATTTATCTTTGCCTACAGTGATCGCAAAGTAAATAGGTCGTTTCCAGTTATTGTTGGCAATAATATCCAGAATCATTAACTCATCTTTGGTGAGATAATTCCCGCTAAGATTAATATTCATCTGAGAAACAATACTATCAGCCTTTTTCGGATCAACAACATTATTGGCAAGAACAGCTGCCTTGTCAACAGGATATACCAATTGTCGCGACGGGAAGAAGGAGGCATTGTCTGCCTGTTGTAATTTGGTTCCAGGATCTTCTGAACGGACAAAATCAATGGCCTCTTTAAGATTCACAGGTCGCTTGATCTGATCCAGGATGTAAATAACATCACGTGTCCCCTGGACATATTGGTTGTGCTCAAATTTGATAGGTAACGGATCAGATTCATATGCTTTGCTTCGCATCTGATCAACATACCAATCTGTCTGAAAATAGCTTAAATTACAAACACGAACATCTGTCCTGATTCCTTCCACCATCTGGGCATACCACAATGGGAAAGTATCATTATCTCCATTTGTAAAAATGATCGCATTTGGTGCACACGACTGCAGGTAATTACTACCGAAATCACGCGCGGTGTATCGGTTTGACCGGTCATGATCATCCCAGTTCTGATTCGCCATCAGGCAGGGAACAGCAATGAGCGAAATAGTTGTTGCTGCTATGGCACTCATTTTGGCTGGTGAGACTTTCTTAAACATCTCGTACAAAGCCAGTACGCCAAAACCTATCCAAATGGCAAAAGCATAAAAAGATCCGGCATAAGCATAGTCACGTTCCCGGGGTTGTAGCGGCTCCTGATTCAGATAGACCAATATAGCGAGGCCCGTCATGATAAACAGCGTCATTACCACCCAAAAGTCTTTCTTCCCTTTATTACCTGCATTGAATTGAAAAAACAGGCCCAATAATCCAAGTATCAATGGCAGCATGTAATACTTATTCTTGCCCCTGTTATTCGCCAATGCTGTAGGAAGGTGATCCTGATCACCTAACCGAATTGAATCCAGAAAGTTAAATCCTGTAATCCAGTTTCCGTTAATGATGTCACCGTTCCCCTGAATATCATTTTGACGTCCTGAAAAATTCCACATGAAATAGCGCCAATACATCCAGTTAATCTGGTAAGAAAAGAAGAAAGTCAGATTTTCGGAAAAGGTAGGCTTGATCAACCTTTCCTGCTCCCCTTCCCTGTTCGTAACCTGGATTGGAGTACCCTTTACATTTGCCCAAATCTGATACTCTTTGATGTGTTCGGGACTTGAACTAAACATTCGTGGGAAAATGGTATTAAACCGATCGTCATAATTTGCCGACTGTTTGTAGTCAGCAATTTCATATCGACCATTTCGCTCAATATAATTAGGACCCCCTTTTTTGTAAGGGTTCTCATTATTCAGCGGAGCATTATAATATTGTCCATAAAACAGTGGTTTGCTGCCATATTGCTCGCGGTTCAGATAAGAAAGCAATGAGAAGGCATTATCCGGGTTATTCTGATCCATTGGCGTATTGGCCGAAGAACGAATCACAATCATAGCGTAGGAAGAATAACCGATTACCAATACAGTAAATCCCAGTAATACGGTATGAACCAGTACTTTATTGTTTTGCGCGGTGTATTTTAATCCCCAAACAATTCCGGAGACAAGCAATAAAAAATAGATAATGACTCCTGTATTATATGGTGTACCTAATCCGTTTACAAAAAGCAGCTCAAACCATTGCGCCACAATGACGATCCCCGGAATAAGCACAAACATTACGAGCGCCACCAGGAACATTGAAATTACCAAAGAGATAATTATACCATTCCTTGTGGTGTTATACTTCCTGAAATAATAGACCAGCACAATTGCAGGTATTGCCAGTAAATTCAGCAAGTGAACGCCAATTGAAAGCCCGATCAAATAGCAGATCAATACAATCCAACGATTCGCAAATTTCTCATCTGCTTCATTTTCCCATTTCAGGATACACCAGAAAACAAGCGCCGTAAACATCGACGATGTTCCGTAAACTTCTCCTTCAACAGCCGAAAACCAGAATGTGTCAGAAAATGTATAAGCCAGCGCACCAACGGCTCCAGCTCCTAAAACGGCAATCATTTGCGGTAAAGTAAGTTCCGATTCATTGGATAACGTGATCTTGCGCGCCATATGGGTAATGGTCCAAAACAGGAAAACGATTGTAAATGCACTGGCGAACGCCGACATAATATTCACCATAACGGGAACTTGTGCAGTATTACCGGCAAACATGGTGAAGATACGTCCCATGATCATGAAAAGCGGTGCGCCGGGTGGGTGTCCCACCTGAAGGGTAAAAGCAGTAGTAATGAATTCGCCACAATCCCAGAAACTGGCAGTTGGCTCAATCGTCATCAGATACACAACAGCTGCAATAAGAAATATGAACCAGCCCACGACAGTGTTGTAAAACTTATACCCTTTTGTTTCCATATTTAGAATCTATGTATTTCTTTAATTTTCAGAACCTTTTTTGATCTTCACAGAAAACCAAAATTTTTGCGAAGATATTAATAATCTTTATCTCCACCTCGAATTAAATGATGAACATTTCATAAAATTAACTTTTGATTCCTTAATCACACTAATTCGGATCAATTTTAATTGTCAGCACTAAATAAAATGATTAAGCGATTCGCAAATAAATACCACCAATACAATTTCTGACCCAAAACGGCATTAGATTCGCATCTGTTCAATGTGTAACCAGCTCAACAATTCGAATCAAATAACCAACTTTACTGAACTTAATAGGTATTTTACACTTTATCAGCCAAAATCTCAAAATTAAGACAATCAACACAGAATACATACGAGCTTGATTTTTATCTGTTTGAAGTTAAATTTCAAAAATTCAGATCGAGTAATTACTGACAAATCAACAAATAAACCGATTGATTCCATTTTTATGCCCATATCAGTTTGTAGGAAAAAAAAACTTCGTACTTTTGCAGCCGTCTTAAATAATAAGACATTATTGATTGACCCGTGGTGTAATTGGCAACACGTCTGGTTTTGGTCCAGAAGAGTTCAAGTTCGAGCCTTGACGGGTCAACCATAAAACTGTCCTGTGGTGTAATTGGCAACACGTCTGTTTCTGGATCAGAAGAGTTTAGGTTCGAGACCTAACAGGACAACAGTAAATCAAAGAGTTGCAAATATTAAATTTGTGACTCTTTTTTGTTTGCATCCAAATCAAGTCTAAAGTATTTAAGAGATCAAAGTGAAAACTTGGTAGCGTCTGCCTTATTTTAGATGTGCATTGACTGAACAAATTTCTTTTGTATTTGCTATATTCTAATGAATATTGGCTAATTGATGACTGACTTCGATCGTATATTCCTTAAATACCATCATCCGCTTTTCCTTTATACCTTGAAATTTATTGAGGATGAGAGTGAAGCGCTTGATTTGGTGCAGGATGTTTTTTTGTCGGCATGGGAACACGGACAGCCTCTTAAAATTGATGATCAAACCAAGGCTTATCTTTTTACCCCGACGAAAAATAACTGCTTTAACTACATCAGACATCAAAAAATCGTAAGGAAATTTGAGCAACATGCTGCGCATCAATTAAAAGAGACAGAGGCAAGTTATTATCAATCCGGTGAAAAATCCTTAATAAAGAAAGAGAGGAGGCGCTATGTGCCTCCATATTTTTTTATGCTTTACGCTTCAGAAAATCAAATCTTTTATCCGTAGGTTTGTCAATAATTTCCAAACAAAACCATAAAACAATGATCAAGAATATTCTTGCAGTTCTGATACTGCTTCCGGTTGTTGCATTCTCGCAAAACCAGCCCGCAAAACAACAAAACGATGCAACTACACCGTTACATCTGATGCAGCCAAACTACGAAACTCCTTACAATGTGCCGACCACAGCCGAAATTACAAAGGTACTCGATCGCGTTTACAACTACCTTGAAGCTACAACTCCGACCCAATTGACGGATGCTTCCGGATCAGAATTATTTGACTATACCAAAGTAAACGCAAAGACAAAATTTAAACAGGGCGATTTCAGGTTGATCAGTTACGAGTGGGGTGTTACATATGCCGGCATGTTGCTTGCTTCAGAAGTTACCGGAGATAAAAAGTATGCCGATTATACATTTAAAAGGATGAAATTTTTGGCTGAAATTCGCCCGTCATTTCTGAAACTGGAACAACAAAATCCGGAGGCCAGAGACGCCATGTATTCAGTCAACCATCCACATGCACTCGACGATGCAGGAGCAATGTGCACCGCTATGATTAAGGCTGAACAGGCAAAAATCAATACCGACCTGAATCCCATGATCGATAACTTTATCGACTTCATCAGCAACAAACAGCAACGTTTCAACGACGGAACACTGTCACGCAACCGTCCTCTGCCCAACTCACTTTGGTTGGATGACCTGTTTATGAGCGTTCCTGCATTGGCTCAAATGGGCAAGTATACTGGCCAAACCAAATATTACGACGATGCCGTTAAACAAGTTCTGCAATTCTCAAAACGGATGTTCAATTTCGACAAAGGTTTGTTTATGCATGGCTGGATTCAGGAAATGCCTGAACATCCGCAGTTTCATTGGGCGCGTGCCAACGGATGGGGTGTGATGACCATGGTTGAACTGCTTGAGGTTTTACCTGCCGGTTATGCCGGTCGCGATCAGGTACTCGATCTGTTGAAACATCACATTCGAGGTTTGGCCAATTACCAGTCACCGCAAGGTTTCTGGCACCAGTTGATCGACAAAAACGATTCATATCTCGAAACTTCAGCCACTGCAATCTATACCTACGCCATTGCCCGCGCCATTAACCGGGGTTACATCGATGAACAGGTTTATGGACCAATGGTTTGCCTGGCCTGGAATGCAGTAGCATCGAAAGTAACCGAAAAAGGACAGGTTGAAGGTACTTGCGTTGGCACAGGAATGGGATTCGACCCGGCATTTTACTATTACAGGCCAATCAACGTTTTTGCTGCACACGGCTATGGACCGGTAATGCTGGCCGGTGCTGAAATGATTGAGTTACTGAAAAAGCATTTCCCGAAAATGAACGACAGTGCTATTCAGTTTTATTCAAAAGATGTGAAAACGAACGGCGCCATCTTCGAGGCGAAATAGACTTACATCAGGAAAAGGAAAAATTCCGATTCCTCACAACATAGCACATAGAACACATTGGAATAAGAAACAAGAAAAACTATCCAAGTGTTGTGTCTATGTCGTTCAAATAAAACACAATATATGAAAACCTCAATTTTAGTTATCCTGATTCTGGCTGGTGTCTGCATGATCGGAAATATATCGGCTCAGGCACAGATTGGCCGCCGTTTCCCTTCTGAACGAAAAGTGGTGACAGATCCGGTGACTGGTACCGAACTGATTTTCTTAACAAGCACGCCTACCGGTGACTCAAAAATATACCAGACACATAATCAATGGACATCCGATAGCCAGTGGCTCATCTTCCGGTCCGATAGGGTGAAAGGTGAGGTGATGGCCGTCAACGAAAAAACAGGTGAGATCATTCAATTGGCGGAAAGTGGGCGAGATAAGAATGCAAAGCGTTTTCTATAAGGTCGTTACCACGATGTTGTTTCAGACTAAAATCATATGATTTCAAAAAGGCGACTTCAGAAAATACCTCAACCTGAAATTCACACCTAAGGATTGAACGGACGCTTTGGTACTTCCACCCATCAAACTGTTGATCTGATTCGCATCCAATGAAAGCTGAAATTTGTCGGGTGAAGCATAGTCTGAAATATTCGATAGCGATATGCTGTAACTCACGCCCACTCCAATCTGAATATTCTTCTGAATCGAAAAATCAAACCCAGCAGAGACCAAAGCATTAATATTTAGCGATTTTATCGTCAGAGATCCATCTGTAACCCCATTAACGTCGCTTGGGAATCCGTAAGCAGGGAGATTTTCGAGCAGTACATTGTAGGCAGGATAATACCCTTTATAGGTGAATGTTCCGCTGCTTGTATATTTTTTCGTAACAGGGACCGCCAGGTTTATACCCGTTTGTATGAAGAGTCCCATAGTTTTGCTCAATGGCAAACGGATATCCAGGCAAACGGGAAGGCTTAAAAAACCCACTTTCTGTACCTCTTTAATACCAGTTCCGGAAACCCGCCTTTCATAAGCTTCATTCTCTGAATCAACGGTATTAAAATTGTTTTGATAGGTGCCAAGGGTAAGCTGAGATTTGTAAGAAGTAAAACCTAATCCGGATGAAATTCCGATCGACTTTGAAAAAAAGTAACCAATCTCCAATGATCCCCCAAATGAATTCTGCGAACTGGAAACAAGATTCGCAACCGATAATGTTCCTTCATTTGAAATACTGGTCTGGGATGGTCCGAAACAAAGGCCAACAAACAATCCATGCCTGACAACTGTGCTGTCTGCCTCCTGAGAATAGCACGCATATTGAGTGCCTGTCAGCAGAAATACTGCGAGAATGATTGGGGCGATCGATCTATTTTTGAGCTTCATTTGAAAATATTTACTTTTTAACTACAAGCTTTGTGGTGTACAAATCC
This sequence comes from Mariniphaga sp., assembly GCA_025355585.1. GTDB lineage: Bacteria > Bacteroidota > Bacteroidia > Bacteroidales > Prolixibacteraceae > JAAFHB01. The sequence goes on along the minus strand of JANXZJ010000086.1, from coordinate 36,613 downwards.
TTTCGGTTCAGCAACACCTGAACAACATAGACTCCCTCGTTTAAATTACCGACAGGAATCATTTTGGTCAGTTCATAGTTCGCATATTCGGACTGTATTTCCATCACTTTAATTCCAGATGAATTTAATATGCAGATAATGGCGCTGCCTTCACCTGCCTCATTTAATTTCAGAACAAAACTTACCGCAGCCGGATTGGGATAGATGGACATTGATTTTGTACCCGAAATCAATATGGCATTTGATGGATTTCTACATCCATTCAGGTCGATTGTTCCCACACGATAAGTGCCAGCCAGTTTGTTTGTTGCGTAGTATTGCTGCGTCGCACCTGCAATCGTGGTGCCCTCTTTATACCATTGGTAACCTGCAATTGAATCACCTAAATTGGAGCATATTAATACGTCGCCCCATTTTGCTTTGATGACAGGTATAACACCAGTTTTAATGATGTCTGTTGCCTGGCTGCTAAACGAACTTTCGGGTCCGTCATCATTCACTGCCGTAACTCTGAAATAATAGGTCTTACCATGAATCAGCCCTGTAAAAATCTTTTCAACATCAGATGCACTGGTTGTTGTATCAATTTGCAAGGTCGGATTACTGGTGAGACCACCGTAGATCCGATAGCGTATAACATATGGATCAGCACTTTTTATCCATTTTACCGTCATCAGATTATTGCACGATACGGCGGTTATCCCTGCCGGAGCTGAAGGAATATTGGACAAAGTTGATACCTGTACTGTATTTGAGTTATCGCTTATACCCCCAACATTATAAGCCCTTAGCCTGAAATAATATTGCGTTCTTGCACTTAGTCCGGTAACTTTAAAAGTTAGAACATTACCAATATCTTTATCACTAAATCCTGTGACTAAAGAGGTAAATCCTATATTTGTAGCGACATCCAGCCGGTAGCCGGTAGCAGTTGCAGCGGCATTCCAATTTGCAGAAAAACTTATCTGAATCATACTTGTTGCCGGATTTGCAGACGGAGCCAAAGGTGGATTGGGAACGACAGGTGCTGTAAATGAGATCGTATTATTGATGGTATTCTCGGTGATGTTTGTAATCGGCATTCCAGTATTTGAACCATTCCACGAATGCGAGTTTGGTGTAGTCGAATCGGTAAAAGAAGTTTTATTGGCAGTTCCTGGAAATGGTAATCCGCTGTTGTTAATTTCTCCATAAACTGCCGGAGGATTTCCGGTTGCATTGGCACAGACGGGATAGATCCCCTGGTGACTGCCTGTATTAATCCCATTTGCAGCCGTGCTGATATAGTTTCCGTCAACATGATAAATAATCATTCCATGTCCTGGTATATAGCTGTCGAATTTTAGCTTTTGCCTGTTTTCGATCAGAAAATACTCATTTGATGTCGGTGTATTTATCCGGTAGAAACTATTGCTGTTCAACTCAGCATTATTAAGCGTAATATTAGCACCCGAAGCCAGCGGTGTGACAGCTGCCCAACCATAAGTATAAATCTTGGAATAAGGACTGTGATGTGATGGCGTGGCCCCATTGTTATTCCACGCACCACTCGCCATAATATCCCAAATACCGGTGCCTTCGTACGAACCATTATCTGCGTAATCAGTATCATAGTAGTCTGCCGCGCCCAGCATATGACCAAACTCGTGACATATTACACCAATCCGGGTTATTCCGGTTCCGCTATTTCCTCTTAACTCTGAGGTGCATAAATAATTGCTCACTGTTTTACCATCAAGTGTTATAGGACTGATCGTTGAAGAATGAGCCCAGATAGCATCCGCGCTGACACCCGTGTTTTCTTCACCATAACCTGCATGAATTACGCAAACCCCATCAACTGTGCCATCACCGTCATTGTCAAAATCGGCAAAGTTGACGGTGGGATTTGCCAGCGTTACAGCTTCTGTGACTAAAGCGCCCGGATTTATATCATTTCCAAGCGCGTTATTGGCACCGTAATACGCCAAGTTATGAGCCGCAGTATACGGACCGGCGACTGTTACAGACAAATTAAACTGGCCATAAGAGTTTTCTTTATAATAGTCATATACACTACCTGTTGCACCATCCGTTGCATATCCAACCTGATTAAATAAGTCTTCGAATTCGGCTTTTGTTTTAATGAAGGCCTTATCGGTAAATCCAATCAGAATGCAAATCAGCTTTCGGGAACCGGATGTCGGAAATGCTTTCTGACCACTTTTAAGATACAAACCAGGTAAACTTTTCAACATGTTTACCTGACTTTTTGAATAAACAAGACCTTTCCTTGTGGCACTAAGAAATTGTAAATCAGAAGAACTTCGCTCAGATTGATTTTTAGCCTGAATCCCGGAAGGAATCATATCATTCGTGGAGCTAAGTGTAGAATATTCAAAAACACCACTTTTATTCCGCATCAATGAATATCCGTCGATCGTCTGCGCCCATTTCACATGCTCATCGCCTTTCTGAATAACAACAATCTTTGTTCCATCCGGCTGAATAATTTCAACTGCGAAAGGGTATGCCGGAATTCCAGATGCCCGATGATTGTTAGAAATCAATAAAAGAAATATAAATAGAAACAGTAGCTGCTTTCTCATATAATTATTTAAACACTTGAACGCCATTTAAATCACCTCATTTCTCTGAACGATCACTGAAGTTCCGAATACACTGTAAACGCAACAAACGTAAATGTACTCACGAAAATCCTATAAAACAGAACTATTTCGCAGATCTAATATCTTCCGACCTTTCCGTTTTCATTCGGACCACCTTCTCTTCGTCCACTCCTTCTGTTGTTCTATTGAAAGAAATGTCCAGGCAACTACACGACTTATCTTATTTCCCTGCCCCATTGAAATGGTCTTCACCTCAAAAGCTTCCGATTTATCAAGTGCGATATAAACACTTTTAAGATTTGATTCTTTGGATATTAGCGTGGAAAACCAAAAACATGATGTTGCGAATGTCTTACTTTGAAGGATCATATCACGAACGAACTGCTCCTCCCCTCCTTCGCACCACAATTCATGGTTCTGACCGCCAAAGTTTAAAACCGGCTTTATGAATCTTTTGGATTTTAAGTTATTCAATTTCCGAAGTGTTCCCGATTTGGCTTCTGCCACTGATGTGTGAAATGGAGGATTACATACTGTCAGATCAATGAGTTCGTCGTTTTGTATTATGCCCTTAAAAATGTCGTTGGAATTGGGTTGCAATCTTAATTCGATCATGCCGTTTAACCTGGGATTCAAGTCAACTATTTTGCCGGCTGATTCAATCGAAACAGCATCGGTATCAGTACCAATAAATGACCATCCGTATTCTTTGTTACCGATGATCGGATAAATGCAATTGGCTCCAACACCTACATCGAGACATTTTACCTGATTTCCGGTTGGAATTTTTCCGTGGTTACAACTTCCCAATAAATCTGCCATATGATGAATGTAGTCTGCTCTGCCCGGAATGGGCGGACATAAATAGCCAGCAGGAATATCCCAGAAATCAATTTCATAATAATGCCTTAACAAAGACTTATTCAACATCTTTACTGCTTCGGGATCAAAAAAATCAATTGTTTCGTCATTATAGGCATTCACTTTCACAAACGGGGCCAGTTCTGGCAGACTTGCAATCAGCATTTTGAAATCATACCGCTCACGGTGCCTGTTACGTGGATGTAATCCCGGTTTTATTTTTGGATGTTCCCGTTTATCTTGAATCTTCATTTGCATATGACGAATTGCTATATCTTTTTAATACCCGCGATCAACCAGGAATTTGAACGAGATGTACCTGTCAAAAATCTGTTAAAGATATCTTTGCAAAGATGACAAATTTACGCTCCATATCAGGTCACTTTCAAAGGTGGCCCGACAATTTTCATATCATGATCTTCGAATGCTTTTGTAATTTCTGCCATTGTCGGAGGTGAAGTCCACGAATCAGTTGTTTTAAAGAAGTCTTCCATTTTCCCCGCCGGGTTATACGACACGATCAGCCTTCCCTTTTCCGTCCGCTGGACAAATGCATGCTGAATATTTCGGGGCAGAAAAATAGTATCTCCCGATTTAAGCTCATATTTTTCATCACCAACCTGGAAATGATATTCTCCCTCGAGGACGTAAAAATACTCATCCTGAAAAGGATGAATATGTAATGGAGGTCCTCCATTAGGTGTAAAACCTGTCTGAACAAATACCGCCAATTCACCATTCGTGTCTTTAGACGATATTTTCACGTCCAGCATATTTAGCGTAATACCCTTCATTTTATAGTGTATGCCAAATCTTGCCTCGCCGTCGTTTACTTTAAAGCCTTTATTTGCTATTGATTTCATTGTAGTTACCATTTTTGAAAAAGTGGATAATGGATAAAATGCCAGAGCAGTCAAAATAAAATTTCCCCGTCTCATGATTTTCTACTTGTTAAGAATGATTCTACTTAAACAAGTATCCTACAATTGTTGTTTTTGATAATCAGCTATAAATGATTGAAATTATTTGAATTCGCCAGGATAGTTCCTATCCGTTAAATAATTTATTCCTTTTAATCAGTTTTCCCTGCCGTAATAGAATAGCATGATATAAACCTGGCACATCATTGGTCCATTCTTTGAGAATTAATAAGATCGCGATGATCTCAATTCTTGATATGACTCCTAAATAAAAACAGATATCAAACAATATCAACGAATTGCAGCTTATAATTATCTGTATCAAAGTGCCCATGATCGTCAGTGTCCATATCTTTGACAAAATCGCATGTGTGGCCACTTCTTTTTTAAACTTCACAAAACTAACAACGTAGGTCAATCCTTCAACAATCAGAAGAATCAGTAGTTTTATATAATTGCTTTTAAAGAAATCGGCACAGACAATAATGGAGCCAATCAAAGTACAAATCCAGAATACCTGGTCAATCGATGAATCCATCCGCCTTAACATTTGAGAGGAAATATTTAATCTTCTGGCGATTATCCCGTCGAAAATATCTGTCAAAACACCCAAAATGATCAGTACGACGATGATCATTCTGAATGAACCAACCTGGAAATAGGACAAAGCAACGATTATGAAACCTAAAGCCAATCGGGAGTACATCAATGCTAATGGAATCTTGTTCAGATATTTTATAGATTTAGTGAATCGCAATTTGTACTCTTTCATTCAAGATTTAATACCCACTAATAAAATTATGCAACAATCTTACTTTGATAAAACAATTTCAGATTCGACACATTGTATTCCTCTGGCGATAAATTAATGATATCCATAGGAATTCTAAATTTTCTTAAGGTATCCATCTCAGGTTTCATAGTCATTCGGGCTCTTTCAAACATATCAAGATGTTGAAAATCCCGTGAGATTATGATCAGGTCTATATCACTATCCTTGTCCATATTACCATTCAATGCTGACCCAAACAAGGCAATTGAATCAACATGAATGCCATATTGTAACAAAGATCGTTTTAAGAAATCAATTACCTCATTTATTGTTGCTTGATCCATAATTGTACCTCCTTGGTTTGGTTTAATATTGATTGAGTCCTTTCTTTCGAATATTCAATAAAAAGTTTTCTCAAATCATCAGGATACCGGGGTGGAACAGAAATCTTGTTTAAAATAAAAAGAAATTCATAGTGAGATTCACTCATTTCCAATCCTATATTTTGTCCACAAAATAAATTAAGTGTGAGATTTTGAAGGAAACTCTCTTGTTTTCTTTATTAATAGTCCCTTTAATGCTTTTTCCAAAGATAAGTGGCACATAAAAATACACTAAACATTCCTGCCAGATTTGAGCATGTCAATTGCTGTCTCCAAATCATAATCGGATTGAAAATACCATTCTTCGTGTCTGCTATTACTTTCCATTTCACAAATTTATCAAAAAATCAAATAGATAACAGCTATAAAACTAAAATACCACTTTCAATTCGCTATTGTGTTTCAGCGAACACGGTACCCCATCATTGGTCCGAATGTTTTGCGAAACAATAATTCAGTAAATCCCTCCTTTACAAAGTTGTCGAGTTCACCAACCAGTTTAAATCCAAATTCTTTGTAGAGCCTTATCGCCCCACTGTTAAAAGAGGAAACACAAATAAAGATATTGGGTGAAAATTCAAGTATCCGCTCTTCACAGAACTGCAACAGTTTTGTGCCGATTCCCTTACCCCTGTAAGCTGAATCGATGCAGATGGTTTGAATATATCCCTTGAAGGTTCCGCTAATTTGAAGGATTACAAAACCTGCAATCAAACTATCAATTTCGACCACCCAGATCTCTTTGGATGAACCTTTGAATGCTTTTAAACACTGATTGTAATCTATTTTCAGCGTTATCCATGGATCAGATTTGGCCATCATCATAGCACAATCTGCAATATGCTGACTATCGGTTGTAAGAAGATTAACAATTTCAATTTTCGGCTCCATTATGCTTTTCTTTTAATGATGATTAGAAACAATATTGTCAACACTGCATTTACAAAAATATTCATAAACCCAAAATCAAACTGGAATTGCCGAATGAAATATTCATTCAGCAACCATGTCACAAACGCGGCGGAAACGCAAGCCACAGGAACCCATTTCTCTTTGAATTTAATCTTAGAAAATAATCCTGTCAGGTATAAACCCAATATAGGTCCATAAGTATAGCCTGCAATTTTGAAAATCGTATTGATAATTGCGCCCTGGCTGTTCCAGAATGCCATTACGATGAGAAACATCACGATATTCACACCCAGCAACACACGGTTTTTGAGGCGCTTGATCGCTTCTTGCGGCCGGTTTTCGATGTCGAGAAAATCATAACTGAAGGCTGTTGTTAATGCAGCGATACACGAATCTATACTTGCAAACGTGGAAGCGATAACGCCAATCAGAAACGCAATAGCACCTATCTGACCTAAATAATTCAGGGTGAGCAATGGGAAAAGGCCATCCGTATTTACAAATTGGCCGTTTTGTGTCGCCAGTTTTATCCCGTTCCTTTCAGCATAGATATAAATCAACACGCCAAGGCCCAAAAACATGGTCTGAGCAAATGCAATAAAGAAGCTGAAGGTTAAAACATTCTTCTTTGCATCCCTGGCATTCTTAACCGTAAGTGTTTTTTGCATCATACTCTGGTCGAGGCCTACCAAAGCAACGGTAATCAATAAACCCGATACAAATTGCTTGAAGAAATTCGATCCTGAATGCCAGTCCCAATCAAAAACCTTTGCATAGGGATGATGCGCGATTGTTGTGAACATTTCTGTAACCGATAGACCTAAAGAATTTTTAATCGCGAAGATCGAAATGATGATCACCGTAATCAGGAACAGCGATTGCAAGGCATCGGTCCAGACAATCGTCTTAATTCCTGATTTGTTCGTGTAAAGCCAGATCAGAACCAGCACAACAATGATTGTTACAAAGTAGGGAATGTGCAAGGCATCGAAGAAGGCATACTGCAAAATCTTAATCGATAATAATAACCGGAGTGCAGCACCAAAAGATTGAGAAACAAGAAAAAACAAAGAGCCCGTTTTATAGGTCACATTACCGAACCGGATGTTCAGGTAAGTATAAATGGAGACCAGTTTGAGTTTGTAATAGATCGGTGTTAATACAAATGCAATAAACAGGTAACCGACAATCGTCCCAAGGATAAACTGGAAATAAAAAAGGTTGTTATTCCCGACATTTCCCGGAATTGACACCAATGAAACAGCCGAAATACCCGATCCGATCATTCCGAATGCGACCAAAAACCACGGCGATTTCCGGTCGCCGTCAAAGAAAGTGGTATCGTGCACGTGCCGTGAAGCAATGTGCGAAATCAACATCAGAATTGAAAAATAAGCAAGAATGATCAGAAATAAAAGAAGCGGACTCATCAGTTAGTTGTTTGTGAAAGAATGCGGATTCGCGTAAAGGTGCAGATTCACCTGATACCTGTGTCAATATCAATATTGAAAGTTGTTGTATTTATGTTCGAGATTGAAATAGTGGCCGGAAGGTTACTTCCGCCAACTCCATTAGTTCTTGCCACTTCAAAGTCGATGATGTAATTGCCCGAAGGAAGTCCAAGCTGGTAATTTCCGTCCAGAGACGGATTAAGCGTTGTTATTTTTGTTTTTTTATTCACGGTCCATACAGCTGTTGCCCAGGCTTTGTATGTTTCCTTCGTAGGAAGGCATCCCGGATCCGGCGGATCTTTCTGGACAGGACACAGCGGACCAATCGAGATTTTACCTTTTAATATACCACTCCCGCTCACCTGGTTCTTTTCGGTACAAGCAAAAACAACCGCAATGAAAATCGCAGATAAAAAGAGGTATTTTAATGCAGAATAGCCGTTCGCCATTTCAAATTCCGTTGTTGAACTGCAGCAAAGATATAAAAGTTTGAAAGTTCTCATAATCTGACTCAGAATTTATTAAGACACACGTTATCCGGCCTCCTATCAGAATGAATTTATGTATAACTACTCCCGTTAACCGCGTTTGCATTGATCAAAGGGTGGTAATTCACCTGAATCATGTAATTGTTTTCTTTTCACTATTTTTAGAACGTAATTTCAAACCATGATTATGCTGATAATTGCGATGAATCTTATTTTTGTAGCCTGCATTTTATATTCGGTAGGTGTCTGGAGCGAAAAACTCCAGGGAAGACTTAAGCCCTGGCATTTATTGGTATTCTGGCTTGGACTCATTTTCGATACAATCGGTACCGGAGCCATGACAATTATGGCAGGTTCCATCTTTCAATTTAATTTTCATGGAATTACAGGAATGACTGCTATCGTTTTAATGCTTTTCCATGCTACATGGGCTTCAATTGTAGTCTATAAGAAGGATGAAATGCGGTTACTGCATTTTCATAAATTCAGTCTTGTAGTCTGGATCATCTGGCTCATTCCAATGATTACAGGAATGATTTATGGTTTATCGATGTAGATTTTGCAAATTCAATTAACTCAACCGGAGCGCCATTGTGCTCAATCATTGCAACCCGGATCCCTTCGCCCGGATGATTTGGCGGCGTTAGTATTTTAAGATGATGCGTCGCCAATTCATAATCGATATCAGCGACTTCAAATGCAAGGTGAGGAACTGTCTGAATCAGTTGATCAATTGAACTATCTTTTTCAAACCGCATCCATTCAATTTCGAAAGGACTACTGTTAAAACCGGAGACGTAAAGCTTGAATTGGGGAAGGTATTTCTCATCCGGCATAACGCGATCGGTAGGAATACCTAAATGATGATACTTCCATCCCCATTGCTCTGTTGATTCAGGCAGTTCATATTCAAGCCGCTCTTTTATCATTGAAAATTAGTTTTAATAGTTGACATTACTGCTGTTTAAAACCTGTTTCTTACTTCATTCCAAAGATAAATGGAAACCCAAATACAACAATCATTGTCCAAAGCATATAAACCGGTAAGTATTTCGAAATAGTCATCTCCACACTTTTGATATCCTCATTTTTGAAATTCACTTTATACAAGTCAATCATTATTAAGACAACATTTCCAAGTATAAGGATATTAGAAATCACCACTGCAATCCGGTTGGGAGTTATTCCAAACGCTGATAACCGGTAGAAGATGGCCGACAAAGCGAATAAATCAATGACAAGCGTAACTGCTGTCAGGGCAAATAAGACCATTTCGCTGAATTTTTGCTTTTTATGAACCGATGTTTCTGAAATCGAAAAAACAATGATTCCCATTACACCAAGCAACATCGCATTAAAAATCAGCAGGAATTCCCTGTCATTAAACAGGTCGATGCCTGAAACAGGAATATTAATCAGGAAAACAATCAACGTAATCAACACTAAAGGGCTAAAGATATTGGCAATAATCGGAGCGATCTTATTTGTTAAAGTCGGATAATTGCGAATAATATAGGTTGCAACGATTGGCGCCGATACCAATCCCCAAACTGCCACATACTGCATATAAAAGCTTTTGATGTCAACCTTAATTGCCGAAAACAAACCAATCGTAATCCCGGTCAGAATTCCACCGGCGATCAATATGATAGCACCCAAAATAGCCAGATCACCATTGTATTTGATGTAATCAATCCGTTTGATTTTATCGGCTGTGTCAAAGTTGATGAAAATAAATCCGTAAACACACCACATCAATAAAGGTAAGTGCATATAAGCCAAATTGATCGAATTGCTATCTTGCGTCGATGGTAATAAATTGATATAGACGACCGGAATTAAAAATGCAACCAAAATAATATAAAATTTCTTCCTTTCAAGTATTTTATTTGTCCAGATGGCATAAAGCGACAAACCCAAAAAGACAATTATTCCGGCATTTTTAAAATAATAGAAAGGTTCTTTCAGTTCAAGGTTAAAGATCACTGGCAATTTGATCAGAAACCCGGTGATTGTACATGCGATAATTAACACGATGACATCTAACCGGTGAAATGTATTCGTCGTTTCAACGGGCTTATCAAAATCCAATCGTATTTTCCAGAACCTGGCGATCTCTGTTTCCCGTATCTCGGGATAAACAGTCTCAAAATCGGTTTCAAAAGACTTTTTATCAGCGCGATAAATTCTTTCAAGCTCTTCTGGTTGGGTAATATTTTCCCTGATTTGTTCTTTCATAATGTGGTTGTAATTTTCTGGTATCTTCTATTAATTTCGATACTATTCAAATGTTCTATTCTAAAAACCAGGAGATATGCGTACAATTTGAACAGACAAAACAAGTAGCGCTTTTATTGGCCCGGTCAATATTGAAGAATGTTGCAACTGCAGTATTCAGTTGTGCATTTCTTGTATAAAATAATTTGTTACTGCAGACAGGACATTTTAATTCATATCCTTTAATTTCAACACTTTCAGGTTCGTCCTTTTCAAATATTGCCATAATATTAGTGATTTAATTAGTTATTTTTCTCCATTGCCTTCGCTTTTAATTCAGCAGGCATCTTTTCAATCGCATATCGCAATGCTGTGCGCGGCATAACGGCTTTCTTCGACATTACATATTCAAATATTTCTTTCTGGTGTGCCTGGCTTGCTGCTTTTAGCATCCAGCCATACCCTTTCTGAACCATATCATCGTTATCCATCAGCAGGATATCCGAAATCTCAGTGATATCTTTCAAAAACAGTCCATGACGTGCAGGAATGATCAATGATACTGCCGCAGCGCGTTTCATCCATCGGTTGGATGATGTTGCCCATCGTTTTAATTCTGAAACAGATTCAGGATACATTTCCACAAATTCCCCGACCGTATGATTGCACAATGTATCGCACGATGCCCAATTATCGACATAATTGTTGATCCACTTTTCAAATACCGTTAAATCTTCGGGCGTATATTTTTTACAGACAGCATATGACCAGTTACAAGCCACAAACGATTCTTCAATGATACCCGACTTCCACAATTCATCACACAGATTAAAGATATCTTCTTTTGGCAGGTTCTTTATCGCTTTAAAATGTTCTTTACCTATATTCACCACCGTGGCACTCTTTATTCCGTAACAACGGATCTCTTCCTTAAAAAAATGCTGACTGCTTTTCTGATATTGTTCATCACTGTTTGCAATCAGTTCGGCACGGATATTATCAATGATCTGGCTCATATAGAATCTCTTTATATGGTTCGTTTTAATAATGAATAAAGATAAATTGATTTCAAATACAAACAATATCCAAACTGTAAAATGATTTGATATAATTTGGATGAAACCTTTGCGGATACGATCATTTATAGAAATGGATTGTACTTTAGTATTCAGGATGCTGATAAAATTATATTTTATCACAGGCAATATAAAAGGAAATCCCCTTTTAATTCCGAAGCAGGAATAATTATGTCCAAACAGATGCTTTCGTAAATCTATTTGGGCATCATCGGGTGCCAATGGAAGCTTTTGCAAATCACTTTAGGCATCATCATGTCCTAATGAGTGCTTTTTGAAATCAGTTTAGGCATAATCGGGTACCGATGTATGCTTTTTCAAATCGGTTTGGGCATTATCACAGGCAAATTGTGTGTTTTGAGATTCTCAAACGGCGCGTTGGAAAGTGAATCTATGTTTTGTGATTCTCAAACGACGTATTTGAGAGTGATTCTAAATAAAGTGATTTCAAAACGACGCGTTGGAAAGTGAATCTATGTTTTGTGATTCTCAAACGACGTATTTGAGAGTGATTCTAAATAAAGTGAATTCAAAACGACGCGTTGGAAAGTGATTCTGTGTTTTGTGATTCGCAAACGACGTATTTGAGAGTGATTCTAAATAAAGTGAATTCAAAACGATGTGTTGGAAGGTGAATCAATATTTTGTGATTCCGGAAAGAAAATAATTCATTCTGGTTTATTGACTTCGCATTATTTTATCGACAAATTCACCGCATCCCGTATTTCCTGGTAAATCTTTTGCCGGTTTTTAACCCTGATATTCTTCACAAATACAATTGCAGCGTAATTTCGTTTAACATCTACCCACGGATAAGTTCCAAATAACCCCGGACTGCACACAACTGTACTATTTCCCATTTCATCTTTCTGCAGGATCCATTCGCCCCATCCATATTCATAACCAACAGCTTCAGCCGGGGTATAAACAACCTTTGCATGGACGGTCCGGCTGATCTGCATCAATTCGATTGTCTTTGCGTTAATGATTTGTTTCCCCTTGAAGGTTCCTTTCTGAAGAATCATTTGCAGAAAATTCATATAATCAGCCGCAGTGGATGTCGCCCCACCTGAAGGATTCACCGTTTTCCCTTTCGCAAAGGTTGTATTTTTCATCGCAAGCGGCTTTGCAATCCGTTGCTGAAAAAGTGTTTCAAAATTCTGGTGAGAGACGACTTCAAGAATGCGTCCGACAATATTTAAACCCACATTTCCATAGCTGAACACTTCGCCGGGTTTGCCAGCCATCTGTTTTTCGGCAAAAAGCTTCGTCTCTTCTTCCAGCGATGTTATCTTTCTCCGTTCCAAAAGCGTCCGGAGTGTTATTTGTCCGCTTTCAATCCCCAGGGTATGACTCAGACACTGATCAATTGTGATATTTCCTTTCCCATACTGCGTAAAGACGGGCAAATACTTCCCGATTGAATCCGTTGGAGAGATCTTTCCTTCATCAATAAACGTAGCAGCAAGCGCGGCCGTAAGCCACTTACTGCAACTTGCAATCATTTCGGGTGTATTACGTGTATAATCTCCCATATTTTGAGAATATACAAGTCTGTTATCTTTAAAAATCAGCATACATACATTCCCGCCAAGCACATGCTTCTTCGATTCAAGTACACGCGTCACCCGGTCGAACTGATCCTGTGCTGCAACAGCATAACTCATCATCAGATTGAGGGAAATGAGTCCCAGAAATAAAAGAAACCGGAAACGGGAATAAGAATTCGTATTCATGACACCCATGTTTTTTCGATATATAAGATCTTCACTTATGCCTGTTTTTAATCATATCAAGTGTTCTATTTGCGGCGCATACAGCATTTGATTTTTAATTTGCCTTTCCAGATGCGCCTTTGTTTGTCTTACACTTCTTTACCCCAGGTTGCGTTCCCGATAAAAATCGGGATAAACTATTCCTCCTTACCCTGGGTTATTGACATTTAACCCTTTCAGTGTACAAAAAGAATCAATATTTTACTTCTGACCAATTCGTAAATTGTCATTTTAAAATTGTCACATTGAGTCAACGTCGGACTATTTCATCATCTCCTTTACAAAAGGCTTTAATCCGGCAAAGAAGAATTCAACGCCAATAACCATCACGATCAAACCCATCAACCGGAGCATAATTTTATTTCCGGTTTCGCCCAAGACCTTCATAATCGGAGATGCTGCGATTAAAACCAGGTAAGTAATCACACAAATAACCAGGATTGAGACGATCAGAATCACTTTCATTTCCATGTTGACGGCATCCTGCATTAAAACAATCGCATTTGTAATCGCACCCGGCCCGCAGATCATCGGAATGGCTAAAGGAGTAATCGAAATATCGGTAATGTGTTTCTCCATTTCAGATTCGGTAATCTTCGTATTGCCAAGCCGTGCCTGCAACATATCCTGCCCCATGATGAAGAAGATGACCCCTCCGACAATGCGCAAACTATCGACCGAAATCCCGAAGAACCGGAATAATAATTGTCCCGTCACAGCAAAACTCATGATTGTAAAGAAAGAAACGATGGTCGCTTTTAATGCCGTTTTCCGTCGCGAAACCACTTCAAAGTCTTTTGTCATTGTCATAAACAAGGGCATCACCCCAAGTGGATTCAGCAATGTAAAAAAAGAGGTAAAACAGAGCAATGCAAATGAGAGACTATCTGACATTATTCAAAGATTTAGATGATTAGCTGGTTTAATTTGTATTCGCAGGGTACTGTTATTTGAAACTTTAGCTTTTGGTGTTTTCGTCCTCTTTCTTTTTCTCAAGCCATTCGCCGGACTTTAGTTTTGCCATGAATTTTTTGTAGACTTCTTTACCAATTAATAAGGTTCCCACCCAAAAGCTCACCTCTCCAATCACAACCAGCGTTGTTGTCAAAGCAACTTTTACCTTTAAATCCATCGAAACAAAAGGAAGTGCAAATATGATCAGGAAAAACACGACGGAAACCGAAATCAGGATAATTCCCAACCGGAATTTCAACTTTTTTTTGTCCATTTACCTATTTTAAGCATGCAATGTAAGGAAAAACAAAGGTTATAGGTTAAAGTTTAAAGGATAAAGTCTGAAAACCGAATGCGAAACAGTTGAAGGTTAAGAATGACTGCTGACTCAGGTTCATGTAAACACATTTTCATCTTGATAGAAATCAGCAAACAACCTATATCGTATTTGGATCTGCTTTAACCTTTTATTTTCACTCTTCTTTTCCTTACCTTGATCATTTTACTGACAAAAAAACCAATCGCAACGGAGCATGAAGCCATCATAAACCCGATCCGATAGACGGAAGCACCATCGTTATGGCCCAAAGCACTTATGAAAGGCACGATCATAGCAATTAAAATCAGTGAAGTCAAAACCATAGAAATATTTGCCGCCGGCTTACTGCCATATCGGAGGCCATGAATTAATGACAGCAAAAAGGCTCCTGTCATGATAGGAATGAGAGCAGTAAGAGAGGGCGTTTCAGATCCGATAAAGCTCCAAAGACCAAGAATCATCAAAACAAAAGCATTCATCATGCTCACAAGATAAATTTTCATAATTGATAAATTTTCAATTTTCAAGTACAATATGCTGATAACAACAATTCCTGAAAGAATGTTGCAAATGTGTTACTCAATAGAAAGAACAATTTCAGCTGTGGCTTAATGAGAACTCCGAAGGTATTTTACCAAATTTTCTTCGCATCCAAAAATGTAAGCTGTGAATTCCTGACGGGGCGAAAAACATCATCGGACAAAAACCATGAACAACTTCAAGCCCGTTGTCCTTACAAGCTTCGATTGCTGCAATTGAACCTGTACCTTTTCCCGCACCCCGGTGCATCCATACGCGTTGGATGGGCGAATCTTTTAATTGTGGAATTACCTGTTCTGCAATCGATGGATTCACGACCAAAATCAAATTAGTCACATGACAAGGAAGTGTTGTGACATCGGGATAACATTTGATATTTTCAACTTCGGCAAGCGTTGGATGGACCGGATAAATGGTATATCCCTTTTTGGTCAATTCATGAAGCAACGCATTTCCAAACTTCTGTTTGTTCGCCGAAACTCCGATCAATGCGATGTTCTTATCGCCCACAAATTTTTCAATAATTGCGTTCATAGGTATGTATTTAAAAGTCTATTCCGTAAATCCCCTGTCAGTCATGATATCTGCTTTAACAAACAATGCCATTCCGGTTTTCATCCTCCGGAACTTTAGTTTCCCGTAAAAGAGTTCTTTCCCTGGTGAAGCATAAAGGATAAAATTACATCCGGGAAGTGATTCCACCAACTTTTCGATCATTTGTTTTCCGATTCCAAGTCGCTGATAAGAAGGCAAAACCGCAACATCGTAAACGGCAGCCTGAAGGATGCCATCAGATATCGCCCGGGCAAAACCAATCAGCTGTTGATTGTCATATACAAACACAACCGAAGCGCTCGCGGAAAAGGCTTGTCTGTGAACATCGGCACTGTGAAACGACATTCCCGCCGCTTTTAATATTTCCGGAACAAGTTCCCAGTTGATCTCAGCGCAATCGTATTGAAATTTCAAATTCATAATGAAGGACTTAAGTTTTATAACTTCTTTTCGGTTAAAGGGTGCCGGAAAAGAACAATTCCAAAAGAAATTGCGAAAATCATATAAATACAACTCACTATCCATATAGTTTTTGGCAAATCCGGAGTTGCAATTATTCCTTTAATCAAAGCAAGTCCTGCAATAAAAAAATGGGTGAAGTTTGCAACTGCAATTGGTCTGTTATAGATTCCCCCGATTAAACCTGATTTACTCATCCAGTTGAGCATTCCAAAACCGAAGTACAGAGCGCCGATTATTTGCAGGAGTAATTGAAGTGGCCTTGTATTTTCAAGATCGGCATATTTTAAAATCTCGTCAGGAAGAAAGGTCAGTATTATTCCGGCAGTCAGCAGAGATACTGCACTTGTTGTCATTAAAACTTTAGTATTCATATCACCTGGTCATTACGTCAAACGGAAAAATTTACTTTGCAGATCAGAAAAACCAAAGTTTTGATCATTCCCAATTCAATGATGGTAATAAATCTGAATTGATTTTCCGCCGAATATACATAAAAAAAATGATCAGCAAAAGTTGAATTAACAACCTTATTGCTGATCATTTTTATATGCTGAACGAAACCTCGCTGATTGAGGGAGGTTTTATAATATTTCTAACCAATACCGGTTAAGCCGTTATTAATCCAGTGTCTTCGCAACTTCAACCTGTTCGAATGCTTCGATAAAGTCGCCTTCCTTCAGATCATTGTATCCGCGAATGTTCAAACCACATTCGTAACCTTTGGCAACATCTTTCACGTCATCCTTAAATCGTTTCAACGATTCGAGATCGCCGGTGAAGACAACGATACCGTCGCGGATCAGGCGCACTTTCGAATTCCGGAGAATCTTTCCGTCCCTGACAATACAACCGGCAATCGTACCAACTTTAGTAATATTAAATACGGTAAGAATTTCGGCTGTTCCTTTGATCTCTTCCTTGATTTCAGGAGCAAGCATTCCTTCCATAGCCGATTTAACTTCGTTGATTGCATCGTAAATGATCGAGTAAAGACGGATATCAATACCTTCCTTTTCAGCCAGTTTCCGTGCACTCAATGAAGGACGCACCTGGAACCCAACAATAATTGCGTTGGAAGCAGAGGCAAGCATAACATCCGATTCGGTGATTTGTCCAACAGCCTTGTGGATCACATTCACCTGGATTTCTCCAACCGAAAGTTTGATCAATGTATCAGAAAGTGCTTCGATAGATCCGTCAACGTCACCCTTCACAATGATATTCAGTTCCTGGAAGTTTCCGATGGCAATCCTTCGGCCAATTTCGTCAAGTGTAATATGTTTTTGAGTACGCAGACCTTGTTCACGCTGAAGTTGTTCGCGTTTGTTGGCGATCAGTCGGGCTTCACGTTCACCTTCCATCACATTAAACTTGTCACCGGCCTGCGGTGCCCCGTTTAATCCAAGAATTAAAACCGGTTCAGCAGGACCAACACTTTCGACACGCTGATTACGTTCGTTGAACATCGCCTTGATGTGACCAAAATACGGTCCGGCAAGAATAACATCACCAACATTTAAAGTACCGCTTTGAACAAGGATGGTGGCAACATATCCACGTCCTTTATCAAGTGAAGATTCAATTACCGAACCCAATGCACGTTTATTCGGATTGGCTTTCAGCTCAAGCATATCGGCTTCAAGCAATACTTTTTCGAGCAATTCAGCAACACCTTGTCCGCCTTTGGCAGATATATCCTGCGACTGATATTTACCACCCCAGTCTTCAACCAGGAAGTTCATTGTTGCAAGCTGTTGTTTTATTTTTTCAGGATCAGCTCCATTTTTGTCTATCTTATTGATGGCAAATATAATCGGAACAGAAGCAGCCTGAGCATGATTGATTGCCTCGATTGTCTGAGGCATTATATCATCATCAGCAGCGACGATAATAATAACGATATCAGTAACCTGGGCACCACGTGCACGCATGGCAGTAAACGCCTCGTGACCTGGTGTATCGAGGAAGGTGATCTTTCGGCCGCCCTCAAGGGTTACATTATATGCGCCGATGTGCTGAGTGATTCCCCCGGCCTCACCGGCAATTACATTTGCTTTACGGATATAATCGAGAAGAGATGTTTTACCGTGGTCGACGTGACCCATAACTGTCACAATCGGAGGTCTTGTTACCAAATCATCTGCATGGTCTTCCTCTTCGACAATTGCTTCCTGCACTTCAACCGAGATAAACTCAACTTTGAAACCGAATTCATCGGCCACAACAGCCATTGTTTCGGCATCGAGACGCTGATTGATCGAAACAAAAAGTCCGAGCGACATACAGGTTGCGATAACCTTTGTAGGCGGAACATCCATCATCGAGGCCAACTCATTCACCGAAACAAATTCAGTAACCTTGATAATGCTTTTGTCCATTTCATCACGCGCACTTTGCTCAGCCAATTTCTCACTGAATGCAAGACGTTTATCACGACGGTATTTCGAGCCCTTGGTTTTCTGACCTTTTGTGGTCAGACGAGCCAGCGTTTCTTTAATTTGTTTTTGAACATCCTCATCTTTAACCTCCAGTTTAGCCGGAGATGACTTCTTTTTAACAACAAGAGAAATCTTCTTCTTAAGCTTACTGCCTTCGGGTTTATCTACCTTATCTTTTACTTTTTCAAGTTTCTTTTCCGGTAAATCGACACGCTCTTTTACATCTTTCGGAACACGTTTTCTTTTCTTTTTATTTCTTGACTGATGGTCTTCGAGGCGTGTAGGTTTCTTTTTCTCTTCAACAGGAAGTTCAATCCGGCCAATTACAGTAGGACCGGCCAGTTTTTTTCGTTCCAGTTTAAATATCTCTTCGGTGTTTTCAGAAATATCAACAGAACCATCCACGTCTTCAGAGATTTCATTCCTGACAGGCCGCTCATTTTCAGTTTGTGACCTGTTCATTTCTTCAGACGCCCTGCGGGTTGTCAATTTCTTTTTAAGAATCTCCTTTTTAGGCTTCTCTGCAGGTTTATGCGCGTCAAGGTCGATTTTCCCAATTACCTTTATATTGTTTTCGATCTGAGAAACATTAGAAATCATCTCAGTTTTGGGCTCTGTATTTTCGGGTTCTTTGTGTTGCTCAATGACAACATCCGGTTTTTGCTCAACAACTGGTTCAGGGGTAGTCCGAACTTCGTCTTTATGAGTTTTTGTTTCTGCCTTCACATGTTCCACCGTTTTTTCAACTGGTGGTACTTCTGTTTTTACAGCAGGTTGCTCTACTGGTTTTTCGATTACCGGTTTCTCTTCAGAAACTGGAATCTCTGGTTTTACTTCTTTTGGTTTGGGTTTGGGATGGTTAATATTATCAAGATCCACCTGACCTATAACTGTAACTTTAGGTT
This sequence comes from Mariniphaga sp., assembly GCA_025355585.1. Lineage (GTDB taxonomy): Bacteria > Bacteroidota > Bacteroidia > Bacteroidales > Prolixibacteraceae > JAAFHB01. The sequence continues at coordinate 16,976 of JANXZJ010000086.1, read as the reverse complement.
TTTCAATTTCACTTACAGGTGCAGCTTCTGGCTTTGGGATTTCAGCAACTGGTTCGTGTTTGGGAGCGACCGGAATCGGCTCCGGTTTACGTGCTACGGGAACCGGTTCTGCACGTTTTTCTTCCTTATAATGATGCAAGCTATGATCCTTCACCATAATTGAATCATCATCGGCGTCAGATTCTTCGGGCTCTTTTTTAACTGCCTGCAGATCCTCAATGGTCACCGATTCGTTTTTGGCTCGGTGGTGGCGAAGATTGAGCTTGTCAGCTTCAATACGGGCTTCATGATCCTTCCGAAATTGCTTTTCAAGAAGCTCATGCATGTCCGCCTCAATTTTTGTATTCTGATCAGTAGAGATTTTAAAACCCTGCTTGTGAAGATAATCTACCAACGTGGTAATCCCCACGTTCAATTCACGAGCAATTTTACTTAATCTTGATCCTTTTTCCCCTGTAATCATATCTTCCCAAACAGTTAATTTTGCTATTGTCCCTACCGAGTTTATATCATTTTTTCACAAAAATAATTATTCAAACTCAGTCTTAAATATTCGCAACACTTCGTCGATTGTTTCTTCTTCGAGGTCGGTGCGCTTGATAAGGTCTTCACGCGAAAGGCTTAATACGTTTTTAGCCGTATCGCACCCTATAGCTTTTAGTTCGTCGATGATCCAACCTTCGATTTCATCCGAGAATTCATCGAGGCTAACATCTTCTTCATCCACAGCTTCGCGATCGCGGTACACATCAATATCATAACCGGTAAGCTGGCTTGCCAGTTTAATGTTCAGACCACCTTTCCCAATAGCCAGCGAAACTTCTTCAGGTTTCAGAAAAACCTCTGCACGGTTTTCGTTCGAATATAATTTAATTGAAGAAATCTTTGCCGGATTTAAAGCCCGCTGTATGTAAAGCTGTAAGTTATTCGTATAATTGATAATATCGATATTCTCATTACGCAACTCACGTACAATTCCGTGGATACGTGAACCTTTCATTCCAACGCAGGCGCCAACCGGGTCAACTCTCTCGTCATATGATTCAACGGCCACTTTTGCCCTTTCACCAGGAATACGAACAATCTTTTTGATCGTGATCAATCCATCGAAAATCTCAGGAACTTCAAGTTCGAAAAGTCGTTCAAGAAATACCGTTGATGTACGCGACAGGATAATGTATGGGCTGTTATTTCGCATTTCAACACGAATAATAACTGCACGCACACTATCTCCCTTGCGGAAGAAATCGGTAGGAATTTGTTCAATCTTAGGCAGTAACAGTTCATTTCCCTCATCATCGAGCAACAATAGCTCGCGTTTCCAGATCTGATAAACCTCACCGGTTACAATTTCACCGATTTTGGCTTTGTACTTTGTGTAAACATTGTCCTTCTCGAGTTCAAGAATGCGTGTAGCCAAATTCTGACGAAGGTTTAGTATTGCTCTTCTGCCAAAATCGGTGAATTTCACCTCGTCGGTTACCTCTTCCCCTATTTCGTAATCTTCGCCGATTTTTTTCGCCAGCGTAAGTGTGATTTGAAGGTTAGGATCTGTAAATTCACTATCTTCAACTACTATTCGGTTTCGCCAGATTTCAAAGTCTCCTTTATCAGGGTTAATGATAACATCGAAATTCTCGTCAGTACCAAACTGTTTTTGGAGAACACTCCGGAAAGAGTCTTCAAGAACACTCATCATGGTCGCACGGTCGATGCTCTTCAGATCTTTAAATTCCGAAAACGTGTCAATCAAATTCAGGTTGTCCATATCTTCAGGATTTTAATTGAAAGAAATTACTATTTTAACTGTCTTCATTTGATCAAAAATATAAGTCAACATTTTGGTCTCTTCAACCTTTTTCCCGTCGACTCTACCTTTTGCAAGAAATTCCAATTCAAAACCTTCTGTATTGGCCGATTTTAGAATTCCTTTTTGCTTTTCACCACTTTTTGTTACTACTTCCACTTCGCGACCAATGTTTTTCAGGTATTGACGCAAAACTTTCAATGGTAACGATAGTCCCGGAGAAGAGACTTCCAATGAAAAATCTTCAACTTCACGATCGAGGCTGCCTTCTATGTGCCGGCTGATTTGAACACATTCGCCAACACTTATTCCTGCATCACTGTCGACCAAAACCGAAATTGAGTTCCCTGTACCAACCGTAATATCAACGATAAACATATCGTCCGACAGTACTTCATCAACCAGAATCTGAATCTTTTCCTTAGTTATCATATTTAATATCAATAAAATAGGGGACTCATGTCCCCTAATCCTTCGATTATTCTCCGATGCAAAAGTAAACCTTTTGTGTTAAAAAAACAAATATAAATCACAAGTACAGTGAATATGGTTATTTAAATGAGCAAGTTGTAAAATTTGAAGCTAAAAAAAGCAGAACATTTCTTAGATTTGACCTTTCATTGTATTAAAGGAAAAGAAGTTGAAAAGCCCGAAAATTAAAATAGTAAATGATCCGGTTTGGGGTTTTATTGAATTAGACTCGGACCTGCACCTTGAAATCATAGAGCATCCTTATTTTCAGCGATTAAGAAGGATCAAACAGTTGGGGCTTTCCTCCCTTGTTTATCCGGGGGCCAATCATACCCGCTTCGAACACGCGATCGGAACGATGCATTTGGTTCGGTCTGCCATTGATGTTCTTAAGAAGAAAGGGATTAAAATCACCGAAGAGGAAGAAGAAGGCGTGATGGCGGCACTTTTATTGCATGATATCGGCCACGGACCTTTTTCGCATGCACTTGAACAGAGTATTGTTCAGGGAGTTTCGCACGAAGAGTTATCGCGCGTTTACATGGACGAATTAAACCGCGAAATGAATGGACGATTAAGCCTTGCCATTGATATTTTTATGAATCGTTATCCGAAACAGTTTCTTCATCAAATGGTAAGCAGCCAGCTTGATATGGACCGGCTCGATTTTTTAAAGCGCGACAGTTTCTATTCCGGAGTTTCAGAAGGTGTAGTATCGTCGGAGCGGATCATTAAAATGCTTCATGTTCAACACGATCAACTTGTTGTAGAAGTAAAGGGGATTTATTCTGTCGAGAAATTTCTGATTGCCCGCCGGTTAATGTATTGGCAGGTTTATCTTCACAAAACGGTACTTTCGGCCGAGCATATGATGATCAAACTGTTGCAACGTGCTTCGGATCTTGCGGCAGCAGGCGTAAATGTGCCGGCAGCGGGTTACCTTGACTTATTTTTAAACCAGGATATCAAAGCCGACGACTTTCGTTCGACGGATCTGGCCATCCGAAAACGGGCGCTTCATCACTTTGCCTATCTCGACGATGCTGATGTGCTGTGTTCCATCAAAGGCTGGATGCACCATCCCGACCGAATTCTTTCCACGCTTTCGCGTGCAATAATAGACCGTAAACTATTTAAGATTAAACTTTCGAAGACTCCTTTTCCCGAGAGCAAACTTGTAAATTTCAGGGAGCTTTCGGCGAAAAAATTTGGCATAAATATTGAAGATGCTGCGTTCTTTGTGATTGATGGGGAAATCACAAACAGTGCATACGATGAAGAAGCTGAAAACATCTTTATATTGTATAAAAACGGTAAACTAAAGGATATCAAGGAGGCTTCAGACATCAATCTGGAGGGACTTACAAAGACTGTACGCAAACATTTTGTGTGTTATCCGGGAGAAATCATCACAAGGTAATTATTTTAATTATTTTTGCAGCGTAAAATTAAAGACGAACGAATGGAGTTTTCGGCAAATGATATTGCAACTTTACTAAACGGCGAAGTTGAAGGAAATGGCAATGTTAAGGTGAGTAATATCTCAAAAATCGACCAGCCTATACCCGGTACACTTACATTTTTATCAAATCCAACCTACACAAAATATATTTACACCACCACTGCATCAATCGTAATTGTCAATAAAGATTTCATACCAGAGAATAACCTGACATGTACTTTAATCCGTGTCGAGGATGCCTATGTGGCACTGGCTAAATTGCTCGATTTTTACACAAAAACCAAACCTTCGAAAATTGGAATTGAGCAGCCCTCCTTCGTTAGTAATTCTGCAAAACTGGGCGAACAAATCTACCTTGGAGCTTTTGCTTATATTGGCGATAATGCTCTGATAGGAAACAATGTAAAGATCTATCCGCATGTTTATGTCGGTGACAATGTGAAAATCGGAGATAATTCAATCCTCTATTCCGGCGTGAAAATTTATGCCGGTTGTACTATTGGTACCTCCTGTGTTTTTCATTCAGGTTCAGTGATTGGTGCCGATGGATTTGGCTTCGCACCTAATCCCGACGGAACCTACACCAAGATAGAGCAAATAGGAAATGTTATTATCGCAGATAACGTTGAAATAGGTGCAAATACTACTGTCGATAGTGCCACCATGGGGTCAACAATAATCAGAAAGGGTGTCAAACTCGATAATCTTATTCAGATCGGTCATAATTGTGAGATCGGAGAAAACACCGTGATGGCTGCACAGGTGGGTATTGCAGGTTCTACAATCATCGGTAAAAACTGTGTCTTTGGCGGGCAATCTGCCGTTTCGGGGCATACAACAATCGGAGAAGGAACCAAAGTAGGACCAAAATCAGGTATAATGTCTTCTGTCAAACCTAATTCAGTTTTATTAGGTGCACCAGCCCTTGATTTCAAACTGGCTATGAAAACGTTTTCAATTATCAGGAACTTACCCGAGCTTCGGAATGATGTTATCGAACTTCAAAAAAAGGTAAAAACGATTGAGGGCAAAGAATAACTGCTTTAAATAAAACTTCCTTACGGGATATCAAATAATCAATGAGTCACAGATGATTTGTGGCAATATAATGAAGAAAAATTTCATGAAATGATGAGTAGCATTAAACAGAATACAATCGGAAAAGAGGTCACCATTTCAGGCAAAGGTCTACATACCGGTGTTGATGTCACATTAACATTTAAGCCTGCACCCGAAAACTTCGGTTACAAATTTAAACGTATCGATCTTGAAGGTGCTCCTGTTATTGAAGCCAATGTTTCCAAAGTAAGGGGTACATCCCGCGGAACCGTTCTGAAAGATGGTGATGTCGTGATCAGTACAATTGAGCATGTGATGGCAGCCCTGATTGGAACCGGCATTGATAATGTTCTGATTGAAATGAATGGTCCGGAAGCGCCTATCCTCGATGGAAGCGCCGGTCCATATGTCAAAATACTCAGCGAAGCCGGACTTGTTGCCCAAAACGCAGATGTCGAATATTTTGAAATCAAAAGAAAAATTGTCTATCGTAATGCGGAAACAGGTACAGAAATAATCGCCTACCCGGATGATGATTTCAGTATTGATGTGATGATATCCTATAACTCATCTGTTCTCGACAATCAATATGCCACTTATAGCAGTCAGACAAAGTTTGCTGACGAGATTGCACCATGCCGCACCTTCGTTTTTGTCCGCGAACTCGAGATGCTGCTGAAAAACAACCTCGTAAAGGGGGGCGATGTCGATAATGCCATTGTAATCATGGATCAGCCCATGACCATTGAGGAGTTGAACAGGATTGCCGATTTATTCAATCAAAAGCACATCGAAGTCAATAAAATAGGCATATTAAACAATATTACACTCCGCTTCGACAATGAGTGTGCACGGCATAAATTGCTCGATGTAATCGGAGATCTGGCATTGATCGGGAAACGGATCAAAGGACGCATTGTTGCCAAAAGACCAGGTCATGGTTCAAATACTGAATTTGCAAAGATGCTTCAGAAAGAGTATCTTAAATGCATTTCAGAAAATACAGCGCCCGAATATGATCCCAATAAAGCACCTTTGTACGATGTAAATCAGATCAAGAAAATGTTGCCTCACCGAAATCCGTTCCTTTTGCTTGATAAGGTTATTGAGAAAGGTGCTGATTACATTATCGGGGTGAAAAACGTAACTGCCAATGAACCTTTCTTCGTCGGACATTTTCCTGCAGAACCAATAATGCCTGGTGTCCTGATTATTGAAGCAATGGCGCAATGCGGCGGTGTTTTTGTAATTAGTTCACAACCCTCCGACGGTGATTATTCCACCTATTTCATGACGATGGACAGCATTAAATTTCGTAAGAAAGTTGTGCCGGGTGATACGCTGGTTTTCAGATTAAAACTACTTGGGCCCATCCGTCGCGGAATTGCAAACATGCGTGCGATCGCTTTTGTCGGCGATACCGTTGTATGTGAAGGAGAATTTATGGCTGTAATAGCAAAAAACAAATAGAGATGCTGGTTGTTTGATATACTGGCTTTTAATTCAACAATAATGAATCAACCATTAGCAAATATTCATCCCGAGGCAAAGATTGGCGCGGGTGTTATCATTGAACCCTTCGCCACTGTATCGCGCGATGTAATTATAAGCGACGGATCATACATCGGTCCTACTGCTGTTATTTTGCCAGGCAGCCGCATTGGCAAAAACTGCAGGATCTCTTCCGGAGCGGTAATTGGCGGAGAGCCACAGGATTTAAAATTCAAAGGGGAATATTCAACTGTTGAGATTGGGGATAATACCACAATCAGGGAGTGTGTTACTGTTAACAGAGGGACTTCGGCAAAAGGAAAGACCGTGATAGGCAGCAACTGCCTTATTATGGCCTATGTGCATGTTGCCCACGACTGTGTTGTTGGAGACAGTGTCATCCTTGTAAACTCTGTTGCCCTTGCAGGCGAAGTAGTTGTCGACGATTTTGCAATCATCGGCGGACATACAGGAATACATCAATTCTGCCATATCGGCAAGCACGTGATGCTTTCAGGCGGTTCCCTGGTACGTAAAGACGTTCCTCCCTATATTAAAGCGGGCCGCGAACCATTGTCGTACGCCGGAGTTAATTCAATCGGTCTTCGCCGCAGAGGGTTCTCCAATGAGGTTATCTGCCAGATCCAGGATATCTACCGGATCATTTATCAGAAAGGCTACAATAACACGCAGGCACTCGAAGTAATCGAAGCTGAACTACAGGCTTCACGTGAGCGCGATGAGATCCTCCTTTTCCTTAAAGATTCGAAAAGAGGTATTATCAAGGGTTACTTTCCCGATTGATCGTATCCATAAAATCATACATAAAGGGGGCGATAATTTGTTATTCGCCCCCTTTCATTTTCCAACAAATCATTTTACCCCTCTACTAATATCAATAACTGTTTATTAACGTTAATAACGGCATTATTAAAATCCTGGCGTGAAGAATGAATCGTCGTTTTTTAGGAGTGAAAATGTCAAATTCAACGATGATGTTGGCATCTTCAGAATAAAAGGTAAGGGATCACTTATAAAAATAAAGGGAGAATATCATTGTTGCGAGGTAAATCCAGGTCAGTATCTCTTTCCATATCTGTTTATTATCTGAAAGAAGGTAATAGGATATGAAGAATGAGACCGGAATTGTTGATAAAGCGACTATTTCTATCCCGATTGTCATCAACCCTAAGGCAGCGGCTAAAACCAAACCAAGCATCCAGTAAAAAATAACAAAATACTTGCGCGAACTCACCTTCATCCGGTGATAAGCTGCGATGACCGAAAAGCTTCCAAGGGTTGAAATAAATGCAATTACCACTGTAAGTACCAAAAAATAAGGCTCTAAAAGATAAGAATTGTTATCGGTCCAAAGCATTTTGAGAATATCCTTCCACAACAACGTATCCGTATCATTTAAAAATGAAAATGCCCACATAAACATCCAGGGAGCACCAAATCCCAAAACCGGAACGACCAATAGCCTCCAGTTATCACTTTTTTGAAGTACAAAGATGGCAATCCAAACCAAAGGGAAAAGAAATATGGCCGGTAGATAGAACAATGAAGCCAATGACAGAAAAAATGAAGCATTAAAAGTAAAGGTGATCTCTACTGGCTTGTGGTAAGTGTCTAGAATGAAATAGATTGAAATTAAAACACATAGTGTTGCCAGGTGAACTGGGACAAGCGCATGAAGCCACTGAAGCGAAGAAACCGTCATCAGGTAGATGATTCCGGGCATGTAAGATCGCTTTCGTACAAAAAGGAACGAAGAACCCAATTGTGCCACAAAAAAAGAATTGATTAACACCAGTATAAAGGCGAAAAAAACCTGCCAAAAGTCCTGTCCATTCAAAAGATTAAAAACCAGGTAGTAGAGCGGCATAGCTCCATTGGCAAGTTTAATATCCAACAATTGAGGAGCCTGAAAACTATGTATCCAAAAAAGAATCCCGACCAGTGGAATCAATAACGAACTAAATAACGTATTACTCTTAAAAATGCGTAGCAACATATAGTCGTTGTTTAAAGATCAAAGCCCAAATCTGTCCGAAAGTACTTATTTTTAAACTCTATTTTAGAGGCGTTTTGGTACGATACCTTAAGGGCCTCTCTGAAATCTTTCCCTTTCGAACTTATGGCGATTACCCTTCCTCCGTTCGTGACGATATTGTTTCCGTTAATTTTAGTTCCGGCGTGAAAAAGGATACTGCCGGGAACTTCATCCGGAAAGGTAATTACATCTCCTTTATTGTAAACGCCCGGATAACCACCTGCAACCAGCATTACGGTTGCGGCAGCATCAGAATCAATTTCAAGCTCACGCTCAGCGAGGTCGCCATTGGCAACACCTTCGAATAAATCAACAAGATCAGATTTTAACCTTAATATCACAGCCTCAGTTTCGGGATCACCCATACGAACATTGTACTCAATTACAATTGGTTCTGAATTAACACTGATTATTCCGAAAAAGATAAATCCCTTGTAATTGATTCCATCGCGCTGCAAACCATTCACTGTCGGAATGATAATCCGCTCCTCAACTTTCTTCATAAAAAGCGCATTGGCAAAAGGTACGGGTGATATGGCGCCCATTCCTCCCGTATTCAATCCGGTGTCCCCCACCCCGATCCTCTTATAGTCTTTGGCTACAGGCAGAATTTTATAGTTTTTCCCGTCGGTTAATGCAAACACAGAACATTCAATTCCTGACAAAAACTCCTCAATCACCACAGTTTCACTGGCCTGCCCGAACATTCCGCCCAGCATTTCGCGCAACGATTGCTCCGCATCGGCCAATCCGGCAATAATAAGAACACCTTTGCCGGCAGCAAGTCCGTCAGCTTTGAGCACATACGGAGCTTTTAAACCTCGAAGGAAACTGATTCCCTGTTCCAGGTTATCTTTCGTAACTGAAAGGTATCCCGCGGTTGGTATACCATGGCGGAACATAAACTCTTTTGCAAAATCTTTACTTCCCTCCAGTCTGGCACCGCGACTTACCGGGCCAATCACCGAAACTTTCTTTAACAGCTCATCTGCCAGAAAAAAATCATGAATTCCTTCGACCAAAGGCACTTCAGGACCAACCACAACCATATCAATCTTCTCATCAAGAACAATCTGGCGAATCTCCTGAAAATCAGTGGTCCCAATTTCGAGATTTGTACCAAATTCAGCTGTCCCGGCATTTCCCGGAGCAATATAGAGTTGATCAATTTTTGGACTTTGACGAATCTTCCAGGCAAAAGCATGTTCCCTTCCTCCTGAACCAATGATAAGAATATTCATTCGTATACAATTTATTTTAAATAATCACATAAAATTAAGAGTACAGGATATATTGCCAACGAAGCTCACCGGCAGACACCCGTGGTCTAAACCATTCAGCGTGCAAAATAAGCAAAGTTTTAGCCTTATGACAGACAAATATATTAAATTAAGGTGTCTTTAAGGGAATAGCTTCATGTTACTCACAACCGCCGATTGATATCCTGAGATTGTGAGTCAACATTTCGTTTTGAAACCGATAATTTCTATCTTCACCCTTTCAAACTACAAAACTAAATTTGCAAATCATGGAGGAAAACTTTTCAAGACGGGATTTTATACAAAAAGGCATCATTGGCGGCATCGCATTGGCAACCATTAATCCGCTGTCTGCCTGGGCAAAATCCGAAAAACCGGTTATGAGACTTGGACTGGTTACCTATCAGTGGGCAAAAGATTGGGATTTGCCTACGCTGATCGCCAATTGTACTAAAACCGGAGTACTTGGGGTTGAGTTACGAACGGAACACGCACATGGCGTAGAAACCAGGTTAAATGTGGCTCAGCGCGCCGAAGTAAAAAAAATGTTTGCAGACAGTCCTGTCACATGCATAGGATATGGTGCTAATTTTGAGTATCATAGTCCTGACCCGGTTAAACTTCGTATGAATATCGACCAGACCAAAGAATATATAAAACTATGCAAAGATATCGGTGCTTCGGGTATTAAAGTAAAGCCCAATGATCTGCCGGAAGGTGTATCAAAGGAGAAAACCATCGCACAGATTGCCGCTTCGTTAAACGAAGTCGGAAAATTTGCGCTCGATTACGGTCAACTTGTGCGAGTAGAAGTTCATGGTAATAAGACTCAGGAACTGCCCAATATGAAAGCGATTTTTGATCAGGTGACCGAAAAAAACGTGAAGATGTGCTGGAACTGCAACGATCAGGATCTTCTTCCTCCTGGCCTCGAAGGGAACTTCAACAGTGTTAAAAAGTGGTTTGGCGATACCGTACATGTCCGTGAATTCAACGTCGGAGATTACCCCTACCAGCAACTTTTCGACCTTTTCGCTAGAATTCACTATAACGGATGGATTCTACTCGAAGCCCGTACCGAACCTGCCGATAAAATTGCTGCTTTAAAAGAACAGTTAGTGCTTTTCAACAAGCTGGTTGCCAACTCAAAAAAAGGTTAATCCAATTAAAAGACAAAAGGCTGCTTTAAATGCAACCTTTTGTCTTTTAAATGTTAAAGATTAAGTCAATTACCCTTTCATTTTGGACAGATAAAGTTTCCTGAGCTTTTCCAGGTATTCAATTGTAATGTTCTTGGAATAGATACGAACCATTTCCTTCAGTTTTCCCCTGATAAAGAAGCAGCCGGCGGCGGCATCAAAACCGGGTAATTCCCAGTTATATTTGACTGTCAATGTGGTCGCTTCAAATTCGTTCTGTGTTAACTTGTGAGGAAGCAGCAGGTAAGCATGGTAATCTTCGCTGGCATCGATATATATCCCCTTTCCCAGTTTTCTGATATTGAATATCTTCGAAAGCTGAATGAAACCTTCTTCATTCTTTACATGATTCAGCGTATTCATCTTTAATTTTATACCAGCTTTAATAAACTCATTTTGAATTGGAATAAGCTGATCAAAACTGTCAAGGTGGCGCAAACGTACGACGTCTAAATGCTTGTCGAAAAGCTCGATTTTCCCTTTTGCAATTTCAAAATGCCAGTTATACCTCTTTTTTACTGCTAGTTTTGCCCATTCAATATCAAAAACACTGTACTCCCGATCGAGGGCCAGGTATAGATAAACCGGTTTCACATCATTTTCCTGGTGATTGTAATATCCAGGGAAAGGGGCCAGGGATTCAAATACAAGGGAACCATGCAGTGATTTCCCATGAACAACAAATAATGATTCACTCTTTCCAAGTGTCCCATACACCGCGTCTTTTCTGTTTTTTGCCATGGCAGCAAAGTTTTAAAAAGTTAGTTGGTAGAATTCGGGAATAGATACATCGGTTTCAAATAAACTTGGGCATCCCAAATACGCAGTTAAATTACAACTATTTTGGTAGCAAATCAATTGTTATTCCGGTATTTTTGCAGTCAGTATAGCTGCATTAAAAATGGGATGTTTATTTCGTATATGAACCATTTATAATCTTCAATGCAATCTTAGTAAATTATAGATCCACACGTATTGATTTAATGATGTGTTAATTACAAAGGCAAATTCATGAATACAAAACAGGTAAATATCGACCAAATCGGAACAGTGACAATTACAAAAAACCGCCAGGCCATACGTTTTAAAATTGCCGTTCGGCCCGATGGCACAGCGCGGGTCACAATACCCTGGACCGCTTCTTTCCAAAGCGGTGAGAAATTTCTAAGCGAACACCTCCTGTGGATATTTCAGACAAAAGAAAAATTGGCAGGCAAATTGGGCGCACCAAAACTGATACAACCTGGTCATTTGTTTTCAACCAGAAATTACAACTACCATGTATGTTCTTCAGATGTACCCCGATTAAAGATCAGGTACCTGGAGAAAGAGAAAAATGTTCTTTTTGAATATCCTGCAGGTCAATTAATTGAATCTAAAGAATTGCAAAATACATTAAGGTTGGCAATTGAGAATGTTTTACGGTTTGATGCAAAAAAATACCTGCCGGTACGAATTGCAGAACTTGCATCCAGTCTGGGATATACGTATAAAAAAGTAACGATTAAAAATAACAAAACAAATTGGGGAAGCTGCTCAAACCGCAAAAACATCAACCTAAATCTTCACCTGATGCGGCTTAGCGATCATCTGATAGACTATGTCATCGTTCACGAGCTTGTTCATACCATTATATCGAATCATGGGTCTGAATTCAAGTCAACATTGCATAACCATTTTCAGAATTCAGCTGAAATGGAACGGGAGTTAAAGAAAGCGAGAACAGGAATCTATTAAAAATCAAAAATGTATCAGCCCGGCATGATCGGCCATGGCGGTCAAAACGTAAGAAAGAAGAAACGCAAACACAGGTGCAATAAACCAGATAATCCAGAGCCGCTTCACAACCTTATTCGAAAATGTTTCTTTCCATCCTTTTTTTGAGACACTTAAGGCAAGAATAGCAAAAGTATTAAGCTGAACAAGTGAAGTAGGGATGCCCCGGCTAACTGACGCTGAAAGCAGCAACGATGCCGTGATTACAGATATAATTGAAGCTTCTACTCTTCCTATTTCGACAATTTCAGTTCCTGTCTTAACGATTAACTTCCGGCCAAATATTGAACTGCCAATTCCAAAAGATGGGGCGATGATCAGGGTTGCGAGAATCATGATCAAAACGAAATTTCCGCCTGTGGGATTGATGTGTAATTCATTAGTAATCATGGAGGCTATGGGACCAGAGGCATTTGCAACATTGTTCGATCCAATCGAAAAAGCGACATAACAGCTGGTGATAATTACAACCCAGCGAAAGAAAGACTGCCTTTTTACGGTCTGAAAATAACCTGGATGTTTGTAGTCGAACCGTTTTATTGAAACTTTGGCAATCAGATACATAATTCCAAACGAGATAATAGGAAGTATAACCCATGTCGGAATGATCTCCCAAAAAACCTTTCGGACATTTAACTGATCCATATAAAAAGCGGGCGCTGCCAATGCCAATACGGTTGACTGGGAAGTAGATTGAGGAACTCCAACGAGGTTGGCAAAGAGCAATGAGAGTGCCACTGAAAAAAGGATAATAGTCGTCAAAGTATAATTAAGACTTTCGGCCGGAAGAATCCCTTTACCCAATGTGATTGCAGTGTTCTTACCTGCAAGCAGTGCACCGACCAGTACACACAGCCCGAAAAGACCTGGAATAAGATCTTTTCGTAGTATACCTGAACCATAAGCGGTTGCAAAAGAAGGGGAAGTTCCGCTGCCTCCCATATTAATTGCCAGGAACATGGCAACCAGAAATGGAAGAAGCAATCCATTAAGCATTGGTGATAGCATATTCAGGAAAAAATTTAGCTGCGAAGGTATTCAATTAAGAGGAATGAGCAAACAAATTTTGTAATCATCAAAAAAACGGACAACTTTGACGCAATGAAATCTGATTCACTTAGGGATCCGGTTTAAAAATTATGTCAGAAATGTTAAAATGGGAAAAATTGATTGCTGACTGCCGGCTCGGTCTTGAGGATCGAATGGTTCAGGAAACTGAAGATATACGGTCAACCTTTCAGCGCGATTACGACAGGATCATATTCTCCTCACCTTTCAGACGACTTCAGGATAAAACGCAGGTATTTCCTTTGCCGGGTAGTATTTTTGTTCACAACAGGCTCACGCATTCACTTGAGGTGGCCAGTGTCGGACGTTCGCTCGGAAACCTGGTTACTGCGGCGATAAGAAACAACCAGAATTCTCACCTTCAATCTATTGTTGGTGAAATTGGAGCAATTGTATCAGCCGCCTGTCTGGCGCATGATCTCGGAAACCCGCCGTTTGGACATTCGGGAGAGAGTGCTATCGCCGATTTTTTTAAACGAGGAGGAGGATCAAAATACCAAAACGAAGTTACGGAGGCACAATGGACCGATTTCACCTGTTTTGAAGGAAATGCCAATGCTTTCAGGGTTCTAAGCCATCAGTTTGCAGGAAAGAGAAATGGAGGATTTGCATTAACATACAGCACGTTAGCCAGCATTGTTAAATATCCGTACGAATCGTCACTTGCCGGAGGAAAACCCAAATTCGGCTTCTTTCAAAGTGAAAAAGAGTTGTTCCGAAAAATTGCTTCTCAACTTGATATGGTTAAAATATCAGACAAACCGCTGCAATACAGGAGGCATCCGTTGGTCTACCTGGTCGAAGCTGCCGATGATATCTGTTATCAGATTATGGATGTGGAAGATGCCCATAAACTTAAGATTCTCACTTATCCCGAAACTGAAGCTCTTTTTCTCAAATTCTTTCATCCTACAGCTGATATTCAGTTGCTCGCCAATATAACCAGTACCTTAAATCTTGTAAGCGATTGTAATGAAAGAATTGCTTATCTCCGGGCAATGGTTATTAGTAAACTTACAAAGGAATGTGCCGCGATCTTCATTTCGCGAATCGAGAGTTTCGGAAATGAAGTGAAGATAATTCCGCTATTCGATTCATTGACTGAACCATCAAAAGGAGCCATGGCGCAAATAAAATTAATTTCGCAGGAAAGGATTTACAATGATCGGGCTGTCATCGAAATTGAAATTGCAGGTTACAAAATACTCGGGACATTGCTCGAAGCATTCATCACTGCAGTCGTTAATCCAAATGATTTTCTCTCGAAAAAACTTCTGATGCTTATCCCATCCCAATACGCAAATCCGGATGATTCGATGTATGGAAAAATCCAGTCAGTTGTCGATTTTGTCTCTGGAATGACTGATCTCTTTGCCCTTAATTTATACCGGAAAATAACCGGAATGGAGTTGCCGGGATTAGCTTAAGCATCGTCTGCAAGTGGAAAAATAGAAAAATCGGTGCGGATTAAGCGATCGATTAGATACGTCGATCGGCTAATCTTCTTTTCAAGAAATAGCTAACATGCTTATTTATTGTTATTTATGAAATTTTAAATTTTCAAAAGATAGCTTATTGTCATTAGAAAAATTCTTAAAAATGCTTTTTTATATTTATTAAAAATTCTTAAAAAACAATAAAAACAGATAACTTTGCCATTAATACCTTGACTATTAGTTTTGTGATTTGAAAAAGGATTTAAAGCATATATCCATTCCAATGAAACATTTGCCAAACCTTCTTATTGTTGACGACTCCGAAGAAAATCTGTTCGTACTTAGGGCCATTATCTCCCAAAAGATCAAAGTTAACCTGATTCAGGCGTTATCCGGAGATGAGGCAATGGAGAAAACCAAAGGAATTAAACTAGCCCTGGCAATTATCGATGTTCAAATGCCTGGTATGAATGGCTATGAATTGGCTATGAGGATGAATGAAGAAAGATCGGAAGACAAAGTGCCAGTTATCTTTCTGACTGCAAACTATGTAAACGAACTAGAAGTATTTAAGGGATATGATAACGGTGCCGTCGATTATATTTATAAACCATTCCATAGTCGAATCCTCGTAAGTAAAATCAATGTATTTCTTGACCTTTTCAATCAGAAACAGACAATAATCAATGACGCATCGCTATTAAGGGCATCTGCTGATGAATTAATCAAGGTGAATGCAGCGCTGAAAAAAAGCGAAGAAAGATACAGAAGTTACATCGATAATGCTCCGGATGGTGTTTTTGTGATAAATGAAAAAGGAAAGTATGTTGAAGTTAATATAGCAGCCTGTAATTTAACGGGATATTCGAAGGATGACCTTTTAAAAATGTCGGTTAAGGATATTCTACCCGAGGAATCGCTTAAAGACGGACTGGAACATTTAAGAAAAGCAGTTAGAACAGGCGCCTCAAAAGCTGATTTGTTATTTCAGCATAAAAATGGGACAAAAAGATGGTGGACCTTTGAAGCGGTTAAACTGGCTGAAAGACAATTTCTTGCTTTCACAAAAGACATTACCGAAAGGAAAATTACCGAAGAAAAACTGAAAAGTTCGCTTGAGCAATTGCATGAACTGACCCAATATACCAATGATGTAAGAGAAAGTGAAAGAAAAGCTATTTCGAGAGAACTTCACGACGATCTGGGTCAGGCGCTTACCGCTGTTAAAATTGATCTTGGAATAATCAGGCAAAGCGTAACCGATGGTGAAGTCGTTTTAAAAATCAATAAAGTATCTGCTCTAGTAGGTGAAACAATCAAAACCGTACAGCGTCTCACGTCTCAGTTACGGCCAGAAATAATTGATGATCTTGGACTTGAAGCTGCCATAGAATGGTATACAAAAGAATTTGCCTTAAGAAACGGAGTAGAGGTATTTCTTGATATGGACTCAGAACTTGATATCTCGCCTAATAATTCTCTTACTCTTTTCAGAATCATGCAGGAATCACTGACCAATATTGCCAGACATTCCAAAGCCACCCAAGTTGAAATCGGAATGAACAAAGACCACACATCAATTAATTTCACGATTTCTGATAATGGAATCGGAATCACTGAAGATGAAATAAAATCGAAAAAATCGTTTGGCATTATAAGTATGAAGGAAAGGGCTGCATCGTTGGGTAGTACATTTGATATCTCTCCTAAAAATAGCGGCGGAACAAAAATAAAGATTACGTTACCTTTAACTAATTAGAGTCTGTCTGTAAAGTCACCTTATTTTTATTTTTTTGCCCTCAGCGTTTTATTTTCCCGAAGGATTGATGATGATTTACGTTAAAACTATTTTTTTTCGGTTCTTTCTTTAAAAAAATTGCTTCTTCGTTTTC